>NZ_JAUORS010000027.1:0-43138 GCF_030548165.1 Oceanobacter sp. 5_MG-2023 | reverse complement strand
GGGGGAGACTCGAACTCCCACGAGCATAGCTCACTGCGACCTGAACACAGCGTGTCTACCAATTCCACCACCTGGGCTTGGATTTTGCAATCCGCTGACAACTACAATCATTCTGGTACCAGAGGCCGGACTCGAACCGGCACACCCGCTAGGGCGGGGGATTTTGAATCCCCTGCGTCTACCAATTTCGCCACTCTGGCTTAGTAGTTGTCAGTGGCCGCGTATATTACAGTCGAAAATTTTTCTGTCAAATATTATTTTAAGTTATTTCTTAACTTAGCCGGACTTGTTGGGTAACCTTGAGGTCATTATTGCCCGAACGAAAGTGCATGATAGCGTGCAGCGGCGGGCAATCCCTCTTTCTTGCAATCGATAGACATCATGAAAACCAGCGATTTCAGTTTTGAACTCCCGGACGAGCTGATTGCTCGTTATCCGACCGAGCAACGCAGTGGATCCCGTTTGCTGATGCTTGATGGTGTCAGTGGTCAGACCACCGATGCCTGTTTTACCGACCTGTTGGAGCAGGTGGAAGCAGGTGATCTACTGGTCTTTAACAATACCCAGGTGATTCCGGCGCGGCTTTTTGGTGAAAAAAGCTCGGGCGGTAAAGTCGAAGTGCTTGTCGAGCGTCTGCTCGAAGGTACAAACGTGCTGGCTCATGTCCGGGCATCACGTTCCCCCAAACCTGGCCAGACGCTGTTGATTGCCGGGTGCGTTGTGGAGGTAATCGGCCGGGAAGCCAATCTGTTCCATCTGCACTTTGTTACCGACGAGACCTTGTTGGCATTACTGGAACGGGCCGGGCATATTCCGTTACCCCATTATATGGAGCGGGAAGACAATGATTTTGACCGCCAGCGTTACCAGACCGTGTATGCCGAAAAGCCTGGAGCGGTAGCGGCTCCGACGGCCGGGTTACATTTTGATGAGCCAATGCTGGCCGCTTTGCGTGAGAAAGGCGTGCAGTTGGCGTTTGTTACGCTGCATGTCGGGGCGGGTACTTTTCAGCCGGTCAAGGTAGATAATGTGCTGGAACACCAGATGCACGCCGAGTACATCGAAGTTGATGAGCATGTCGTGGCAGCGGTGAAGGCGACGCGAGCAGCTGGCAAGCGAGTGATTGCGGTCGGTACGACTTCGGTGCGCAGTCTGGAAAGTGCCAGCCAAAGCGGAGAAATAGCGCCGTTTTATGGCGATAGCCGGATCTTTATCTATCCTGGTTATCAGTTCCGTTCGGTGGATGCAATCGTCACCAATTTTCACTTGCCAGAATCCACACTTATTATGCTGGTATCGGCGTTTGCCGGACAGCAACACACACTCGACGCCTATCGGCATGCCGTGACTGCCGGTTATCGTTTTTACAGCTATGGCGATGCCATGTTTCTGTCGCGACCATTCGTGGCGGCTCAGAATACATCGCAAGCGATCGCTGCTACCCATTTTCCCGCTGATTCTATTGCCCCACAGGAGTCTGAATGACATCCGAGACCCCAGCGCGCCAGTGCGCCATGAGCTTTACCCTGCACGCCTCCGATGAGCACAGTCACGCCCGCCGTGGCACCGTGTCATTTCCTCGGGGGGATATCCAGACTCCAGCGTTTATGCCGGTTGGCACTTATGGCTCGGTCAAGGGGTTGAATCCAGATCAGGTCGAAGACCTCGGCGCCGAAATTATTCTGGGTAATACGTTTCACTTGATGTTGCGTCCCGGCACGGAAGTGATCAAGCAGCATGGCGGTCTGCATGGTTTTATGGGCTGGAAAAAACCGATCCTGACGGACTCAGGCGGTTTTCAGGTATTCAGCCTCGGCGATATGCGCAAAATCACGGAAGAAGGTGTGACCTTCCAGTCGCCGGTGAATGGCGATCGCGTCTTGATGACACCGGAAAGCTCGATGGCAGTGCAGCGTGATCTTGGCTCCGACATTGTGATGATTTTTGACGAATGCACGCCGTACCCTGCCACGGAACAGGAAGCTGCGGATTCCATGCGGTTGTCATTACGTTGGGCAAAACGCTCCAAGGCAGCCCATGGTGATAATCCGTCGGCCCTGTTTGGCATTATTCAGGGCGGCATGTACGAATCGTTGCGGGATGAATCCTTGCAAGGCTTGCTCGACATTGATTTCGACGGTTATGCCATTGGTGGCCTGAGTGTCGGGGAACCCAAACCCGATATGATGCGGGTGCTGGCCCATGTTGCCCCCAAAATGCCACAGGACAAACCACGCTATTTGATGGGCGTTGGCAAGCCGGAAGACCTGGTCGAAGGGGTGCGTCGTGGTGTGGATATGTTTGATTGCGTGATGCCAACCCGTAATGCCCGTAATGGCCATCTGTTTACGTCGTTTGGTGTGGTGAAATTGCGGAACGCTGCCAATCGTAATGATACCGGTCCGATTGATCCGGAATGCCAGTGCTACACCTGTCGGAATTATAGCCGCGCTTATCTGTATCACCTTGATAAATGTAGGGAAATACAAGGGGCTACGTTAAACAGTATTCATAATCTTCATTATTACCAGACATTGATGGACGGTTTGCGCCGCTCCCTCGAAGAAGGTACATTTGCGGCCTTTGTTGATGATTTCTACGCCAAACGTGGTGGCACAACGCCAGCGCTGGAAAAATAATCCTGGTGGTCAGACTTGTGGTGTACGGCTTTTAGCCCCATATCGCAAACTGGCTGACCGGTTTGGATACTGGCGGGTATCTTCATGCGCAGGCTCAGGATTTGTCAGCCCGGAATTGCGCACATCATAAAAATCATGTCGCTTTACCCTGTTGGGAGCGTCGGTTGTTTTTGGAGAATGTATTTCATGAAAGCTTTGTTTGCTGTGATGGCGTTGACCTTTTCCGGGTTTGCGATGGCAGAAGGTGCGGAAGCACCAATGGGTATTACTGGTCAGCTGGTGTTCCTGGGTGGTTTCCTGCTGATTTTCTACTTCTTGCTATGGCGTCCACAAAGCAAGCGTCAGAAAGAACACAAAAACCTGATTACCAACCTGACCAAGGGCGATGAAGTGGTTATGGCTGGTGGCATGCTGGGTAAAGTAACCAAGGTCACAGAAGATTTTGTGGTCATGGAAGTGGCGAACGGCATTGAATTGCCGGTACAAAAAGTAGCCGTCACCATGGTGCTGCCAAAAGGCACGATCAAAGACGTTTTGGGCTGATCTTTCCTGATGCTGTCAGTGGTGGTGTTACAACTGCTGGCACATCCGAATCGAGTTTTCATAAGGGCAGATTATGCTCAATAAGTATCCCCTCTGGAAAAACTTGCTGATACTGGTGGTATTGGCGCTTGCGGCGGTTTATGCCGCACCTAACCTGTATCCGCCGGACCCGGCTGTACAGGTCACACCTACCCGTGCCGGTGCCGAAATGTCCGCCAGCCTGATGTCCCGAGTCCGTACTATCCTGGCAGACAACAGTGTTGATGTACTGGGCGATGAAGTGAATGGCAGCAGTGCGTTGTTCCGGATTGGCAGTTCGGGTCAGCAGTTGGCTGCCAAGGACCTGGTACAACGGGAACTGGGTGATGACTATATCGTGGCGCTGAACCTGGCTCCGACAACCCCTGACTGGTTGCTGTCGCTGGGGGCTGGCCCGATGACACTGGGGCTGGATCTGAGTGGTGGTGTGCATTTCCTGATGGAAGTGGACATGGATGACTACCTGGCGAGCCGTGTAAAAAATTATCGTGAAGAATTACGCACCCGTTTGCGCGAAGAGGGGATCAAGTATCGCCGGGTGCTGGTGAATGGCGACAAGCTGGTACTGCAGTTTGTGGATGTCGCTGTTCGGGATGAGGCAAACAGCTTTCTGATTCGTGAGTACCCGGAATTCTGGCGCGAAGAAATCAAAGTTGCTGATCAGTATGGTCTGGAACTGACCATCAGCGAACAGAAAATCAAGGAAATGGAAGATTACGCCCTCAAGCAAAACCTGACCACATTACGTAATCGGGTGAATGAGCTGGGGGTTGCCGAGCCACTGGTACAACGTCAGGGTCGTAACCGTATTGTGGTGGAGTTGCCGGGTGTTCAGGATACTGCCGAAGCGAAGAAAATTCTTGGCAAGGCTGCCAACCTGGAGTTCCGTCTTGAAGCCGATCCGGGTGCCAACCGGTTTACAACAGAAGAATATTTGTTCCGCACGGATCAGTTCCGTACTGCGCGTTTGGAAAAGACCGTGATTGCCACGGGTGATCATGTGACCAATGCACAGTCATCCTTTGATGAAAACGGCTTCCCGCAAGTGAATATCGACCTGGACTCCAAGGGTGGCGCGATCATGACCCAGGTGACCCGCAAGTCGATCAAGCGTCGTATGGCCGTGCTGTTTGTTGAGCGCAAGCCACAAACCAGTTATGAAATGGTCGATGGTGTCGAAATGACAAAAACCATCCAGGTGGTCGAGAAATCAATTATTTCTCTGGCAACCATTCAGAGCACGCTGGGTTCCAGTTTCCGGATTACCGGCCTGGAGTCTGCCGAAGCCTCTGAACTGGCCTTGCTGTTACGGGCAGGGGCACTGGCGGCACCGATGTACTTCGTTGAAGAACGCACGGTTGGCCCAAGCCTGGGTAAAGAAAATATCGAGATGGGTGTTAACTCGGTCATTCTTGGCCTGGCTATGGTGCTGGTACTGATGGTGGTGTACTACCGGGCGTTTGGCATGATTGCCAATGTGGCGCTGATGGCAAACGTAGTCGTATTGATTGCCATGATGAGCATTGTCGGTGCGACGCTGACCTTGCCGGGGATTGCCGGTATCGTCTTGACGGTGGGTATGGCGGTGGATGCCAATGTGCTGATTTTCTCTCGTATTCGTGAAGAATTACGGGCTGGACGATCACCGCAGCAAGCCATTCATGAAGGCTATAACCGGGCTTTTGTAACAATTCTTGATGCCAACCTGACCACGCTGATTGTGGCGGTCATTCTGTTTGCCGCAGGCACTGGGCCGGTGAAGGGTTTTGCCGTAACCCTGTCGTTCGGGATCATCACTTCCATGTTTACCGCTATCATGCTGACGCGGGCACTGGCCAACGCTATTTATGGTGGCCGCCGTCTTGAGTCCCTGTCTATCGGAGGTAAGGTCTGATGAAAAAATCCTTCGATTTTATGCGCTTGCGTATGGGAGCCATGGTGCTGTCCGGCTTGTTGCTGGTGGTATCGATTGGTTCATTGGCAGTACAGGGCTTGAACTTTGGCCTGGATTTTACCGGCGGTACCTTGCTGGAAGTCCAGTATGCAACGCCTCAGCCGCTGGATGATATTTCCGCGGCACTGGATGAGGCCGGCTACAGTGGTGTGACGGTGCAGAACTTTGGTTCTGAGACCGACATTCTGGTGCGGATGTCAGAAGCCTTCCGGGACAATCTCGGTAACGAGGTGCTGGATATACTGCAGGCTTCCGCAGAGGGTAATTCCCTGACCCTGAAGCGTAGTGAGTTTGTGGGGGCTAATGTCGGTGAAGAATTGCGTGATCAGGGCGGGCTGGCATTACTGCTGGCTCTGACGGTTGTAATGATTTACGTTGCGGCCCGCTTTCAGTTCAAATTCTCGGTGGGGGCAGTATTTGCCCTGTTCCATGATGTGATGATCATTCTGGGGCTGTTCTCGCTGTTCCAGTGGGAGTTTGACCTGACGGTACTGGCAGCAGTGCTGGCGGTGATTGGTTATTCCTTGAACGATACCATTGTGGTGGCTGACCGGATTCGGGAAAATTTCCGCATTCTGCGCCGCAGTGATGCTCTGGGTATCATGAACGAATCCCTGAACCAGACGCTGGACCGGACGCTGATGACATCGATCACGACGGCATTGGTACTGCTGGCGTTGCTGGTAGTCGGGGGCGAGCTGATCCATAACTTTGCCCTGGCACTGATGATCGGTGTGTTGGTGGGTACTTATTCGTCGATCTATGTCGCGGTGAATATTCTGGTGTTGATGAAACTCAGCCGTGAAGATCTGATTCCACCGGAAACAGAAGAAGAGGTCGACGACCGTCCTTGATCGGGGTCTGATCTGCTAAATGCCGCGGTTTCTTATGGAGGCCGCGGCATTCTTGTTTTATGACTATGGCGTTTGCTTGTAACGGAGCAGGACGCAGTGATTGTTAACCAACCGGAGTGTTTATGCTCAGTTATCGCCATTCGTTTCATGCGGGTAATTTTGCCGATGTACTCAAACATCTGATTCAGGTTGAAGTGCTGGAGTATCTGCAGCGCAAGGACAAGCCGTTTGTTTATATCGATACCCATGCAGCGGCTGGTGTTTATTTGCTGGAATCAGTCGAAGCGATAAAAAATGAAGAATATCGCACTGGAATTGGCCGCTTGGCGGCAGCCGACTGGCCTGAGCTGGGTGCTTATCTGGACGCGGTCGGTCAGTGCCAGCAAGCCGCAGAAGAACCTGTCTATCCGGGTTCTCCCTGGTTTGGGCAGCATTATTTACGGCCGCAGGACCGGGCATTCTTGTATGAACTACATCCTCAGGATCTGGCTATTCTGGAACAAATGATGCAACGGGATCGCCGTGTTCAGGTACGGGGAGAAGACGGATTCGCAGGGTTGATCGCGCTGTTACCGACCCATATCAAGCGCGGTCTGGTATTGATGGACCCACCGTATGAAATCAAAACCGATTATCACACTGTGGTTGAGACCCTGGTCGCAGCGTACCGCCGCATGGCAACGGCAACCTATGCGTTGTGGTATCCGGTTGTGGAACGGCACCGTATCGACCAGTTGGAACGGGCATTCCAGTCTTCGAGGATACGTAATATCCAGTTGTTTGAACTGGGCATTGCGGCGGATACCGAGGAGCGGGGCATGACCGCTTCCGGCATGATTCTGATCAACCCGCCTTATACCCTGAAAGCACGGATGGAAGCGCTGTTGCCACGCCTGGCCCACACTCTGGGCGGTGAGACAGGCAACTGGCGGGCGGAAGTCCTGGTAGCAGAGTAGAGTATTGATTATTCTGGTATCTCAGCCGATTTCACCGAGCGGTGTTTGCCGGGTGATGGCAGCGACCGCCTGATGACTGATACGGCGTTCTGCTGAAATTGCATAAAACTCCTGCATCAGTTCTTTGACTGTGCCGACGCAGCGCACCTGGTATTTGGCGCAAATTTCTTCGCGAATGACATCGGGCGCAAAAAAGTAGCCATGACCCTGGCTACCAAAGGCTTTTAACAGTGCCGAGTCGTCAAATTCTCCGGCAATTCTGACGGCGATACCGGTATGGTTAAACCAGCTCAGCAGGTCGGTACGTAAGCCGGAGGCGGTGTCGGTGGGCAGCAGAACCGGGGCTTCGTTCAGCATATCGGGAAAAGTCCGTTTACCTTGCTGCTGTTGTACCAGCTCCGGGGTGGCGAAGCAGGCTAGTCGGCTGCGACCGAGCAGGTGGTTAAAGCAGCGGATGTTCATACCCGGAGGAATTGGGCTGTCGGCCAATATCAAATCCAGCCGGTGTACCGCCAATTCTCCCAATAGCGACGACATTTGTTCTTCATGGCAGACAATCCGCATGGTGCCGGGCAACAACATGGCCGGGCTCAGCAGCCGGTGAGCGATGGATTTGGGTAACGCATCGACAATACCCACTCGAAATTCGGAAGGCCGTTCGGTGATGCCAAGATTCATCACTTCTTGTAACTCATCCCCGAGCTGGAATATTTGTCGGCTGTAATCCAGTGCCACCCGACCGGCGTCGGTCAATTCCAGGCCACGGCCAGACTTGGCAAACAGGGCGACGCCGAGGTCATCTTCCAGTATTTTTAACTGGCCGCTGATGGTTTGAGGAGTGACGCTCAGCCGTATCGCTGCCAGCTGAATGCTGCCTTCCGTCGCAACACTATGAAAGTACTGTAAATGCTTGTAGTTTATGCGGTGCATAGATCGAAAAAACCGAGCAATGAGTAAAAGATAATTCGAATATTATTTTTTATTGCTGCTCCGTACAATGCTTTCTACAATGAAAACCGCTCCAAACACGCTCTAACTAGTATTCATCAGGAGAAACTGTATGAGTCGTCCAGATTATTACACCAAACCATCGCGAGCTGACGCTACCGCTGTACCGATGGAAGATTTTCAGGATCAGGCTGCTGGCCGCAAGGTTCTGCGTAATACCTATATGCTGCTGTCCATGACGCTGTTGTTCAGTGCGGCGGTGGCGGGTACCTCCATGTCGATGGGCTGGCCACACCCTGGCTTTATTCTGACGCTGGTTGGTTATTTTGGTTTGCTGTTCCTGGTACACAAAACCAAGGAAAGCGCGGTCGGTATCTTGTCTGTGTTCGCCCTGACCGGGTTTATGGGTTACACCCTGGGACCTATTCTGTCGATGTACGCCAGCATTCCTGGTGGTAGCGGCATTATCATGAGTGCACTGGGTACAACCGGTCTGATTTTCTTTGGTATGTCTGGCTGGGTGCTGTCGACTGGTAAAGACCTGTCCGGTTGGGGAAAAACCCTGATGGTCGGTATTATCATGGCGTTTGTGCTGGCATTGGGTGCTTTCCTGTTTGAGTTGCCGGCCTTGTCACTGGCGGTCTCTGGCATGTTTGTCATTCTGATGAGCGGCCTGATTGCTTACGAAACCAGTAATATTCTGCATGGTGGTGAAACCAACTACATCATGGCAACCGTTTCTTTGTATGTCTCTTTGTACAACTTGTTCGTCAGCCTGCTGCAAATCTTTGGTGTGTTGGGTTCTGACGAATAAGCTTCACGTCTTCTGTGCTCAGGAAGAAGATTGCCTCGGTTGGATTTGGCCCAACCGGGGCTTTTTTATGCCTGGCTGTCTCGTTCTGCGGTCGTCCTGTTCTGCCTTGCAATGATTTTTCCGCGCTGAAAATATCACTGTAACCAGTGCCAACCCGGGTTCATCGTCGTTATCGGCTGCTGATGCTGATCATTGCAGTTCTGCTGAATGCTGCAAAAATAAGACATTGTGCTTGCCTGGATTGCGCGCACACTATTCGCTCGATAGACACTGGAATGGAGAGACTATGTTTGAGGTTGCAGAACTGGGGCAGGCACTGTCTCGTGAGGAATTTGATAAACGGGTTCCGGAATTACGCACCCAGTTACTGGAAATGCAGCGGACACTGAGCCAGGCCGATTTTCCGGTTATTGTGCTGGTCTCCGGCAGTGATGGTGCCGGCAAGGGGGTGTTGGTCAATCGTCTGAACGAATGGCTGGATCCTCGTTATCTGCGCACGCTGGCATTTGATGATAAAACCCAGGATGAGCGCGAACGTCCGGATTACTGGCGCTTCTGGCAGGCTCTGCCGCAGAAGGGTCGTATCGGGCTGTATATCGGCTCCTGGTACAGCGACCCGATTGCCTTGCGGGTCGACAAGACTCTGAACGACATTGAGCTGGATGGTTATCTGGCGCACATTCGCATCTTTGAGCGTATGTTGGTTGAGGATGGCGCACTGGTTATCAAGCTCTGGCTGCATTTGTCGAAAGACCAGCAGCAATTGCGCTTGCAGCAACTGGCATCGGACCCGGCAACGGCCTGGCGTGTTACTGAAAAAGACAAGCTTCACCTGGCCCTGTATGACGACTTTCGCTCAACGGCAGAACATACCCTGCGCCAGACCAGCACCGCCGAAGCCCCCTGGGTGGTGATTGAAAGCGCGGACCCCAACTATCGCGATATCACGGTGGCCAACCATTTGCTGGAGCGGATACAGCAGCATCTGACGTTACATGCCCATAGCGATGCCGCCCAGGACGACGAAAACAGCGAGACTGTGGCACTGATTCACCGTCAGAAAACCCTGCTGGGGAATCTGGATATGGATCAGTCACTCGACAAAAGCACCTATCGTCAGAAGCTGGAGCACTGGCAAGGCAAGTTGTCGTTACTGGCACGGCGAGCCTATGAGCAGCAGGTCTCCATGGTGATTGTGCTGGAAGGATGGGATGCCGCAGGCAAAGGCGGTCTGATTCGCCGTATTGTCCCTGCGCTGGATGCCCGTAATTATCAGATCATACCGATTGCGGCTCCAACGGATGAAGAAAACGCCCATCATTATCTCTGGCGGTTCTGGCGTCATATTCCCCGTGATGGACGAGTAACCATGTACGATCGCAGCTGGTATGGGCGAGTACTGGTTGAACGGGTAGAGGGCCTGGCCAGCCGATCTGAATGGTTGCGGGCCTACAGTGAGATCAATGATTTTGAATCACAGCTGGTTGAGCACGGAACGGTCGTGGTGAAATTCTGGCTGCATATCGATGCGGACGAACAGCTCAAGCGTTTCAAGGAACGCGAAACCATCAGCTACAAGCGCCATAAGATTACTGACGAAGACTACCGTAACCGGGAGCGCTGGGTTGATTATGAGCAGGCAGTAAATGATATGGTGGAGCGCACCAGTACCGAGGTTGCACCATGGCACCTGATTGAAGCCAACAGCAAACGTTTTGCCAGAATCAAGGCACTGAAAATACTGTGTCAGCAGCTGGAACAGCGACTGGGTGTCAAAGGCAAAGGCAAAGAGTAAGTATTGGATGGAATCAGAGGCTCGCTAGCGATTCTCTGACTCCAGAATTTCCAGTAACCGGCGAGTAATGGCCTCAAACAACTGGGCCTGCTCATTATCGGAATCAGCCGTCAGGCTGTACATCAGGCTTTCAATTTCGGAGCGGGACATATAGCGGACGGTGACAGGGTTGGTCATAACATTCCCAAATGGCAAGCGCCTGGGGCCAAGCGCTTCAAGTAAACGGATCTGAATTAAAAGCGATAGCTGATCAGGGCACTGGTCAGCCAGACGTTCGGGCGTTGCCCGGAAGCGCCTGTGCGTCGATTCTGGTTGCGATAATCCTGGTCGTCACGGAAAGTACCGGCAATATCGAGCGTGACAGCCCCGAGCTGATAGCCGGTGCCGATTTGCCAGCCCCAGCCATTAAATACGCCGGTTCGGCGGCCGTTGTTACCCTGCAAGGCAATCTTTTCACGGTGCCAGGCCGGGCCGGTATAAAGACGAAAGCCGGGTTGGGACAAACCCCACCCCCACATTAATTGGGTCTCAAAGCCGGTAACATCCTTGCCATCCTGATGTATGCGGTAGACTAAAAAACGTGTGGCGGTGTGATCCGACTGGGGGTATTCAGCAAACAGCGACATGCCTGTGTCGCCAGCATCCGTGAAGTAATCCGCCCCAGGATCAATATCCAGCGTAGTGGCTGCCAGACCAACCCGAAAGTTGGTGTGGTCGTCCTCACTGCTGTCTGCTGCAAAGGCCAGTTGACTGGAAGCCAGCAGCGCTAGCGTACAAACCGGGCGAAAAGCAATAGCCTTCATGGATTGACGTCCTGGATACATAAATAGTGCCGGAAGGCTAAACCACAGGGCGCTGGATGGCAAGGGTATGAAACGGCCATGCCGGGTGTTGCTGCCGCGCTTTGTTGCGTTGTGTGAATTGCCTCGACCTCTGGTATGGGAGTCAGTGTGGCGTATCGTTTCCGGATGGTATGAGCTTGAGTGGCCTGGTTGAGTGGCCTGGTAATGTGTTGGTCTGATTGTTGATCGTTGTTGATAGGAGCATGGTATTTGGAATGTCGACTTGGTTGTGGAGCTTGCTGTATCGCACCGTCGATCAGTGCGCCGATCCCCGGTATGCCTGATGGCAAACGGGCAGGGGAACGTTGTATTCAGCTGGCAGATGATAATCTCTGCCGTATCTTTGCTTCACCGGAACGGCCGCAGGTGTGCGGGCAGTTTCAGGCGGAAGCCGATTTTTGTGGCGACAGCCGTGAACAGGCACTCATCATCTTGACGGGGTTGGAGCAACTGACCGATAGCTGAGTTGAAACCGACAGGAGAAGTATATGTACAAAGTGGGGTTTTACGTGCCAGTCAGCCATCTGGCATCGGTGAAGCAAGCGGTGTTTGCCGCTGGTGGTGGCCAGTTGGGGGAATACAGCCAATGTTGCTGGCAAGTGCTGGGAACCGGGCAATTTTGTCCGTCCACTGCGGCTAACCCTTATCTCGGCCAGTCCGGGCAGTTGACCCGGGTTGATGAATACCGGGTTGAACTGGTCTCTGCCGACGATTCTGTCCGGGCGGTGCTGGCAGCCTTGCGGCTGGCACACCCGTACGAAGAGCCGGCATTTGATCTGGTCAGGCTGGTGGATGAGTCTGAATTACCCTGACTCTTGCGCCAAGGTGCCGGATTACTCCGGCTCGCTGCTCAGCCGGTTGCGGCTGATATTGAAAATGTGTGGTTGAGCTGGATGTGGATTGTCGAGATAGCGTCGTAATGTCTGTTCGACGGTAGCGAATGCCAGCGACTGCCAGGGAATATCTTCGGGAGCGAATAGGGCAACTTCCAGACTTTCCGGGCCGGATGAAAACTCGGGCGTAGGTAAATCTGCCAGAAAAAACAGATGCACCTGACTGATATGGGTGACGGAAATCATGCTGAACAGCGACGTGATATTAACCTTGGCGTAGGCTTCTTCCCAGGTTTCCCGCAAGGCTGCCTGCTCGGTACCTTCGTCGTTTTCCATAAAACCACCGGGCAAGGTCCAGTAGCCCAACCGGGGTTCAATAGCGCGTTTGCAGAGCAAAATCTTGCCTTGATACACAGGTAATGTGCCAGCGACAATCCGGGGGTTGCTGTAGAATATGGTATCGCAAACGCTGCATACATCGCGTTCATGGTTGTCCCCTTCGGGGATGCGTCGCTCGATGATATTGGCGCACTCGCTGCAGTATTTCATCCCGTCCTCATTGTGATTTGCCGATGCTCTGGTGATGGTCTGGCCGGTCAATCAGACACTTGTCGTGAGTATACCTTGTTCATTCCTGCCCGGCTGCGGAAACCGCGCATCCCGCTGCGGTGGTTGTCCGGTATTTCTTCCGGTATCTCTGCCGCAGTGAAGGAGCGGGATACTGAGTGATCAGGTGCCCATCGGTTTGGACTGACGTCTAGTTGATTTTTTAAAAAATGACTATATTTACTCATCATAGGGAATGTTTTGGCATATAATCTGCTTTAGCCGGTTGTCCGGTGCTGGAATAATTTCTGGCTCTTTTTTTGGCGATTACAAGATCGCCCTACTAAACTGTTAAACATGAATCAATACGACCTTTTTTTACGATTATCCCAGGAGTGGCAGGACCATGAACCCCGACACTTCTCCCGTGCCGGTCTGCGTGAAGCAGCGGTTCTGGTTGCTGTTACCGATCATCCCCATCAGCCATCATTATTATTAACCCGTCGCGCACAGGGCATGCCAACCCATCAGGGTGAAGTGGCTTTTCCTGGAGGCAAACGGGATGAGGTAGATACTGATCTGATCGCGACGGCACTGCGTGAAGCTCACGAAGAAGTCGGGCTGGCTCCAGAGCATGTCAAAGTGGTGGGTATACTGGATCAGGTAGTCTCCAAGTTCGGCTTTCTGGTGACACCGGTATTGGCCGTTATCCCACATGATGTGGCATTGACAGCCGACCCTCGTGAGCTGGATTGCTTGTTCCATGTGCCGCTGACCTTTTTTAATCAACCGCCCTCTGATTATTTTCATCGTGAAGGGATCCGTATGCCTACCTGGATGTATGAGCGTTTCCAGATCTGGGGGCTGACGGCCTATATCACCGCTGAAATGATGAACCGTTATTTCTCCTCGAACATCGCTTTGGGGAGCGTGGCGCCCGCCACCGCAGAAGATCCTGAAGACGTGTAATTCAATCGTCTTGTTCTGATCTGGCCCAGCAGGTAGCATTCACGTTTTGCTGACTGCTGCTGGAGGCCGTACTTGTCTACGGATACGACGCCATCTGCCGGAACTGGTTTACCGGTCAAATCCCCTTGTGTGCACGTGTGTGTGCTGGATAACCAGGACATTTGTCAGGGCTGTTATCGTACCGGACTGGAAATCAGTCGCTGGGGACGAATGACCAATCCTGAAAAGCGTGATGTGCTGGCCCTGTGTCAACAGCGAGAGCAAGCATCCGGCAACGTATTTGTTATCACGCCCCCTTCCTGAGTCTTTTGCATACGGCACCCTGATGTGTCGATTTTATTCATTGTTGTTTGGTTTGTTTTTTATTGCCATGAGTGACGGCTGCTGTGGCAGCTCTCTTGCTGGCCTGTTTGCCTGATAATCTGCTAGAGAATCTGATTATGTCTGATGTGACTGCTGCCCTGAATCCACCGGTTATCGGTACTCCTTTTTCTGCGACAGCAACCCGGGTGCTGTTGTGTGGCTCGGGCGAGCTCGGCAAGGAAGTGGTGATTGAACTGCAGCGCCTGGGTTGTGAAGTGATTGCCGTTGATCGTTACGCCAATGCGCCGGCGATGCAGGTTGCAGATCGCTGTCATGTGATCAATATGCTTGATGGTCAGGCCTTGCGTGCGGTGATCCAGCAGGAGCAACCGGCTCTGATCGTGCCGGAAATCGAAGCCATTGCAACGGCAACCCTGGCCGAACTGGAAAGCGAAGGTTTTCACGTAGTGCCGACGGCGCGGGCAACCCAGCTGACCATGAACCGGGAAGGTATCCGTTGTCTGGCGGCAGAAACCTTGGGGGTGCCCACATCAAGTTATCGTTTTGCTGCCTCAGAAAGTGAATTTTACGCCGCGGTGGAAACGATCGGTTTACCCTGTCTGATCAAGCCCATCATGAGCTCCTCAGGTAAAGGACAAAGTTTTGTCCGCACGGCCGACGAGCTGGCTGCGGCCTGGCGTTATGCCCAGGAAGGTGGGCGTGCCGGGCAGGGCAAGGTGATTGTTGAAGGCTTTGTCGATTTTGACTTTGAAATCACCTTGTTAACTATCCGTCATAGTGATGGTGCAGGCGGTACATTGACCAGTTTCTGTGAGCCGATTGGGCATCGCCAGCAAGACGGCGACTACCAGGAATCCTGGCAGCCACAGCAAATGACCGCTGCCGCGTTACAACAGGCGCAAGCCATTGCGACCACGGTGACCAGTGAGCTGGGTGGTTGGGGGCTGTATGGCGTTGAATTGTTTGTGAAAGGTGACGAGGTGATTTTCAGTGAGGTCTCACCACGCCCACACGATACCGGGCTGGTAACGCTGATTTCACAAGACCTGTCAGAGTTTGCCTTGCACGCTCGGGCGATTCTCGGATTGCCGATTCCGTCGATTCGCCAGTTCGGGCCGTCGGCATCAGCGGTAGTGCTGGTGGAGGGGCAGTCAGGTACGATGCAATACGGCAACCTGTTTACCGCCATGATGGAAGCCGATACCCAGCTGCGTCTGTTTGGCAAACCGGAAGTACAGGGCAAGCGACGTCTCGGTGTGGCGTTGGCTCGGGCTGAGTCAGAGGAACAAGCTCGCAACAAGGCCAAACGCAGCGCTGATGCGGTCGTGGTCAGTTTGTAGTTATTGTCAGTTGTTGGTTGTTGGTTGTTGGTTGTTGGTTGTTGGTTGTTAGTTGTTGGTGGCTGGCCAGTGGCCAGCCACCTCAGAATCAAAGCACCGCGGCAATTATCGATTTGCCGCTGCTCTGGCAGAACTTGTATGTTCTGTTCAAATCCATTCCCTTGCTGTATCCCCGACGAAAGTATTGTGTTCAGGCTAACTTTTTCGGCACTATACAGGCTGCGAATAATAGTCATTTGAATATATGGCATGGTGGAGTCGACAATGAGTGAATCCGGGCGCTGTTGCGGTAGCAGTGACAGTAGCAAGTCATCTTGTTTAAGTGAATCGGGTATAGCCAATACCGAACCTGCTGCAGTATCGGCAGGCAGTTGCTGTGGTGGTGCCCCGGCAGTGGCGGCTGGCCCTGTTGTGTTTGTACCTGCGGCGGCTGCAACAGCGGCCAGGGCCACATCTTCCAGTTGCTGTGGCGGCGGTGATGAATCGACAGATGGCGCCGATTGCTGTGCCCCGAGTGCCTCGTTTGACTGGGTATTGTGGGGCAGCGGCCTGTTTGTCGTTGCCGGTTATCTGGGCTGGTTGTCACTGGGCGATGTCGGATTAACCTGGGTATCCACCCTGATGCACACCTCATTCGAAATGGTCAACGCCATGTGGTGGGGGATTATTTCGGCATCTGTCTTTGTTGGTCTGCTCGGGAGGATTCCGCGTGAGCTGGTGATGTCGGTACTGGGACAGGCAGGGACGCAGCAGGGTATTTTTCGCGCCACTCTGGCCGGGCTGATGCTCGATCTCTGTAATCACGGCATTTTGATGATTGGTATGAAGTTGTATGAGCGCGGCGCCAGTATTGGTCAGGTAATGGCATTTTTGATTGCCAGCCCATGGAACTCATTAACCCTGACGCTCATTCTGGTTGGCCTGATCGGCCTGCAATGGACATTAACCTTTATCGCCGCGTCGTTAGTGATTGCCTGGATCAGCGGGCTGATATTTGATCGGCTGGTCGTGAAGGGTGTGTTACCTGCCAATCCCCACCATCAAGAGCCACAGCCAGTAAATGCCAAAGCCATATTGAAGCAGGTCTGGCGCGATGAAGACTGGAGCTTGCCAGGCCTGGCAGCCATGTTCTGGCAAGGATTAAAAGAATCGCGGTCGGTGTTGCGCTGGGTATTTCTGGGCGTGGTGCTGGTTGCGCTGGTGCGGGCCTTTGTGCCGGAAGAAAGCTTTAATACCTGGTTTGGCGCAACGGCCGCCGGGATGTTTATGACCTTGCTGGCGGCCACCGTGATTGAAGTGTGCTCGGAAGGCTCCAGCCCAATCGCTGCCGATCTGGTGACACGTGCTGCAGCACCAGGTAACAGTTTTACCTTTCTGATGGCGGGTGCTGCAACGGATTACACCGAGATCATGTCGCTTAAAGACACGACACGGAGCTGGAAGATCGCGCTGTTTTTGCCGTTGATCACGGTGCCGCAGGTACTGTTGATCGGCTGGTTGATGAACAGCGTTGGTAGCTAGTGGGGACATCCGTTCCCGCGATGCGCTGGCTCGTAACAGTCAGCTATCGTGCGGATGTAATCGCTGTGGTTGTATTTCGATACTGCCCTGGTCGTTACCGAGCCACAGGGTAGCGTCCTGGATACTGGCTTGCAGGCGCATGGTGCGGTCGTAGAGTAAAGTCAGTTGTGCGATAGCATCGGCATCGAGGTTGTAAACGCTGAGGTTGTCAAAGCGGGCGCAGCTATTTTTGAGGCTGTCCCACCAGGGCAGAGCGGTACGACCATGGTATTCATAAATACGCACTTGCTGGGCTTTCTGGCAGGCTTTACGGATGCGTTTTTCGTCTGGCTGTCCCAATTCAATCCAGAGCAGGGTTTGATCACTGTAGTCTTTTTCCCACAGTTCCGGTTCGTCATCAGTGCTGAGTCCACGGGTAAATTCCAGCGTATCGCTGGCATTCAAAGCAAATACCGCAATGCGGGTCATTAAACGGGTCAGTGTCTCAGAAGGGTGCTGCGCCACGGTCAGGTTGTACGTCTGATAATGGTGGCGATCCATATCGGATACAGCCAGCTCGATTTTACAAATGGTTGCCTTGATGGCCATGGAGGTTCCAGCAGCTGAATATCGGGCCGTGAGTTTACCTTGGCGTTTGTTCAATAGCACGATTTGTACTGCGCCCTGCGATTTTCTGGAGAATCTTCAGGTTTCAGCTATACCTACATTATATGAATCAGACAGACGAACAGAGAAACCTGCTGGTTTCCTGATGTATTCGGCTGTATTTAACCGTGATTGCCATGGGCGGTGAGCCAGGGCATTACAGAGATTAAGGGCGCGTTTTGTTATGAACTTTCAAGAGTTGGATATGCCGGACCTGTTGGCCGAAGTGGGTGTGCGGGTGCGGGCAGCCAGGTTGATGGTCAACCTCAGTCAGGAGCAATTAGCGCGTGAAGCAAGGGTCAGCCGTTCGACGATCAAACGACTGGAAGGTGGCACCGACAGTGTCAGCTTATCCAACTTGCTGGCGGTACTGAAAACCCTCGATTGCATAGATATGTTTGTTAATGCGTTGCCAGAGCCAGAGCACTCTCGCCAGCGTGCATCCCGCACCATGGGCTACTAAGCCGGACTCGCCCATATTTTTGACAATATCGGCCTTCCGCGTTAGATTGCAGCCTCTCTTGGGGGAGTAGTCTGACGGGCGTTAGTTGTTTGTTACAAACAATCACGTTCGTATCCTGTGTCAACATACTTGAGCCTCATGCTCATGGCACCGGAAGTACACTGTGCTGGACAAGACCTGAGACGAATACTGGTTCCATGGGTGGCTGCCAGGATTTGTCTTTGGTGTCTTGCCGCCCGGTAACGTTAGATGATCACAACGCCCGAGTCGTTTTTCTTTTCCGAGCTGTTTTCCTCGGCTTTTTTATCCTCTTCTGTCGCGGTTGCACTGGCTGAAATCGGCGATAAAACCCAACTGCTGACGCTGTTTCTGACACTCAAATTCCGTAATAAATGGGCCATTGTACTGGCGATTATTCTGGCGACTCTGGTAAATCATGGCTTGTCGGCCTGGTTTGGGAGTTGGCTGGGGGACGGCCTGGCAATATGGCTAAGCAATGGCTGGGTCGACGGTCTGTTGTCTGGCAGTTTTGTGGTGATGGGATTGTGGATTCTGGTACCTGACAAAGACGATGAAGATGAATCCCGCTTTCTGGCCCTGGGTGCATTTGTTGCCACGCTGATACTGTTTTCGCTGGCAGAGCTGGGGGATAAAACCCAGATCGCGACGGTATTACTCGCAGCGGAATGGCAACAGCCCTTACCGGTGACACTCGGAACCACACTGGGTATGTTGATCGCCAATGTGCCTGTGATTTGGTTTGGTCAGGCCTTGTTGCAGCGGTTGCCAATGAATACTGTTCGTTATGTGACGGCCATTTTCTTTATTGTGGCGGGGCTGTGGGTTCTGGTTCGTTAGGGGAAACGTAAGCAGCTCCTGCGCTCGGCGTGGTACCCGATGGGTGAGCGCAACCCGATATCCGCTATACTTGCGCGCACCTGCACATCTGAGCCGGCCTGCGCCCATGACCGGGCCTCCCCATAAGCCACATAATCCCCACGACCGCTTCTTCCGCAGCGCCATGGAAAACCACGCCGTGGCGCTGGATTTTATGCCTTATTACCCCGGAGCCGGTGTTGCAAGCGCTGGATACCGACTTACTGGCCCTGCCGCACGACAGCTATATCGACACCGAACTGGCCGAAAGCCTCTCTGATCTGGTGTATCACTGCCAACTGGCGGACTGTTTCAGCGCCCCATTGCCCTGATCGACAGTAACCAGTTGTCGATGACCAATCCAAGCAATAACAATGGGTCGACATCGTCGCCTGCGTCCTGGAGCTGGGGCGTTACGAAGCTCAAAAAGCCACCGAACTGAATATGCTGAGAGTGGGTGGCTCTGTATAACCTCATAATTCCTCCATCTAACCCCTGATGATGATGGCCACCTGCTTGATGTTATAAGTCTATTGGTATTAAGGGATTAATGTTCCATTGGGTTTCTTATTTGCTCTGTCTGGTTATTGTTTGCTGGCTGCCAGCCACTACACTGAAGGTAACGATAATAATCAGAGCATGCATCCATGAGCCGCTATCCTCATCTTTTTCAGCCCCTTGATCTTGGTTTTACACAACTTAAAAACCGGGTAGTGATGGGGTCCATGCACACGGGTCTGGAAGACCGGCCCTGGCACTTCTCTGAGTTGGCAGCGTATTTTGAAGAGCGGGCCAAAGGCGGCGTTGGGCTGATTGTGACCGGTGGTTTTGCTCCTAACCGGGCGGGTGATTTGTTGCCGTTTGGTTCCAAGTTGATCAGTGCCTGGCAGGTGCCGTTTCACCGCAAGGTAACGGCGGCGGTGCATCGGCATGATGGCAAGATTCTGATGCAAATCCTCCATGCCGGGCGTTATGGCTATACGCCATTCAGTGTGGCTCCCAGTGCCATTCAGTCGCCGATTACTCCTTTTAAACCGCGTGAACTGAGCGCCAGCCAGATCCGTACCACGATCAAACACTTTGGTCGGGCGGCCAGTCTGGCTCAGCAAGCGGGTTATGACGGCGTCGAAGTGATGGGGTCGGAAGGTTATTTTATTACCCAGATGCTGAATCAGCGTACCAACCAGCGTACGGATGAGTGGGGCGGTAGTTATCACAACCGCATGCGCTTTGCGCTGGAAGTGATCCGTGAAATCCGGGCGCAGGCCGGGGACCATTTTATTGTGATGTTCCGGCTGTCGATGCTGGATCTGGTGGATGGTGGCTCTACTGCAGAAGAGATTATCGAATTGGCTCTCGAGTTGGAGAAAGCCGGGGTGAACCTGCTTAATACCGGGATTGGCTGGCATGAAGCCCGGGTACCGACCATTGTAACGTCGGTGCCTCGGGGGGCTTTTGTCGAGGCGACTGCGCAGGTCAAGCAGGCGGTATCGATTCCGGTGGTGGCGTCCAACCGTATCAATATGCCAGCCACGGCAGAGGCCATTGTGGCGCAAGGTCAGGCGGATATGGTGGCCATGGCGCGACCGTTTCTGGCGGACCCGGAATGGGTTATTAAAGCCGAGCAGGGCCGTGAAGATGAGATCAATACCTGTATTGCCTGTAATCAGGCGTGTCTGGATCATACCTTTGCCAATAAACGCGCCAGCTGTTTGGTGAATCCACGGGCTTGTCATGAAACGGGACTGGTTTGGCAACCTGCCACGACGGTGAAGCGGGTGGCGGTTGTTGGGGCCGGCCCGGCGGGATTGGCGTGTGCGGTGGTGGCGGCCCAGCGTGGCCATCAAGTAACGCTGTTTGAAGGGCGGGACTTTATCGGCGGGCAGTTTAATCTGGCATCGCGTATTCCGGGTAAAGAAGAATTTCAGGAAACCATTCGTTATTACCAGACCATGATTACCAAACTGGGCATTGATTTGCGTCTTTCGACACGTGTCAGTGCCGACGGGTTACGTCAGTCCGGTTTTGATGAAGTGGTGGTGGCCACTGGTGTTGAACCTCGTCTGCCTCAGGTTGATGGTATCGACCATGCCAGTGTGATGACGTACCAGCAGTTGTTGAGTAATGCAGTAACAGTTGGCGCTCGGGTGGCCATTATGGGAGCCGGGGGAATTGGTTTTGATGTGGCTGAATATCTGACTCAGGAAGGAGAGTCAACGACATTAAATGCCGAACACTGGCGCTCGGAGTGGGGAGTGGATGTTCGCAGTCAGGTGCGGGGTGGTCTGGTGACTCCTGATGTTGAAGCGTCACCGCGCCAGGTCTACCTGCTGCAACGCAAGTCATCCGCGCTGGGCAAGGGACTGAACAAAACCACGGGCTGGGTACACCGGGCGACGATGAAAATGAAGCAGGTCGAAATGATTGCCGGGGTGCAGTACGACCGTATTGACGATCAGGGGTTGCATATCCGCATCGTGAAGGGAGAGGAGACCGAAGAACGTGTGTTGGAAGTGGATCATGTTGTGGTGTGTACCGGGCAGGAATCGGTGAATCAGCTTTACCATGATTTGCAAGCCCTGTTGGTGGATGGTTCCTGCGGTGTTCATCTGGTGGGCGGGGCTGAGTTTGCCGGTGAGCTGGATGCCAAGCGGGCAATCCGTACGGCGAGTATTCTGGCGGCTTCGCTTTAGGGGATATCTATTTAATCCTGCACGGCTCGCTTGGGGTGGCCGAAGCGTGCCATTTCACAGCGTTATTGTTTATTCGGATGTTGTCGTGGGTGGCCGATTGGTTTTCTGTTTTTCGGAGTGATTGATTTTTATATTGATATAACACTTATTAAATGATTTTTAACCAGGTTGGTTTAATGCATTCCTGTTGTTGTTGTTGTTGTTGTTGTTGTTGTTGTTGTTGTTGTTGTTGTTGTTGTTGTTGTTGTTGTTGTTGTTGTTGTGGATTATTGATGGTTTTTCAGCATGTATTGTTTTTGTATAAGTTTTATTTTTAACTAATTATTGTAAGCTATTATTTGTTAATTATCTGTAACGTTTTGTTAATTTACAATAAAGTCAATAGAAAACTATTGGGTTTTTCGGATATTTCACGTCATTGAAGTTGATTTGTATCAAAAATAGACTATATTGCCAGCTATCCATCAGATGATTATGATCTTTTGCTTGTTTGTACTCCTTGTTCAAACTTTATGCAGAAGTTATTCATTGATGATAATTCTATCAATTTAAATGCGGCCAGAGGATGGTTTGGCTGTGTTTTTCCAAATTTTTATATGGGATCAGTGTGCGCTGGAAAATGCGTACGCTTATCTGATTTTGAGGTGATATTAATGGCTTCTGAATACAACTGGGCAATGGTTTTGCTCTCGTTCTGCATTTCTGTATTGGGATCATATACAGCATTAAGACTTGTGCAGGGCATGATTACATCACAAAAGGAAAGCGTGCTGTTCTGGGTGGTGGGAGCGGCTCTTGCCTTGGGTGGTGGTGGTGTCTGGGCGATGCATTTTGTTGGCATGTTGGCTTTCGACACCGATGCCAATTATGGGTATGAGCTGGGTATGACGCTGGTATCCCTGCTATTGGCTGTTGTTGTTGTTGGTCTGGGGTTGCTTATTGTCGGGCGTAATCCGGACAGTTTGCCTCGATTGCTGGGTGCCGGGCTGGTTACCGGGTTGGGTGTCGCTTCAATGCATTACACCGGTATGGAAGCGATGGTTATGCCAGGTGACATGATTTATGACCCTGCCTTGGTGGGTGCCTCGGTTCTGATTGCGGTTGGGGCTGCGATTTGCGCATTCTGGCTGTCGTTTAATATCCATACCTTTATGATGAGAAGCATCAGTTCCATCATTATGGCGGTGGCTGTCTGTGGCATGCACTACACCGGTATGGCAGCGATGCACATCAGTTATATTGCGGCCCCTGCGAGTGAATTGTCACTCTTGAAGTATCAGGCGACGCTGAACCCTGGTGTGTTGGCGGTATTGATCGCTGTTGTTGTGGTGGCGATGTTGTTGGCGTTGCTGGTCGGCACCATGGATAGTTTGCAGAAGCAAGAGCGTCGGGTGGCGTAATTTTCTTCGGCTTATGGATATATTTACCGTGCATGCTGGTGGTGTGCACGGTGAGTGCTTTTCTGTTCTTTTCCTCTCTTCCTCTCTTCCTCTCTTCCTCTCTGACCTGACCTGACGACTCCAGGTTTTGAGCACTGCGTGGGTCTTGCTTTGCGACTGGCCATCGTTGTCTTTTGAATTAATATTTCTCAATGTAAGTACAATATTTTTCGTTTTTTCTCATGTATGAAGTTTGCAACAATGCGTGATAATTTCATGATGTAGAGAAAAAGCATGACAAAGTTTCATATTCTTGGGTTTCCTCGTATTGGCGATCAACGTCAGCTCAAACGTGGTTTGGAAAGCTATTGGGCGGGCGATATCAGTCAGCCAGAGTTGTTGACGCTGGCGGCGGAGATTCGTGAGTCCAACTGGCAACGTCAATTGGACGCTGGTGTTGATTTTCTGACCGTTGGTGATTTTGCCTTGTACGATCAGGTACTGAATACCTCGGTTCTGCTGGGGCATTTACCAGAACGGGTCAAAACCACCGATAACCTGATTGATCAGATGTTTCTGGCTGCGCGGGGTCGCGCGCCCTCTGGCACACCTTGCCATGCCGCTGAGATGACCAAGTGGTTCGATACCAATTACCATTATCTGGTACCGGAATGCCACGCCGACGATACGTTTAATCTGCAGCCTGAATGGTTGCTGGAAGAGATCGCAGCAGCCAAATCACGGTCGAATAACGTTAAGCCGGTCATTATTGGTCCGTTGACGTATCTCTTCCTGGCCAAAAGTGAAAAGGAAGTGGACCGTCTGGCTCTGCTGCCAAAACTGTTGCCGGTATACAGCGAGTTGTTCCGCTTGTTACGTGAGCAAGACATCGACTGGGTGCAGCTGGATGAGCCGATTCTGGCGCTGGATCTACCGGACGATTGGCGTCAGGCCTTTGAACCGGCTTACCATAGTCTGCGTTTTAGTGGCGTGAATGTATTGCTGGCAAGCTATTTTGGTGGCCTCGACAGTAACCGGGCACTGGCCTTGTCGTTGCCGGTACAAGGGTTACATATCGATCAGGTGGCTGGAACTGAAAATCTCGATACCCTGGTCGACCAGCTTGGGCCTTACAAGGTGTTGTCGGTTGGTGCGATTTCCGGGCGTAATATTTGGCGTACCGATCTGGATGCCTGTTATCAATTGTTAAAACCGATCACAACACGGCTGGATGACCGTCTTTGGGTATCAACGTCCTGTTCCTTGTTGCACGTTCCTTATGATGTGAAAGAGGAGTCTGCTAGCGGCCGCATCACTCCGGCAGTACTGCCCTGGTTGGCTTTTGCCCAGCAGAAGCTGGGAGAAGGGCGGTTGCTAGCCGATGCCTTGAACACGGAGGCTACCCTGAGCAGCGCTGTCTGGCTCCAGCAAGCGTCCCGAATTACTGGTCGTCGCGAATCGGCCATTGTGCACAAGCCGGCAGTCAAGCTGGTTGCACAAACGGCAGCCAGCCAGGAGTGGCAACGCGATTTGCCATATGAGCAGCGGGCTGAGCGCCAACAGGCGCGCTGGCAGTTGCCGTTGTTGCCAACCACCACGATTGGGTCTTTCCCTCAAACAACGGAAATCCGTCAGCTGCGCCGCCGTTTCCGTCAGGGAGAGATCAGTCCTGCTGAGTATCATTCGGGTTTGCTGGCTGAGGTGGAGTACTGCATCCGTATCCAGGAAAATATTGGTCTGGATGTATTGGTGCATGGCGAAGCAGAACGTAACGACATGGTGGAATACTTTGGTGAGTTGCTGGAGGGTGTTGCGGTATCCAGTCATGGCTGGGTGCAGAGTTATGGCTCTCGTTGTGTCAAGCCACCGCTGATTTTTGGGGATATCGAACGCCCGCAAGCAATGACGGTCGAGTGGAGCCGTTATGCTGCCAGTCTGAGCACTCGCCCGGTAAAAGGCATGTTGACCGGCCCTGTGACCCTGCTGAAATGGTCCTTTGTACGGGACGACCAGCCCTTGTCACAAACTGCTTATCAATTGGCTGCGGCGTTGCGGACTGAGATTGCCGAACTGGAGTCGGCGGGTATTGGCATGATTCAGGTGGATGAACCGGCATTACGTGAGGCTCTGCCGTTGAAACAGGCTGATCGGGCTGGCTATCTGGCCTGGGCGGTGAACAGTTTCCGTTATGCCACTACCGATGTGGCGGCCGACACCCAGATTCATACCCATATGTGTTACGCCGATTTTGATGACATCCTGCCTGCGATTGAAGCCATGGATGCGGATGTGATCACGCTGGAAACCGCCCGGTCAGCGAGTAAATTACTGGATGGTCTGGCACAGCATCCGTATCACAATGGTATTGGCCCGGGGGTTTATGACATCCATAGCCCGAATGTACCTTATGCCGGTGCCATGGCCTCGATACTGCGAGCGGCGGCAAGAGTGGTTCCTTTGCGTCATCTGTGGGTCAACCCGGACTGTGGTTTGAAAACCCGCCGCTGGGAAGAAGTGGAGCCATCATTACGAGAAATGGTGCGGGTTGCACAGACCCTGCGTCAGCAGTGGGAAGGCAAAATCAACCAGAATGGCTTGCTGGCGGATGATATTGACGGCTTGGTAGAAAGCCTGCCAGAGCAGGAAAAGACGCTTGCTGCACAGGAGTGTTGCGTTCATTAGGCTGTTACAAATATCGACCCATTGTTAACGTCTTTCCGGCGTTAACAATCATCATAGGCTGAGTGGTCACTTGATTGACCGTGCCTTGCGATTCACCAGATAACGGTGGCTCGCGGTGCGGTTGATCGATACGGCTTACCAGAACTGACACGCCTGTGTCAGTCTTCTTCCAGATCCTGTACCGGTAACTTTTCAATCATGCCATGTTGTTGAGCCCATAGTTGCAGCATGATCAGCACCCGTTCATCACAGGTGAGCTGGTGATGAAACAGCTGTTCTGTGGCTTCTGCCAGAGCGGCTTGATCGGTGATGTCTTCACCATGATTACCGACTTCGATACTGAGTTCACGGTTGCAGGCCTCATAGATTTTGGCCAGCAAGGGTTCTATGCGCTCGGGATCGTCGGTCATCAGGAAGGTTTGTTCCAGATCGTTTTCCAGCTCTCGCACGACGGCCCAGGTGGTTTCGCCGCGCTGATAGAGCGTATCCTGGCTGATGCCGTGAATGTCCTCGAGGGCGTAATCCCAGTCATCCCAACCATCATCGGGCTGGAGCAGGGTGGTTTTGATCATGCCATCGGCCATTGACCAGGCAATCGCAATAGGATGTGCTTCTTCTTCGTAGGAACTGGCATCAACAGCAATAAAATGTGGGTAGGACACAGCTGCCTCTTATCTGGAAATGGGGAAATGGAATGTACGTTTTGCAGCGCTGTTCAGCAACAGAATTCATGTGTTGCTGACGGCTGGCTGCCTGAGTAACAGATCAAAGGTCTTCCAGTTGTAATTTAATAACAGCCGTCACCGAGCTCTGGTCATCGCTCCAGAGAATGTGGCCATTGACTTCCATATTGACGATTTCTTCACAAATATTCCGTAACAACGGGGTCCAGAGTAGTGGCAGGGGTTTATCGGCATGACTGCCAAGTACCACCGTCAGGGTCAGGGCCTGCTCTTGTAATGAGAGCGTCAGGGCTGGATCGATGGCGTTATCTTTGGCGGGCATGACCAGCAAGTGATCGAGCAGGAATTCAATCAGTACCAGTTTGACGTCGATAATCAGCGAGAGCGGTGTGGTCAGGGCGACAGATAATCGGGATTGTGACAAGTGATGCTGGATAAACTGCACCAGATCTACCGATTGTTTGGCTGGCCCGGTCAATACATTAAATGATCGCGTTGCCAGCGCCAGTGGTATCGCCAGATCTGGCTCTGTCGCCTGGGAGGCTTGTTCCAGTGTGGGAGCAACCAGTGCCAGTAATGAGGGTCGTTGCCGGTTGGTTACCTGATGGCGCAAGTGATCACATTCCCGCTGCAAGCGTTCAAGGTCGCTGCTTTGCACCATTGCCATATGCTGGAATTCGTCTTGTTGCTGGCGTAAAGAGGCTTCCATACGCAGATTCAGATCTTGCAATTGCTTGTGAGCATAATATTCACTGGTGTGGTCAACGCTGCAGATCAGCACTTCGTTCGGGCGGTTGTTATGAAAACGGATGGCCTGAAAGCTGATATCGAATACACCTTCCTGACCATTGAATTTGAGAATGGAAAATTTGCCCTGGACCCGTTTGATCCGTCCTTGCAGTAACTGGTAAATACGTTCCCGTTGCTCTGCACTGGTGTCTGAATTCATACGTTCCAAAATAGCATGTAACGGGTTTTCCATACCGTTCAGGGTTTCTTGATCGGTTCGTAGCTGGTAACAAAAGTTGCGGTTGGTTTCCATGTGATCTTCACGAACCAGATAGCGGCAGAAGCCCATGGTGGTGTTCTCAATCGCCATATTGAGGTGATTGTGGGTATCTTCCAATTCCATTCTGGCCTGGTCACGCAGGTGCATGTCATTGAGTAATGACAGACGCATTTTCTCGATGGCAGAGGCCAGGGCGTCCAGCTCATCTTGCTTGTGCATGGTATTGGTGGTGCGGTGCTCAAGTGTGACTGGGTGATCGGGTGTTTGAATGGAAAAGGCATTGGCCCACTCTGACAATGAGCGAATATGACGGGTAATCAGGTGGTGGATCAGCAGCAGTAATACCAGGGATATGGTAATGGTCTGGCAGAGCAGTACCAGCAGCATATTCAATGCGCGGGTTTCCAGTTGTTGGTAGAGCTGTGCATAACTGCCCAGAATGGTCAGGGTTGCCAGAAAGGTGCGGTTATTGTCCTGATCTTCGTAATAGAGATTGAATTGGTGGCGAATATCAACCTTGTTTGGCTTGAGGCCAGTTTCGACGTAACCAAAGTCGGTACTGTCGACCATGATGTACTCAACGCCGTCAAAGTTGAGCATGCCTTTCAGCTGTGTGCGCAGCTGCTCGGAATTGAAATTCCAGAGGCTGATGACAAGACTGTCGTGATAACTGTCCTCCAGCTTGACCAGGTTATTTTGCAGGCGTTGCGTACCATGCTGGTAGTCGTCGATCAGCATCCAGCCATAAGACAAGGTGGCGATAAGGAAATTGGCCAATAGCAAGTATGAAAGCAATCGTCTTCCGATCCGGGTAGCGAATGCCGCAGAAAACTGCTCAATCAAACGTCAACTCCATGATTTTCTCCGGATGTTGTTCACATGGTGGACAGGAAAACGATGGCCAGTGGATCAGCCTCAATGAAGAGGGTCTGATCATGTCAGACGGCAGTGTCACTCACGATGGTAGTCACACTTCAGCCTGAATCCGGTGACAATAATATCAGGGATGGCTAACTGTATCTCAGCTAACGTTTTTTTGCTGCCTTTGAATGAAAGAAGCATGCCATAGCGCTGTTGGACAGCTTGTAGGGTTGACACAAATTGACCTATCACAAGATTGTCTGGTGTCTTTATTTTGGGGCATTAAATGCTTGATTTGCATCAAAATTGTGCAGATCAAGCCGGGTACCCTGCACTCATCTACCAAAAGCACGGAATCAAGGAGTGCAAAATGAAACTGATCAAAACTCTGCTGGCTACTGTTGTTGCAGTATCTGCTATCCCGGCTATGGCCTACGAAGCGGGTGACATTATCGTCAAGGCGGGTGCTGTGACGGTTTCTCCGAAAGACGGTAATGCCGATAGCAGTGGTCTTGTTGCAGGCAGTGAACTGGATGTCTTGTCAGATACCCAATTGGGTTTGACCGGTGTTTATATGGTGACCTCCCAGATCGGTGTGGAACTGCTGGCAGCGACGCCTTTTGAACACGAAGTCGAAGGTGATGGTGGTGCTATTGATGGCGCTACGATTGCGACAACCAAACACTTGCCACCTACTGTTTCTGTACAATATTACCCAATGGGAGCCGATTCCAAACTGCAACCCTATGTGGGCCTGGGTGTTAACCATACCTTCTTCTTTGATGAAGAAGATGATGCGGATCTTGGTACCAAAGGGCTGGAAACCAGCTGGGGTTTGACTTACTCCGTAGGTGTTGACTATGCCCTGAATGATCATTGGCTGGTGAATGCTGCGGCTTGGAAAATGGATATCGATACAAAAATCAAAGGCGGTGCAGCTGATGGCCTTGATGTAGAAATTGATCCGCTGGTTTATTTTGTTGGTGCTGGTTACAAGTTCTGATTACTTGGGTTTGATATAAAAAAAGCGGCGCAAGCCGCTTTTTTTATATCTGCTGGTTACGATGTGTTGACGTGTCACATAATCAAGGTCAACACCCGAAACCAGACTTACAAAAAGCCCCCTACAAAAACACTGCTGAGATACTGTTACTGGTTTGTGGTGGCTGTACTTGCAACGCAGGAGCATCAACAAGAACAGCGGGAACAGCGGGTGCCATCGAGGCCTGGATCAGCGCCTGAAACCAGTCCTGTCCACGGATAATACCCATATATTCATTCTTGACCATTACTTCCGAGCCACGGCCGGGGGTGTACTCAATAACAATACGGTCACCCTGTATCAGACGGGTATCCATCATTTTGACCAGCGCATTCAGGCGTGCTTCCAGTGTGGCCATCTGTTCCCATTCCGACGTGATGGCAATGGTATCGTACAGTGACAAGCCAACCCCACGACCGCTGATTCGCTCGGATTGAACCGTCAGTTCAAGGCGCTGTATACCGGTGCGGGAAGGGGCATGATAGAGAGCGCTGGTATAGGCATCGCGGATATAAAAATAATCCCGGGATAATGAATCAGCCAGTTGCAGGGTATGGTGGCCATTTAATGACAGTAACCGCTCTGGAAGCGGAGTCGTCAGGGCATGAGTCGTCAGACTGGTCGCTGAAAGCAACGACACCAAGGTGGTGACTAACCAGGTATTTTTCATAATCCATTACCTCTTTTGTTGGTTCTTTTCTCCTTTTCCTTCCTTGAATCTACGCTCAGTAATACTGGATCGCAATGATAAATAGGGGAGAGACATGGCTTTATTGGTAGCTGTTACAGAGGGTGACACCGTGGTCATTGGCTGGGTACAGAAAGCCGAATAATGTGTTTCTGGAAGTAGCAATCAGCGGCTGCTAGACGGCTACTATTAGACGGCTACTAAATGGCTGTCTGATGGTTATCAGAAAGTATGCAGGTATACGGATATGACAGAGGGAGTGCGGGAATGGCTATGGGGGAGGTTGCTGGTGTTGGGTGGGTATGAAGCTGTCTGACCAGCATCTGGACTCTGGTAAAGAGTCGGGCAGCGTTACGGAGCAGCGCGTTCAGATCTGATCAGCAGTCTGTCGGAGCGCCAGGTATTTTATACCCTGTATAAAAAGACTGGCAGCTCACGAAGTCATCGGGTTACATCCCGACCAAACGCATAAACTCGCTACGGGTGGCCGGATTGCTGCGAAAGTCCCCTTTCATAACAGATGTGCGCATGGATGAATTCTGTTTTTGCACACCGCGCATCATCATACACATATGTTGTGCTTCCAGAATGACGCCAACACCACGGCAGCCAGTCACTTCTTCGACGGCTTCAGCAATCTGTTTGGTCATGTTTTCCTGGATCTGCAGGCGACGGGCAAAGAGGTCTACTATTCGGGCAAACTTGGATAGGCCGAGTACCTTGCCGTTGGGTAGATAGCCGATATGACAGCGTCCGATAAAGGGCAGCATATGGTGTTCACACAATGAGTAAAACTCGATGCCCTGTACCGCGACCATCTCGTCATTATCACTGGTGAACACCGCGCCGTTGATTACTTCTTCGAGACTGGCGTTATAACCACTGGTCAGAAATTGCATGGCTTTGGCTGCGCGCTTGGGCGTATCCAGCAAGCCTTCACGGGTGATGTCCTCTCCCAGGTCGGTTAGAACCTCACTGTAAAGGTGTTCGAGTTTTGACATGTTTTATCCAGATTTCCAAAATACCTGAGCACTATACTCAAATTAAAAAATACTCATACAAGAGGGTTGCTTGTACAGCTTATGTTGACTGTATTGCCAGTGGTTTCTGGCAAATTCAGTTTTACCCAATCAGGGTTGATACTCTCTGGCAACGCGGCAGCGGACCAGAACTGGCTCAAATATCGGGCGTCGGCGATGCCATTCGTTTGATACAGATAGAGCTGTCCGAGCCTGGTATCAGCAGGGGCGGCTCCGAGTAAGTGATTGACTCGTCGAGCAATGGCTGCACCGGAGTCAACCCAGATAATCGTTGGCCAAAGCTTACTCAGATACGGCCGTAGCAGCGGGAAATGAGTACAGCCCAGCACAATATGACTGGGCCTGGGTGTTTGTTCTATCCAGCCTGACAGGTGTTGTTGGATGCGCTCTGACAAGCCTTGATGATATTGATCCGGTGCACGAACCAGGCTTTCAGCCCATTCAACCAGTTGGCGACTGCCCAGCCGCCTGACATCACAATGAGCGGCAAAATCGTTTATCAGCTTGTCGGTATAAGAGCGACTGATGGTGGCCGGTGTTGCCAGCAAACCGATCACGCCATTGGCTGATTGCTCTGCCGCTGTCTTGATGGCTGGAACCACACCCACTACCGGAATATCCAGTACTGCCCGTAATGAATCGAGCGCCAACGTGCTGGCGGTATTACAGGCGATAACCAGCAACTTGACCGGCAGGGCTGCCACTGCTTGCTGACACAAGGCGATAATCCGCCGGGTCAGGATTTGATCATTCTGGATGCCGTAAGGGAAGGCTGCCGTATCCATCAGATAGTGCACTGTCAGGTCGGGGCGTAACTGGTGTATCTCCCTGACAACACCAAGGCCACCAACACCAGAGTCAAAAACCAGAATCAAAGACAGTTACCAGCAATAATAGAAACAGAAGGATGATAGTTTAACAAATTTCATCCGGTGTGGCTGCGTGTTTGGATCGCGCGCCACGGTTGGTGAAGTCAGGCGTACAAACAGTAAGCGATACGCCTGACACGGTCGGCCAGGCGGGTTACTGCGGCTTCAGGATCAGAGTGAATTCTACCGGTACGACCTGGGTAATGGATGTCAGTTTGGCGATATTGCGTAATGCTTCGATACCGCCCTCAAGCCCGAACTCGGCGGCATCAATCAAGACAGGCGCCAGGCTGCTGACAACCAAAGAGGCATCCGCTGCGGGAGTGGCAAGTACCTCGGTAGTGACCGTCGCCTGTTTGCCGTGTAACGACAGGGAGCCAGACAGAGTAAAGCGTGTTGGTTTGCCCTGTTCCAGCGAGGTCATGACCTTGGCAGGAACCGTGGCCTGCAGCACGGCAGTGGCAAACCGGCTGGTATCAAACAGCATGGATTGCATGCGGCTGTCACGAATATCGATACCGGTGGCAACACTGCTCAGGTCGATATTGATAGTGGCAGCGCCGGTGCTGCTAACGACCCCGGACACGTGTTTGAAGTGATGATTTTCTACCTTGTTAATATTCTTGGTGGTCTGGAAGGCGACCACTGAATCATTGTCGACTTGCCAGTCGGCCAGGACGGGTAAGCAGGTCAACAACAGCGGGGCTATCAGTGCGGTGCGAAAAGTCATACAGACTCCTTGACGGTATGTTGGATATCCATGGGTGTATTGTCAGTCATGTCATTAGCGGTTGAAGGCTGGTCGATGGTTCTGCTGCAGCGCCACTGTCCGCACATCACAATATATCCCGGATTGCCGCCCACCGGCGGAACCGCTTCAGGCTGCGGAATACTTCCCCGATATGATGGCGTATATGGCAGCGTCCCGGTCTTAATGCAGCAAGGTCAAACCGGGAAAGCGGAATTCGACCAGCCATTTCAGCGCATGTTCAATCGCCGCCTTATGTTCGTCTTCCAGGGTCAGGCGACGCTTGTCGATGGCGAACTGTTGTTTGGGAGGGAGTTTTTTATAGGCATCAAGGATCGGCATATCAGCCACTTGCTCGTGAAACATACGTAATACAGCCAGGTTCTCATGCTGCCAGACCGTGGGATCGAGGCCTTTAATGGTGTGGTGCAAGCGTAAGACCCCTTCGGTGATATCACATTGTTCGCTCAAGACTGCTCGCGCCAGAAAGCGTACATCCTGCACCAGGCTGTGCTGGTAATCACGCAGCTGTTGTTCTGCGGCAGCCGCTTCGGCCTGTTGTTCAGCCTCAATACGTTTGACCTGACGGGTCAGGCGCCAGGCGTAGGCAGAAAGTGCGGCGATAATGGCAATGCCAACGACAGCGATCAGTATCATCATGGAAAAAACAGCCAGCAGAAGAGTGTGATGGGATGATAAACATTTCAGCACAAAAGTTAAGGCGTGTATTGGCAACAGCCCATTCTGGCACTGGCTTTATGACTGGCGCTCGGGAGAGCACAATCGGCACCCCGGTGCTGGCGGTGTACCCTCCCGGTATCGCACCCGAAAACGGGGGCCAGAGCGATGGCTGGAGACCGTATAGATTGGACGGTCAGGGGGCGCCGGGTTATTCACCGGATGGTCTGGTAACGATGGTGGCAGCCGATCCGGATGTGACTCGGGGTGTGATTCAGAGTGTGAGTTGGTGTGGTCAGACATGGCCCAGCTCCTTTAATGCTTCACTGGCGGTAAAAAAAACTTGTCCGGGCTGAATACGCTCCAGCCAGTCGGTGTTTTCCAACAGGTCCATCACCGGCCCTTTGAACTCCGCCATATGCAACAGGATATTGAGTGATTGCAGCTGCTCGTGCAGCTCCAGCAGACCTTCGTAACCGTTAAAATCGATATGGTTGATGGCACTGCCTACCAGCACAACGTGGCGGATATCCGGCGACTGTTCGAGGCGACGAATAATAAAAGTATTCAGGTAATGACTGTTGGCAAAATACAGGTTTTCATCAACCCGAATCATCAATACATGTGGTGAGGTGCTGACATCATGGCGCTGGATATTACGGAAGTGATCACTGTTTTTATAACGACCGATTTCGGCGATATGAGGCTCACTGGAACGGCGTAAATACAAGATCAGAGACAGTAAAATACCAAGGGAAATACCGATTTCTGCATTGGTCGCCAACACCGCCAGAAATGTCATCAGCCAGACCACGCCGTCACTTTTCTGAAAGCGCCAGGCATGCAAGCCATCCTGAAAGTTGATCAGCGGTAATACCGCGACCACAATAATGGCACCCAGTAACGCCTTGGGCAGCACCGTGAACCAGCTGGTGGCGACCACCAGTACCAGTACGATACCGGCCAGTGTGATCAGCCCCGCCAATTGGCTGCGGGCACCTGCCGCCTGATTCACCATGCTGCGGCCAAATCCGCCCGCCACCGGATAGGCTTGTGAAACCGCTGCCCCGAGGTTGGCAATACCTAGCGCCAACAGTTCGCGGTTGGCATCCAGCCCGGAGGTTTTGACGCGTCGTGCCATGGCGGTGGCCACAGACAGGCTTTCCAGATAACCGATAAGCGCAATCAGCAAGGCAGAAGGAATCAAGGATTGCCATTGGTCAATCGTCAGTTGTTGAGGCAGCGTCAATACCGGTAAACCGGAAGGAATATCACCTACAATATCTGCGGGTAAATGCAGCGCAGGCACCAGCGTAATGCCCAGTACAATCAGTACCAGAGGACCGCTGCGGCCAAGTAATTCACGTAACATTTTCCAGTGTTCAGCAATCAATACCCGGCACAGAAGCGGCCATAACTTGAGCAACAGAATGGCTGCTACAGACAATACAACCACTGCAGGAATGGCCTGCCCGAGATGTTGCAGTACGTACCAAAGAGTATCGGCCAGGCTGTCCTGCCGGGGAACTGACATGCCGGTCAGGGATTTGCTCTGGTTAATAATAATGACTATGGCAGCCGCGCTGGAAAAGCCGGAAATGACCGAGTGGCTGATAAACGTTGTCCAGCGACCCAGACCAATCAGATAAAACAGCAATAAAAACAGCCCGGTTAATGCCGCCAAAGCTGCAGCCAGCTGACTGAACTCAGCCCCGCCCGGCGTCGACAGCTGTTGCAGGGCTTCCAGCGTCATCAAGGACACAATGGCCGCTGGGCCAACCGCAAGGCTGGGGCTGGTGCCGAGCACGGCATAAATAAACAAGGGCAGCAGCGCAGCGTACAAACCCGCCTGAGGCGGCAATCCCGCCAGAAAGGCATAGGCGATGCCCTGGGGAATCAGTAAAATCGCAACGACCAGACCCGCTGTCAGATCCGCCGAGAACCACTCGCGTTGGTAGTGGCGCAGGGTACTAAACATGGTTTGTATTCTCTCCGTAGAGCTCGTTTAACAAACGAATAACGCGAACCACCTTGTGATCAGCAAGGCAATAAAAAACGCACTGGGCTTCGCGGCGGCTGACCACCAGATGTTCTCCCCGGAGCCAGGCAAGATGCTGCGACAGGGCCGATTGACTGAGTGGCAGCTGACGCCCGAGGTCGGCCACGGAAATTTCCCCCTGTCTGAGTAAACAGAGAATGGCCAGCCGATGTTCATTGGCGAGCGCCTTGAGCAGACGGACGGCGGGTTGGCGTTGAGTGTCGAAAGAAGAAGGCATAACCGCAATCTCATCAGGCTGCTGGAAGTCACCTGATGCAGTGTATATTAAATATTGCTAAATAAGAATATTCTAATATAGTTGGGTTGTTTTGAAATGATCAAGATAAGGCGGAGGTTGCCATGCAAATCCAGAGTTTCTACCATCAGGATACATCTACTTATACCCATTGGTTGGAAGACACCGAGCAGCAGCTATCGCTGATTGTCGATCCGGTGATGGATTTTGATCAGAAATCCGGCCGAACCGGTACCGGTTTTATCGATGCGGTGCTGGACCGTCTGGCAGAGAAAAACAGCCGCCTGGTATATGTGCTGGAAACCCATGCCCATGCTGATCATTTGTCGGCGGCAGATTATCTGCGCCGCCAGACAGGGGCCAGAATTGTGATTGGACAGCCTATCAAGCAGGTGCAGGGAACGTTCAGCAAGATATTCAATGAGCCTGCGACGTTTGTTGCGGATGGGCACCAGTTTGACGTGCTGGTTGCTGATGGCGACACCCTGACACTGGGTGATCACCAGATCCGGGTGTTGGCAACTCCGGGGCATACTCCCGCCTGCGTCAGTTATGTGGTGGATGAGCAGGTGGCTTTTATTGGCGATACGCTGTTTGCACCGGATACCGGCACGGCGCGCTGTGACTTTCCGGGAGGGGATAGCGATACCCTTTATCACTCGATCCAGCGACTGTTTGCCCTGGGCGATGGGGTGCGCTTGTATTTGTGCCATGATTATCCCCCGGATGGACGGCCAGCGATGAGTTCGGCAACGGTCGCCGAGCAGCGCCAGCACAATATTCATATTCGGGATGGTATCAGTCAGGCAGCATTTGTGGCCTTGCGCACCGCGAGAGATGCGGGGTTGGCGATGCCACGGCTGATTTTGCCATCGTTGCAGATTAATATTCGCGCCGGGGCACTGCCCGATGCAGAAGATAACGGTGTGTCCTATCTCAAACTGCCGTTGAACCTCTTTTAGCCCCTTGGCTCAGTCGGGCGGGGAGCCGATCAATCACGGCGCCGGGCGCGGCTGTATCGGTTTGGCTGGTTTGGTTGGCTTGGTATTGATCAAGTCGCCAGCCCCTTTCCTTTGTGACGGCTTACGACTCCGCGTCATCGTCTGGATGGGATGCCGGACGGGGCCGACGCTGGCGCCGCTCTTGCTGCAAGCGTTGTGCTTCTTCTTGCCGTTCCTGTTCTTCGCGTTGGCGAGCTTCGATTGAGGCTTGTTCGATGGCGACCATCTCCGGTGTTTCGAGAGAAATACGCCCCAATTTACCGGAACGTAATTCGTGTAGTACCAGCTCTGCTGCCTTGTGCAAATCAATCACGCCACCCGGACGTAAACAACCACGCTTGCGACCAATGTGTTCCAGTGCCTCGGCTGCTGACGCGGGTTTTTCCTTGAGCTTGTAGCGTTGCATCAGCAGGTCAGGGTATTGCAGCAATAAAAATCCCAGCGTGTGGTTGGCAATATCCTGATATTCGATGGCAGTATCCTTGACGGCACCACTGGCAGCCAGGCGATAACCACTGTTTTCATTTTCAAATTTGGGCCAGAGAATCCCTGGCGTATCAGAGAGCACCATGCCGTTTTTCAAATCAATCAACTGATTGGACTTGGTCACTGCCGGTTCATTGCCGGTACGGGCAATATAGCGTCCTGCGAGGCCATTGATCAGAGTGGATTTACCGACGTTGGGGATACCCATCACCATCAGGCGCATGGCCTGGTTACGTCCGGAACGCACACGGCCCATTTTTTGACACAAGGCCAACAGCCGCTTGAGTTGCGACTTGTCTTCGGCAACCAATGGCAATGCCTGGGTGTTTTCCTGTTGGCTGAAATAGTCGACCCAGGCCCGGGTGATATCAGGATCGGCCAGGTCCTGCTTGTTCAGCAGCTTGATAACGGGCTTGTTGCGACACAGCTCGTCCACCATGGGATTGGTGCTGGAGAACGGCAAACGTGCATCCATGACCTCGATCACCAGATCGATATCCGGCATGGCTTCACTGATCTTCTTGCGGGCTTTGTTCATATGCCCTGGGAACCATTGGACTGCCATTGTGTGTAATCCGGTTGACCTGAATAAATTAGGGCGGCACATTGTATCGATCGGCCCGGTGAGAGCAACCGCCCGAGAGCAATTGGGCGTTATTTGAATGTCATATTTGCTCGATAACCTGACTGTGGTCGAAAAATTCCTGTGGAATTGGTCAAGTTGGAGACAATGTATGGATGTCTTGCAAGAAGATTTCGCTCGAAGTGCCAAACGTCAGGGCCGTCAGGCCTCGGCAACGGTTTCTGGTCGTCGTCGCGCCGGTTTCCTGGTTGGCAATAAGTTTGTTTTTTCAGATCAGGCCGAGGTGCTGTGGATGGAAGCAGGCCCCGGAGAATTTCGTGAATTGCGTCTCTGGCGCAAATAGAGTGATAGCGCGGCGCTGAAAGCGCCGCCCTGGAATCGCTAGGCTTCTGCAAACACTGATGTTGCTTCTGCTTCATCGGAGGGATTCGTACCCTCTGCAGAAAGCGTATCGACTGGCTGTTGTGCCAGAACTTGCTCGGCATTGGCTAATAATTCTTGCTGCTTTTCTTGCTCGCGGGCACGTTTACGCTCCAGTTTGACGAAGTGTTTCTCATGCGTGGTCCATTGCCCCTGACGGATATCCACGTCGGTTACGCCGTTTTCTTCGGCAATTTCTTCTGCCAGTTGGCGCGTGGCTTCATCGGCATCGCGGGCCAGTAACTTGCGTTCACCAGCGTCAAGATGGCTGAACAGGTCGATCAGCGCCGTCGACATGATGTCGCGGCTGATTTCATCGCGGCTTTTGTTGAAGCGACGGGCAATCATATTCAGCATGGCAAGATCGGCTGGCTCGATCTTGACGCTGATTTCAGCTTGGGTTTTTTCTTGCAAACGGCGCTCTTGTTCTTCCTGATAATATCTGTCGATCAGGTTCTGGGTGTTGTTACTATCGTTTTCGTGCATGCAGTGCTCCGGGTCACTCGGGAGAGAGGGCTGGGCTTGAGTTATGCCTCGGGGCGGCGGATTATACGCAGACATTACCGAGCGAGTAACCGGAGTTTTTATGAAGCCTGAAGAGTATCCAGAAGAGTATATCGTTGAGCAGATGGCATCACTGTCGCCATCTCATCTCGAATTGATGAACGAAAGCCATATGCACGCAGGCCCGGCGACGACGTCCCACTACAAACTGGTGATGGTATCCGACGCTTTTGAGGGCAAGCGCCCGGTGGCCCGGCATCAGCTGGTGTATGGCCTGGTGGCTGATATTTTGCAAAATCCGGTACATGCTCTGGCGCTGCATTTGTATTCGCCACAGGAATGGCAGGCACAGACGGCTGTACCTGAGTCGCCACAATGTGCCGGGCAACACTGATCATGACCTGATGATGATTGATGCATCATCAGGTCTGCTGGATCGAGTCTGCTGGTCCGGGTGGCTGGCCCGGAGCAACAGCGACATAATCCTGATTCCATAGGACAAGCCGCAAATCACCAACAGCTGTACCCCCAAAAGACCCCACCAGATCGGGAAGTGCGCAATTTCCTGCCGATATCATCATGCAATGATCTGTCAGGTTGGCAACTTTGTAACTAAAGTGTCACTTAATATTCATAGACTCGCGCCGAACTCTCGACCAGAAATCAGAATTATGACTACGATTCGTGTTTGTTTGACTCTGCTTGCCATTCTGGGTTTTTCAAGCGCCAATGCCGGGATTTTATCTCCTTTCACTGGCCTGCCAAAAAATGGTGAAGTACGTCTGTTTGGTATCCAGGGCTCCAATACCATTGGTGATGAACTTGGACCTAATCTGGCTAAAAAATACCTGGAAGAAAAAGGGGCGACAGACGTTCAAATTCGTAATACCCGGTTTAATAATGAAAAAGTGGTCAGTGGTTTTTTGCCTGATCTTGGTACCCGTTTGACGATAGACGTCGCCGCACATGGTTCCGGTACCGGCTTCAAGGGGATTGCGAGTGGTTCATCAGAAATTGCCGCCTCATCCCGTCCGATCAAGGCCAAGGAAGCCAGCCTGTTAAAACACATCGCTGATATGAGCAGGCCATCGGCAGAACATATCATCGGCATTGATGGTTTGGCGATTGTGGTGCACCCATCCAATCCGGTCAGTGAACTCAGTGTTGATGAAATCTCCGAGATTTTCTCCGGAGGCTATACCGACTGGTCGCAGGTGGGCGGCCGTCCTGGCGCCATTCATGTGTATGCCCGTGATGAAAACTCGGGTACCTGGGACAGTTTTAAATCCATGGTGCTGGGTAATACGCCGTTGATTGCATCGGCCAAGCGTTTTGAATCCAATGCGGTATTGTCTGATGAGGTCTCTGCGGATGATAACGGAATCGGTTTTGTCGGTTTGTCATCGGTCCGTGCTGCCAAATTGCTGGCCGTATCGGATGGCAGCGCCAAGGCACTGAAACCCAACAAGCTGACTGTTGCCACTGAAGATTATGCCTTGTCCCGGCGTTTGTTCATGTACACGGATGATGTGCCGGAAAATCCGTATGTCGTTGAGTTTATGAGCTTTGTTCAGCTCAATGAAGCACAGCAGGTGGTCGCGGATTCTGGTTTTATTTCACAGGAACTGAAAGAAGTCGTGCCGGAGTTTTATAGTGAGTTACCGTCTGATTTTCGTGAAATAACCAATGATGCCAAGCGTTTGACGATTAATTTCCGTTTTCGGGCCGGGAGCGCATCGCTGGACAATAAAGCGCTGAAGGATATTGAGCGGCTGGTTAATTACCTGCAGCAGAAAGGCCGCAACGATGCCGAAGTGATGCTGATCGGCTTTGGTGACAAGAAACGCACCGAGAAACGCTCCAAGCTGTTGTCCAAACTGAGGGCCATGGCGGTACGTCGTGAACTGGTACGTAACGGCATTTATCCTGAACTCTCGGTTGGGTATGGTGAGTATTTACCGGTTGCTTCTGTGAATCGGGCAGAAGGGAAAATGAAAAATCGCCGGGTTGAGGTGTGGCTCAGGGACAATACTTGAGCCTGACTGCTGCCAAGCGACAAAGAAAAACCCGAAGCCTGCAAAGGCTTCGGGTTTTTTGTGTTCTGGCAGGCTCAGGTGCATAACGCTGCCTGTGGTTCAGCCCTGGCTATGGAAAAACAGATACAGGTCGATGACGGCTGCTGGAATACCGCCACAGACCTGGTCGGACAGCTCGATGTCATCATCGATGTCGGCCATTTCTTCTTCGTCTGCGAACAGGCCAGAAGCGTACATGATCGGGAACAGGCTCTCGGCGACGTTTTCTTCATCGCGCTGGTACCAGTCCTCTTCGTGCAGCATGACACCGGTCATAAAACCAATAGCCCAACCTTCGATGGGTGGCTCGTCTTCTTCATCCGACAGAGTCAACTCACAAGGTACAGGGAAATCCTGGCCGGAATCGAGCCAGCCCTGGATTTCCGCAGTCATTTTGCCAAGCAGCTCGGTGACGGTGGCTTTTTCAGCGCTGCTGAAGCCCAGTTTTTCGTCAAAGGCACAGTCCCAGACTCGCTGGATATCGAACTCAATCGGCCCTGCCAAAAACGAGGTAATCAGGCCGTGGACGGCGAAAAAATCGAAACTGTCCTGGCGTTCTGCTTCGTCTTCCAGCAATACCCCGAGAGTTTCCAGTTCGTTCTCGGTCATGGCTGGGATATTATTTAGATCATTCATTTGGGTGCTCCTGAAGTCGGAGCCAATGCTAGCAGGCTTATGAAAGGCTACAAACAACAATTGCTTGTTCCGCTGGATGGAGAGGATGTTGTACTCCATATTCAGGCGATGAAACGCAAAAGTTTACGACTGGTGCTGAACCCGGCAGGTGAAATCGACCTGCGTATTCCGTTGGGTGCCAGTAAAGCCCAGGTAAACCGTTTTCTCGACGGTCATCAAGCCTGGCTGATTCAGCGTCGTCGAGAGTGGAAAGAAAACCAGAGTCGCAATGAATGTGTGCTGAAGTACCTGGGGCGCACCCTGACGCTGGTGGAGACCGATGTGGCCATCCCGCAAGTGTGTGATGACCAGCTGCTTGTGCCTGCCATGCCCGCAGGGCAGCGGCAGGCGCTGATGGATGACTGGCTCAAGCAGCAGGCGCGCAGCACCTTCAGTGATCTGCTGGATTGCTGGTGGCCCCGGTTTCAGCAGTATGGGGTTGAGAGGCCGGTGCTACGGGTGAAAAAAATGCGGACCCGCTGGGGCAGCTTGTCTCGCAAGGGGTATATCAATCTGAATATGGCGCTGATTCATATGCCCGAACCGCTGATTGAACTGGTGGTGGTACATGAGCTTTGCCATATCCGGCATTTTGATCATGGCCCCGGTTTTCGGCGTCTGATGGCATTTCATCTGGCGGATTGTCGCCTGCGTGAGCAAACATTGGATCAGTACCACCTCAACGGTTTTCTACGCTCGTATTGATCCATAATTGCGAATACCAGTAAAAATAGCCGGGTTTGCTGAGGCTGGGGGCGGTGCAGTTGTAGCGGCTGCGGCCCTGGGTAATGGGTTGGGTGGCTTGGGTTGTCAGGGTGATGGTGGTGCCAGTGACATCGACCTGGTGATCAATCTGGCCTTCACCGCTGGCAAAACAGCGCAAATGGTCAGGATCAAGATCCTGGGAGTGCAGGGTTAGCCGCAGCTCTGGCGGGTTATCGCTCCCCAGTGCCGGGTCGACCAGAGAGTTGCTGGCAACGGGTAATGCCAGGGTCTGGAGTTTGTTATTGAGCGTATCAGGGTCGGCATAGGCACCCGCGACCGGGTAGCGTGGAATCGCTTGCCAGAATGATTGGCTGGATACAGCCCCGGAATGTTGCCCAAATGCCAGGTAATCGTGATCTTGGAGCCACTCCGCGATTGCCAGTGAATACTCACCATAAGGGTAGGCCAGCAAGCGGTTGGATTGCCCCATTTCCTGCTTGATTCGTTGTTCGGCGTTATCGACTTGCTGGGTCAGCCATGCATCCAGCGTCAGGTTATCCGGGCGCTGAATCAGATAAGGGTGGTCCTGGGTGTGATTGGCAATGGTCGCCCCTTGCTGTTGCATCTCGCGCAACTGTTGCCAGGGCATGATCCCCTCGTGTTCTGCATCGATCGTTCCCGGGTTCACAAAAACAGTGAAAGGCCAGCGACGTTGGGCCAGCAACGGGAAGGCGTTGTGATAAATAGATTCGTAGGCATCATCAAAGGTAATGGCAACGGCGTTGTCCGGCAGAGTGCCACCTTGGCGCAAGGTCTGAATGGCGCTTGGCAAATCGACAATGGTTTTGTTCAGTGACGCCAACAATAGCAAATGCCGTTTGAAATCCGCCGGGCTGATACTGGTGGCAGCCGGTGTGCTGGTGGAAACGTGATGGTATTGCAAGATAACCAGCTCTGCCCGGGTTGCCATCGTTATCAACAGGCCGGCAAGTAGTACGAGATACTTCATGGAACGCCCTTGTTCTGTGAATGCTGTGGGGACATATATTTAATCCTGCACGGCTCTGCGCGAGTGTTGCCGTTGTTCAGGGCAAGGCGACGAATGCAGCGAAATGACGAGTC
>NZ_JAUORS010000026.1:0-48767 GCF_030548165.1 Oceanobacter sp. 5_MG-2023 | reverse complement strand
TTCGCTGCATTCGTCGCCTTGCTCTGAACAACGGCAACACTCGCGCAGAGCCGTGCAGGATTAAATAGATGTCCCCTAGTGGCTGCCTGGCTCGTGAATATTATCTGAGCCATGGTTTCGTTATATATATATTTATATAACGGCAAATTACATACCAGAGTGAAAAACCTTTAATGGCGCTGTTTTAAACGGATAAAGTCGTCAGAACAAACGTTTACTGTTGTTTTTTGTAAGACAAAAGGATGGGTTTGTAGGAATTACGACATGATTTCAGGCCACCGTTCTGACATAAAAGTATCAGAACGGTGGCTGCTGTGACGATTGGGACAAGACGGAGGGCAGGTGTATCAGGACGGATCAGGCGACTTTTTTGTGTTTTTCATAAAGAAACCGCAGCACTTGATGGCGCAGGTGGTTATAGCGAGGGTCGTCGGCCAGTTCCAGGCGGTTACGTGGCCGCTCCAGATCGATGTCGAGAATTTCGCCAATGGTCGCCGCCGGGCCGTTGGTCATCATCACGATACGATCCGACAGCAAAACAGCTTCATCGACATCGTGAGTAATCATGATAACGGTGTTGTTCAGCTCTTTCTGGATGTCCATCAGCGAGTCTTGCAAATGGGCACGGGTGAGGGCGTCCAGCGCCCCGAACGGCTCATCCATCAGCAAAATGTCGGGTTCCATTGCCAGTGCCCGGGCAATACCGACCCGCTGTTTCATGCCGCCAGAAATTTCGTCCGGGCGCTTGTGCATGGCGTGAGTCATATGTACCAGCTCCAGATTGTGCTCAATCCAGGCGCGCATCTCGGCTTTGGATTTTTTGCCCTGGAAGACGGTTTTGACCGCCAGCTCAACGTTTTGATAGGCCGTTAGCCAAGGCAGCAACGAATGGTTCTGGAATACAACCGCCCGTTCCGGCCCCGGTTCGTTGACCTCACGGCCGTGGAGCATGACGCCGCCTTCGGTTGCTTGCAGCAAGCCAGCAACGATATTCAGCACCGTGGACTTGCCACAGCCCGAGTGCCCAATCAGGGAAATGTATTCGCCCTGTCTGATTTTCAGGTCAACGTCGCGCAAAGCGCGGAAGGCGCCATTAGGGGTTGGAAATTCGATGCCAACGCGGCTGATGTCGAGGATCACGCTCATAATAAATTCTCCGGTGTTAATGGCTTAACGTACGTTGGCTGATTTGTCCCAGGACACTGCTTTTTGCAGGCTGAGCATCAGACGGTCGAGGGCAAAACCGATCAGGCCAATGGTGATTACCGCTACCATGATGCGGCCAAGAGAGTCGGATGAGCCGTTCTGGAATTCATCCCAGACAAACTTGCCCAGCCCGGGGTTCTGGGCCAGCATTTCGGCAGCAATCAGTACCATCCAGGCAATCCCTAATGACAGTCGCAAGCCGGTGAAAATCATGGGAATGGCAGAGGGCAGGACGATTTTGGTGACATGCGTGATGAAGTTCAGGCGCAACACCTGACTGACGTTTTGCAAGTCCTGTGAAATGGACGCAACGCCCACGGATGTGTTGAGCAAGGTAGGCCAGAGCGAGCAGAGCATGACCGTGATCATGGAGTTCACAAACGACTTGGGCACCGCCGGGTCATCCGAGACGTATACGGCGCTGACCACCATGGTCACCAGTGGCAACCAGGCCAGTGGGGATACGGGTTTGAATATCTGGATAATCGGATTAAACGCGTCGTTCAGCGTGGCGCTCAGGCCTGTCAGGATTCCCAGTGGAATAGCGATCAGCGAGGCCAGAATAAAGCCCGTCATGACGGTTATCAGGCTGGTCAGGATCTGATCAAAATACGTGGCTTTGCCGGTGTAGTCCCGAATCTTTGGCACATAATCAGGGTCTTCGGCCACGCGGGCATCATTGCGCAGCTGTTGGCGTTCATAAAAGGCCTCTGCCTTTTCGCGCTCGGCAATGTGTTCGCTGATCAGGCCCTTGCTCTGTTCGTACACATCCGCTGGGCCGGGGAAATTACCCAACGAGGTTTCGATATTACTGGCGGCTCCGTGCCAGATCATCAGGAACACCAGGATACCGGCCAGCGGCACACCAATGGCTTTGGCGATGATCTGGAAATTCAGACCGATGTTGTCGCCTTGCAGGATTTTCACTATAGGCTCAAGCCACGGCAATTTCGACAGTGCCATATTCATGTTGTATATCTCCGGGTCGCACGGTGGTTGCTGACGTTCGGGGCATCGCCCCGCCGTGTATGCCGCATCGACCGTTGTTGTTGGTATGGGTCGATACGGGGTCTGATAAATCTATCGAGTGTTAGATTTTGTCGTTGCCTTGCAGACCAATCTTGAATTTTTTCAGGTAGGCGTTGGGGGCTTTACCGTCATAGGTTACGCCGTCGATAAACTGGGTCTGTGGGGCTTTGAAGCCGTCTTCGGTCGTGAAGTCCGGGAAATCCACAGCATCCAGCTTGCCTTCCTTGATCAGGGCTTTGGCTGCATCGGCATAGATGTCTGGACGGTAGACTTTTTTGGCAATATCCATGTACCAGCTATCCGGTTGGGCATCGGCAATTTGTCCCCAGCGGCGCATTTGGGTCAGGTACCAGATCGCATCGGAGTAGTAAGGGTAGGTTGCGTTATAACGAAAGAAAACATTGAAATCCGGTACGTCCCGGGTGTCGCCTTTTTCGTATTCAAAGGTGCCGGTCATGGAGTTGGCGATCACGTCGTAATCAGCCCCCACATAGTTGGATTGGGAGAGAATTTTAACGGCTTCCGGACGGTTGGCGTTGTTGTCGGCATCGAGCCAGGCAGCGGCACGAATCAGTGCCTTGACCACGGCCTTGTGGGTGATCGGGTATTTATCGGCCCATTGCTGGCTTACACCAAAGACTTTTTCCGGGTTGTTTTTCCAGATTTCATAGTCGGTAATCACCGGTACGCCAATGCCTTTGAACACGGCTTGCTGGTTCCAGGGTTCGCCCACGCAGTAACCGTAAATGGTACCGGCTTCCATGGTGGAGGGCATCTGTGGTGGTGGCGTAACCGACAGCAAGGCATCGGCATTGAGTTTGCCCGAGGTATCGCCTTTGGCGGGGGCGTAGTAGCCGGGGTGAATGCCACCGGCTGCGAGCCAGTAACGCAGCTCATAGTTATGGGTCGATACCGGGAATACCATGCCCATATTGAAGGGCTTGCCTGCTGCCTTGTACTTGTCAACGACCGGCTTCAGGGCATCGGCCTTGATTGGATGGATCGGTTTGCCATCAGCTCCCATGGGGACATAAGGCTTCATTTGTTGCCAGATGTCGTTGGAGACGGTGATGGCGTTGCCGTTCAGGTCCATGCTGAAGGCGGTGATAATATCGGCCTTGGTACCAAAACCGATGGTGGCGCCCAACGGCTGGCCTGCAAGCATGTGAGCACCGTCCAGCTGGCCGTCGATCACACGATCCAGTAGCACTTTCCAGTTCGCCTGGGCTTCCAGTGTGACGTACAGGCCTTCGTCTTCGAAGTAGCCTTTTTCATAAGCAATGGCCAGAGGCGCCATGTCCGTCAGTTTGATAAAGCCGAACGTGAGCTCTTCTTTTTCGGGGTACTGCTTTGCCAGCGCAGCGGGTGCCGCCAGCGTCGCCAGTCCGGTTGCCAGAATGGCAGCACTGGTCAGTAATGTTCGGCGTAATGGAGTAATTACTCGCATCATATTTCCTCTCTGAAGCAGGTTTTGAAGCAAAAAAAAAGCGCCACAACGTGTAAACGTTGTAGCGCCTTTGCTTGAATTCTGTGTTTTAAATGCAGTCCGCCATTGGACTTGTATAAGGACTGATATTCAAACGATGTGCCAAAACCTGAGCATCACCCGGAAAAAGAAACAAAAACCGCTGTCACGCCCATACAGCGGGCCTTGGGTGGTATTTTTGTGAATACCTCAAGGCTGGGCCAACAAGTGGTAATCCCTCATCGCCTGATCAATCGGCACAAGACTGGTGCAATAACGGGCCAGGTTAGCCCGGTTTTGGGCGTTTTCTGACGGTGGTTTCTGGTCACTGGTCGTAGTTTCTGGTGACAGGATTAACGATGATAACTAAACGCCGTTGGTGCCATGGCTACACCATCCAGCTGCCACGGGTCGCGATGATCCAGCGCCAGCCGGGTACCTTCTGCCACGAGTGCAGGCCGCTGTAATGCTTGCTGGTACAGGTCGCTACGGTAGCACTCGCGGATAGTTTCTTCGCAGTCCAGGGCGGAACTGACCCAGCCCCAGCGCTGCATTTGTTGCAGGAACCAGACGCCATGCTCTTGCCAGGGATAGTTGGCCAATGAGCGGTGGAACACCAGCATATCCGGCTGCTGCTGCTGGGATTCTCCGGGGCGGTAAACAAACTCGCCTACCAGTGCCGGCAGAGCCGCCGCAACCGGAATCTGAATCGCATCGGCCAATAAGGCTCCTGCGGCTTCGCGGTGATCGTCCAGCCAGAGAGTGGCCTTGTCCAGTGCCCGGATCAGGGCCTGGGTGGTGTTGGGGTGAGTATTGGCCCACTCCTGGGTCAGTCCCAGTACCTTGTCGGGGGCGCTGTGCCACAAGTCCGGGCCAGTCAGCAAGCATTCGCCAACTTCTTGCTGGATCGCTACTGAGTTCCAGGGGGCACCGGCACAAAACCCATCGATATGAGACAGCGATAAATGATCAACCATTTGTGATGGCGGCAGTACCACCAGAATCACATCCTGATCCGGGTCCACGCCCGATGCGGCCAGCCAGTCCCGTAGCAACAGGTTGTGAATGGAGTAGGGATAAACGGTGGCAAAAATCAGCGGCGACTCACCCCGGGAACGGCGGCTCTGAACCAGCTTTTTGAGTGCTTTGCCTGAGGCGATAGCATCCCCTGCAGGAGATTGCCCGGAGGCCTGCTCTTCCAGCTGTTGGCCTAACGATCGTGAGATCGTAAAGGCGTTACCGTTCAGGCCAAAGGCAAAGGGAGCCATCATGGCTTTTTTCAGACCACCCAGACCCAAATGGGTCGCCAGTAACATCGGGGCCAGCATTTGTGCACCATCGAGATGGCCGACCAGTACCTTGTCGCGAATATTGGCCCAGGAGACTTCCTGTTGCAGCTCGACGTTGAGGCCTTCTGCGGCAAAGTAACCCTGGGCATCGGCTACCAGTAGGGGCAGGCTGTCGCTCAGTGGCATGTAGCCCAGTATCAGGCTGGATTTTTCCAGTGGATCAGAGTCTGTCATAGTCAACCGTTCAGCAGGTTCATTACCGAAATAATGTTTTTGGCGACATCCACCATACGTTGGCCGCGATCCATGGCCATTTTGCGCATGGCGTGATACGCCTCTTCTTCCGACATGTTTTTTTGCTTCATCAGCAAGGCTTTGGCTTCGTCCAGCAGACGTCGGTCGGCCAACTGGTTTTTGGTTTTTTCCAGCTCGCCACGCAAAGCCTGGAATTCCCGAAAGCGGGCGACGGCCACATCCATAATGGACTTGACGCGAGCGGGGTTGAGACCATCGACAACGTAAGCACTGACTCCGGCCCGTACGGCTTTTTCAATAGTGGCGGGGTCGTCTTCATCAGAAAACATGATCACCGGCTTGGGGTTGTGCTGATTCAGCACGGTCATATGCTCCAGCATGTCCCGATCCGGGCTTTCGATGTCGATAATAATGACGTCTGGCTGGTGTTCCATCACCTTTTTCATCAGGCCCTGGGCACTGGCGAGGCAGGCAACGACTTCACAACCGGCGTCCGATAATGCCTGTTGCAGGATGGCAGCCCGAGGGGCCTGGTCATCAACAACCATGATTCGGGGCGGAGGGCTCCCCTGTTTTGCTCGGGATTCACGGTGGGCCATTATGTTGGGCTGTATCTCGATAAGTTAATAAGGATGTTAGCAGTTTTTGCTGGAATAACAGAAGCGCGCAGGGATTCCCTGTTGTTGTTATGGACGCAGCGGCCAATGACGCTTTTGTGATCAGATACTGGTCTTTTGCACGGCTGAGGCGGTCAGGTGTTAATTAATAGGGATATTACCGCCAATTTCCGACTATTTGACTGGGTTATTCTTCAGTCTTGGGCCGAATTTTGGGAGAATAGCCAATCTTTGGCGTCCGCCAGTCCGTGTATACAAGAGCTTGAATTTTATGTCGCAGTCCAACCAGCAGCCGGTCACGACCGAGGTGCCACACCTGTTTTCGCATTTTCCCTATTGGGCCGAGTGTTTCGGCACCGCACCGTTTTTGCCAACGACGCGAGAGGAAATGGATCAGCTGGGCTGGGACAGTTGCGACATTATTGTGGTGTGTGGTGATGCCTATGTCGATCATCCCAGTTTCGGGATGGCTGTCATCGGACGGCTGCTGGAGAGCCAGGGCTTCCGTGTTGGCCTGATTTGTCAGCCAGACTGGAACGATCCCGATGCCTTTACCTGCCTTGGCCAACCCAATTTCTACTTTGGGGTATCAGCGGGCAATATGGACTCGATGATCAACCGCTACACAGCGGATCTCAAGGTACGTTCGGAAGACGCTTACACGCCCGGCGGTGAACCGGGCAAGCGTCCGGATCGGGCCGTAATTGTCTATTCGCAAAAAATCCGTGAAGTGTACAAGGATATTCCGATTGTGATTGGCGGTATCGAAGCCAGCCTGCGCCGGATTGCCCAGTACGATTACTGGAGCGATCAGGTACGGCGGTCGGTATTGATCGATTCCGGAGCGGATATCCTGCTGTACGGCAACGCTGAACGGGCATTGGTGGATCTAACCCACAAACTGGCCGAAGGGCGCGATATCAAGGATATTATCGACCTGCGTGGCACCGCCATTTTGCGTGATGCCGCGCCACAAGGCTGGACTGAAATCGACTCAACCCGCATCGACTGGCCGGGGAAAATCGACGTTATTGCCAACCCCTATGAAATGAAAGAAGCCAACAGCGACAGCTGTGCTTCCGACCAGCAAGCGCTTGAAGCAGGTGCCGACGCCGACACCGATATCATGCCGGTCAAAATTGTCCCGATGCCATTGCAGCGCAAGGTCGAACACGACAACAGCCGCACCTATATTCGCTTGCCCTCATTCGACAAGGTACGCAACGACAGCGCCCTGTATGCCCATGCCTCACGGGTGTTACACCAGGAATCCAACCCCTATAACGCGCACCCGCTGATGCAAAAACACGGTACCCAGGAAGTGTGGGTCAACCCACCACCCATTCCGCTGGAAACCGACGAAATGGACGCCGTCTTTGCATTGCCGTACCAGCGCATTCCACATCCGGCGTATGGTGACGCCCGCATTCCGGCTTACGATATGATCCGGTTTTCGGTGAATATCATGCGTGGCTGTTTTGGCGGCTGTACTTTCTGCTCGATTACCGAGCACGAAGGCCGCATTATTCAGAGTCGGTCGCAGGAAAGCATCATTCACGAGATTGAAGAAATCCGTGACAAGGTACCAGGGTTCACAGGCACCATCTCCGACCTGGGCGGCCCAACCGCCAACATGTATATGCTCAACTGCAAAAGCGAGACGATCCTGAAAAACTGTCGTCGGCTGTCGTGTGTGTATCCCGGTATTTGTAAAAACCTCAAAACCAGCCATAAACCGACCACCGAGTTGTATCGTGCTGCGCGGGCCTTGCCCGGCGTCAAACGTATCGCCATTGCCTCTGGCTTGCGTTACGACCTGGCGGTAGAAGACCCGGAATATGTACGTGAACTGGTGACCCACCACGTGGGTGGCTTGTTAAAAATTGCCCCGGAACATACGGAAAAAAACGTCCTCACCAAAATGATGAAACCGGGGATGGGCACCTACGACAACTTCAAACGCATGTTCGACAAGTTCTCGAAAGAAGCCGGTAAAGAGCAATATCTGGTGCCGTATTTTATTGCCGCCCATCCAGGCACCGAAAACTCAGACATGATGAACCTGGCGCGCTGGCTTAAAAGCCAGAAAATGCGTGTTGATCAGGTGCAGACTTTTTATCCATCACCGATGTCACTGGCCACGGCCATGTACCACTCCGAACGTAACCCGTTGCAACGGATGAGCTACAAAACCGCCAAAATGACCATTCCCCGCGACATTGAACAGCGTCGTTTGCAAAAAGCCTTCTTGCGTTACCACGACGAACGAAACTGGCCGATGCTGCGTGAAGAACTCAAACGTATGGGACGCCATGACCTGATTGGTAAAGGCCCGGATGCCTTGATCCCCGCCGAAGATGCTCCCTCCGGTAGCCGCCAGCGTCCTGGCTACCACGCCAAAGGACGTGGTGTGCAAGGCAAGGCCACCAAAGCACCGGTTGCGCAAAAAGCCGACAGCGGCAATAACAAAGCCCGCTCTCAAGGCGCCGCAGCGAAAAAAGCCAAAGGCGTGGTCAATGGCAAGGCCGCTGGCGCAGGAAAAGGCAGCGCAGGCAAGGCACCATTTGCCAAACGCGTGCGTAAACTGAAATAACCGATGGCGACAGAACGGTAGGGAACAGCGCCGTCCGTGGCCATACCAGTGCCGTTTGTGTTTGTTAGATTGGGTATTGGAGCGGGTATTGGAGTAGATATTGGGGCAGCCATGGAGGGCGTCCCTACGATTCGGGGTGGTATGTAGTGGTCCCATGATTCGGGACACCACGTAGGTGGTGAGATCGCCACCATAAATGAGGTGCCGGATGACCAGAAAGATGTTGGGAGCTACTTGATGGGGTACTACAACCGACAGCGATCTCACGCATTCAATGGTGGCATTTCGCCCGTTGCAGGCTGAGGAAAAACTCAAAACACTGTCCGGGATTAGTTGACCACTACAAGTAGACCCTAAATAGAGCAATGCTTATCAGTATTGCTCTATTTTAGAGCAATATTTGTCTTTGAGTAGAGTGAAATAGATATGATTAAAATCTAACACTTTGTTTTTAAAGTGGTTTTTGATTTGGCACACTATATGCTTGAATTTTTTTTGTTAGTATCTTTGGTGATATCGGACAAGACAATTTAGAATTCAATAGAAAGCTAGGGTTCCGGCTAGGCTGAAAAGTTTAGTGAAGACTGGTCCGAGAGCTTTCGACCTTGATGTTTCAGGGTTACACGGCGGGATAAAAGCCCGGGAGACCGCATGGCGTTATTGCCAAGGGTACTCCATGTGTAACTTTAAAACTGAAAAGGTGACTTCTAATGAAATACTGCTCAAAAAAAGTAACCGTTCTACTATTTTCCCTTCTTGTTTCTGCCAATACCATGGCGGCTGATTCTTTTAAAGTTTGTTGGTCTATTTATGTCGGTTGGATGCCTTGGGCATATGGCGCTCAAGAAGGTATCGTCGAAAAATGGGGCGACAAATACGGTATCGATATTGATGTCGTGCAAATTAATGACTACGTTGAATCTATCAATCAATACACCACAGGCCAGTTCGATGCTTGTACCATGACAAACATGGACGCATTGACGATTCCTGCTGCAGGTGGTGTGGACAGCACGGCGTTAATCGTAGGTGATTTCTCCAACGGCAATGACGCCATCATTCTAAAAGATAAAATCTCTCTTGCAGACATCGAAGGTCAAATAGTTAACCTTGTTGAATTAAGTGTGTCTCACTACTTATTGGCTCGTGGATTAGACACAGTTGGTCTAAAAGAAGCGGATGTGAATGTTGTTAACACATCTGATGCTGACATGGTTTCTGTTTATGGTACTGACGATATTACGGCTGTTGTGACTTGGAACCCTCTAGTAAGTGAAATCCTAGCTCAGCCTAATAGCAACAAGGTGTTTGATTCCTCTCAAATCCCAGGCGAAATTATTGACCTATTGGTGATCAATACTGACACGCTAAACGCGAATCCTAATCTAGGTAAAGCTTTAGTGGGCGCTTGGTATGAAATCATGGAGTTAATGAGTGGCAGCGATAAAGTAGCAATCGATACACGTACTTTCATGGCAGAAGCCTCTGAAACGGATCTTGCTGGTTATGATGCACAGTTAGCAAGCACAGAGATGTTCTACACACCCGAAGCGGCTTTATCTCTAACCAATAGTGAAAAACTTATCGCGACAATGCAAAACGTCGCTGAGTTCTCTTTTGAACATGGCTTGCTAGGCGATGGTGCACCCGATGCCGGCGTGATTGGTATTGAAACCCCTGCAGGCGTTTTCGGTGACCCAAGCTATATAAAACTTCGCTTTGATCCTACTTATATGGAAATGGCCAAAAACGGTCAGTTATAAGCATTAGCTCATAATCTATTTCCAATACGACCATTGGCGTTACGGTAATAGCGCCAATGGTAAGTGGGAAACACTGAGGAGTAATAGCATGAAAAAACTGATCAATTATAAGCCGACTCGAACCCGTGGGATTTTGCTGGGTTTGCTTCCTTTTCTTCTTTTAATCATCGTTTATATGATGGGATCGGAAGCAAGGTTGGCGGTTAATTCCAATGACAAATTGTTACCAGCGTTCAGTCAAATGGGAGATGCCATGTACAGAATGGCATTTGAGCCCAGTAAACGAACTGGGGAGCTCATTTTCTGGAAAGACACATTAAGCAGTTTGATTCGCCTGGCGTCAGGTGTTGCGATAGCGGCGGTAATCGGTTTGCTGGTAGGCCTGTTAACAGGGGCTTTACCTCTAGTCTCTGCTGGTTTTTCTCCTCTTTTAACTGTGATTTCGTTAGTACCACCTCTGGCTCTCTTACCGATTTTATTCATCGTCGTGGGATTAGGGGAAATGTCTAAAGTTGTTCTGATTGCCGTGGGGATAACGCCCTTTATCGCCCGGGATATTCAGCGAAGAACACAAGAGATTCCCAGCGAACAGCTGGTGAAAGCGCAAACGTTAGGTGCGAGTACTCTCCAAATTTTAATCCGTGTTCTCTTGCCACAAGTGATGCCGAAATTGATCGATGCGGTGCGTTTGTCATTAGGATCTGGTTGGCTGTTTTTGATTGCTGCTGAAGCCATCGCGTCAACGGACGGCTTAGGTTATCGAATTTTCTTAGTACGACGTTACTTATCTATGGATGTCATTTTACCTTATGTGGCGTGGATTACTTTATTGGCATTTTTGTTTGATTACTTACTGGGACTAGTGAATAAAAAACTCTTTCCTTGGAGTCAGGAGGCGAAATCATGAGCCAAATTAATACTCAGATTAATCCGATTATTCAAGCAAAGAAAATCGGTAAAAAATACGGAAAAGATGTCATTCTCGAACGCGTTGATGTGACGGTTCAAGAAGGTGAGTTTATTACTTTAGTCGGCGCGTCTGGTTGCGGTAAAAGTACGTTTTTGAAAATGATTTTAGGTATTGAAGATCCAAGTTCAGGTGAGTTGTTGATGGATGGAAAATCGATACCTAATGAGCCAGGTCCAGATCGTGGCATCGTATTTCAGCAATATTCTGTGTTTCCTCATATGACCGTTTTGGAAAATGTGATCGCTGCTAAAGGTTTCCAAAAGTCTTCTTTAACGGGCTACTTGTTCGGTAAAGAAAAGAGCCAAGCGAAGCAAGAAGCAACAGAAATGTTAGAAAAAGTCGGTTTAGATCATGCGTTACATCGTTATCCCGATGAACTGTCTGGCGGTATGAGGCAGCGCCTTGCTATTGCCCAAGCGCTTATATGCAAACCAAGAATTCTACTACTTGATGAACCGTTTGGTGCCCTTGATCCTGGTATCCGAGCCGATATGCACGCTTTAGTGTTGGAACTATGGCGAGAGCACAATCTAACCGTTTTTATGGTGACTCATGACTTAAAAGAAGGGTTTTATCTAGGCTCAAGACTTTGGGTATTCGATAAAGTGCGCCACGATCCGCATTCTCCAAATGCTTATGGGGCTTCCATTACTTACGATTTACCGCTTGGTCATGGTTCAAAAGACCTTTATGAGGAAATTGATGACCGACTTCATCCTGTAGATCCAAGCGCCAGTTTGATGACTGGTAATTAGTTGAAAAGGAAAAGCAATGAAAAATTACAAAACTATTATTCCAGCGGCCAGTCATTGGTCTTTGAAAGTGCGTCGCGGTATGCAAATGACGCTAACAGATGTGGAAGGCGGTGCCAATGTTGGCATGGTTTTTTACAACCCTGAGAACTTGCTAGAGCGTTATAACGCGCCAGATACATTGAAAGGACAACATACTTTCAAGCTAACAAAAGGTCATTGTCTGTATTCCGATATGGGGCGTATTTTCGCTTCCATCATCGAAGATTCAGTAGGTTGGCATGAAACTGTGAGCGGAAACAGCCATGCCTCTCATGTGGAAGCGAAATGGGGTAAGCGTGATTATCAAAAAGATCATAATGAATGGCTGCAAAATGGTACGGATGCTTTATTAGTCGAGATGGCAAAATACGGATTAACTCAAGCGGACAGTACTGCGAACTTAAATTTGTTTAGCAAAGTTGTCACAGATGCTGACGGTAATATGCGTTTAGTAGAAGACAACAGCCCAGCGGGTAGTCGTATCACTTTGCGTTTTGAAATGGATACTTTGGTTATGCTGCACACTTGTGCTCATCCTTTGAGTCAAGCAACGACCTATCCGAAAAAGCCAGTTTCAATTCTATTAGAAAAAGCAGCGCCAGTTGAAGCAGACGATTTTTGCAAAATTTCTCGCCCAGAAAATGAACGAGGTTTTGCGAACAACGAACTTTATTATCTTGGCTATGAGGGTTAATCCATGATCAAAGAAAGCGTATTAAATACCAATGAAGCAAGCCAAATTTTTCATATTGAAGCGGGCGATTATTTTATCGCTACTATCAAATCAGGCAGTTATTTTCGTATCGTTGACCTGGAAGGTAACCAAGCAGCGGACACACTTTTTTACAACGCCAATAAACCGTCTGAGCGTTATAGTGCAACTGACACTATTCGTGAACAAGGGAATGTTTATTTGACCGCTGGATCAGAGCTTCGTACCAACGAAAATAACGTAATGATCACCATTGAAGCAGATACTTGTGGTCGACATGACACCTTAGGTGGTGCCTGTGCAACAGAAAGTAACACCATACGTTATGACCTAGAAAAGCGTTGTATGCACGCCTGTCGTGATAGCTGGATGTTGGCGATTGCGGAAAATCCAGAGTATGGCTTATCGAAACGCGACATCAGCCACAATATCAATTTCTTTATGAATGTGCCTGTTACGGAAGAGGGTGGTTTAACGTTTGAAGATGGCATTTCTGGTGCTGGAAAGTATGTGGAAATGAAAGCTCAGATGGACATAGTGATACTGATTTCGAACTGTCCGCAATTAAATAACCCTTGTAATGGTTACAACCCAACACCGATTAATTTATTAGTTTGGGAAGCTTAATTGAGTCTCGCTTAAGGTAGTAAAAGAGAGGCATATTGAGATTTGAATAATAACACGCACAGTGGACGGCCATTGTGATGAGAGTGCAATCGGGACGGCCCGAACAAGGTTAAAGTATGCAGAGCAAAACCAATTATGAGTTTCACAAGGTACTCATTGCTAATCGTGGCGCGATCGCGACCCGTATTCTGCGAACGCTGAAAAAAATGCAGATTGGCTCCGTAGCCGTTTATGCGGAATCAGATGCTAAGAGTTTACATGTTAAACAGGCCGATGAAGCCTTTTCATTGGGTGAAGGCAGTGCCAGCGAAACGTATCTGGATATGGAGAAAATCCTTTCCATTGCGAAACAATCTGGCGTGAACGCTATACATCCCGGTTACGGATTTCTAAGTGAAAATGCGACCTTTGTTCGTCGTTGTGAAGAAGAAGGTATCGCTTTTATTGGCCCTACTGCAGAGCAAATGGTGGAATTTGGTCTGAAACATCGTGCTCGTGAGTTAGCGGAACAAGCGAATGTGCCTTTATTGTCAGGCTCAGACTTATTAAAAGATTTAACTTCCGCTTGCGAGACAGCTAATAATATTGGTTATCCCGTTATGCTGAAAAGTACCGCTGGTGGTGGCGGTATCGGTATGCAGCTTTGCCACAATGAAAAGGAGCTTCAAGACGGCTTCGATTCAGTGAAGCGTTTGGGCGCGAATAACTTTGCCGATGACGGTGTGTTTTTAGAAAAATTCATCGCTCGTGCGCGTCATATAGAAGTTCAAATTTTTGCCGATGGTAAAGGTAAAGCATTGGCTTTAGGGGAGCGAGATTGTTCCAGTCAGCGCCGCAACCAAAAAGTCGTGGAAGAATGTCCTGCCCCACATTTAACTCAACAAGTTCGTGCACAGCTTCATGCCACAGCAGAATCTTTGCTGTCTTCCGTTAAGTACCGTAATGCAGGGACGGTCGAGTTTATTTATGACATGGACAGTGAAGACTTCTACTTTTTGGAAGTAAATACTCGCTTACAAGTTGAACACGGTGTGACAGAAGAAGTCTACGGTGTTGACCTTGTAGAGTGGATGATTCGTTTAGCCGCTGGGGAAGATTTGGCCTTAGACGATAAACGTCATAATCTGGTGGCCAAAGGCCATGCAGTACAAGTTCGAGTTTATGCAGAAGACCCTTATAAAAACTTTCAGCCGTCGTCTGGCTTACTTAGTCAGGTGTCCTTTCCTGAGAACCAAGACAATGAAGTACGTATCGACTATTGGATAGAAACAGGCATACAAGTATCGCCTTATTTTGATCCAATGCTCGCCAAGGTTATTGTTCACAAAGAAGATAGAGACAGTGCTTTTCTAGCGCTAAAAAACACATTAGATGAGAGTATTATTTATGGTACGGAAACCAATTTAGATTACCTACGTAATCTTGTTGTTGATCCTGTTCTTTTAAAGGGAGAGGTCAGTACCCGTTATCTTAATGAGTTTAAATATCAACCAAAACGTATTGATGTGCAAAGTGGCGGCACGCAAACCACTCTACAGGACTTTCCAGGTCGTGAGCATCACTGGAATGTCGGCGTACCACCTTCTGGTCCGTTTGATAATTATCATTTCCGCTTAGCCAATCGTTTATTAGGCAACCCAATAGACAGGGCTGCGATGGAAATTACTCTCCAAGGGCCAACGTTATGTTTCAGTTATGACACAAAAATTGCGCTTTCAGGGGCAAAAATTGACGCTAAGTTAGATGGTCAGCCGATTCCTCTTAATCAAGTCATCGAGCTATCAGCGGGTCAAACATTGACGTTAGGTAGAATCAAAGACGGTGGTGCAAGAAGCTACCTTGCGGTGGCAGGTGGCTTTGATTGTCCAGATTATTTGGGCTCAAAGTCCACCTTTACGCTAGGACAATTTGGCGGCCACAACGGGCGTGCGATTCAAACGGGTGACGTACTTCATGTACTGGAACCCGTGACAGAAGAACCAAACACCGTTGTACCGTCTGGTTTGCTGCGGGAACTTACTAATGAATATGAACTGCGTGTTATCTATGGTCCTCATGGTTCACCGGATTTCTTTACCGATGAAGACATTAAAACCTTTTTTGAAACAGAGTGGGAAATTCACTATAACTCCAGCCGAACGGGAGTACGCTTAATCGGGCCTAAACCTGAATGGGCTCGTAAAGACGGTGGTGAAGCTGGCTTGCATCCTTCGAATATTCACGATAACGCTTATGCTTTTGGCAGCGTGGATTTTACCGGAGATATGCCGGTGATTCTTGGACCTGATGGTCCTTCTTTGGGTGGCTTTGTTTGTCCTGCAACCGTCATTACGGCTGATTTATGGAAGCTTGGGCAGTTGCGTGCGGGAGATAAAATTCGTTTTGTCTCTGTCAGTATTGAAGATGCTGTCGCGTTAGAAGCGGAACAAAATAAAGGTTTGTCTGAATTAACAAGCATTCAAAACAGGACGATGCCTTGTCCTGTTTTGAGTCCTATTCTGAAAACCTTACCTGCTGATCGTTTTGGCGACGAGATTGTTTATCGTGCTGCTGGCGATCATTTCTTGTTAGTGGAATACGGCGAACAAATTTTAGATATTCGTTTACGTTTTCGCGCTCATGCTTTAATGCAATGGCTAGAACAAAATCCGTTAAAAGGCATGCGAGAACTCACTCCAGGTATTCGCTCTTTGCAGATTCACTATGATAGCCAAGTATTAAGTTACACCGCATTACTTGAGCATCTTGAGCAAGCTGAAATGGCACTCAGCGAAAAACTCACGGAATTATCTGTGCCTTCTCGTATCGTGTATTTACCGCTTTCTTGGGACGATAAAGCCTGCCAAGAAGCCATTGATAAATACAGCCAATCCGTACGATCGAATGCCCCTTGGTGCCCAAGCAACTTGGAATTTATCCGCCGTATTAATGGCTTGGACAGCATAAATGATGTGAAAGACATTCTTTTCAGTGCGAGTTACTTGGTAATGGGGCTTGGGGATGTTTATCTCGGCGCACCAGTCGCAACGCCAGTGGATCCTCGTCATCGTTTGGTGACAACCAAATACAACCCAGCGAGAACATGGACCGCAGAAAATTCCGTTGGCATTGGCGGTTCTTATTTGTGTGTGTATGGCATGGAAGGACCTGGAGGTTATCAATTCGTGGGACGAACGCTGCAAATGTGGAACCGCTACCGCCAAACGACAGAATTCAGCAAGCCTTGGCTATTACGTTTCTTCGATCAAATTCGTTTCTACGAGGTGAGTCATGAAGAGCTACAACAAATTCGTGACGATTTCCCTCATGGTGGCTTTTCTAATAACAAAAGCCCAATTCGTATTGAGGAAAGTGAATTTTCTCTGGCTGACTATCAAGCTTTTATAGAGGAACAAAGCGACAGCATCGATACTTTTAAGCAGCAACGCAATGAGGCCTTCGAAACGGAGTTGGCGAATTGGCACGCCAATGGCCAATTCCATTTTGATAGTGAAGAAGCGGATGTAGTAGCAAGTGAAGTGACATGGAATGAAGACGCGATTGTTATCGATAGCCCTGTCTCTGGCAGCTTATGGCAGACAGAGGTGACAGTAGGACAAGAAGTACAAGCAGGCGAACTATTGGTTATTTTAGAGTCGATGAAAATGGAAATTCCTTTATACGCTACAGAAGCCGGTGTCGTGACGGATTTGTTATTAACCGACGGTAGTCGAGTCAGCGCAGGGCAAGCCATTGTCGTGTTAGAAGCTGCAAATAAGTAGAGAATGGGAACTGAGAATTATGAGTATGACGATGAATAACGAAATAGAACATAGCCTTGATATGGGCATTGATGCACTGCGCGCTCAATATGCAGAAGGAAAAGACACACCAGAGAAAATTATGGAAGATATTCGACAGCGTGCAGAGCAGTATAAAGACCACAATATTTGGATTCATCAGCTATCGCAAGCAGAGCAATCTGTTTGGTTAGAAGGTCTAAAAGAAAAACCTTTGGATACTCATCCATTGTGGGGGATTCCCTTTGTTATTAAAGATAATATTGACCTTGCAGGTATTCCGACGACGGCAGGATGTAAAGAATTTGCTTATACACCGGACGTTTCTGCTAAAGTTGTACAACAGCTTATTGATGCTGGTGCTATACCTGTTGGTAAAGCGAACTTAGACCAATTTGCAACAGGGCTAAATGGTACACGTTCACCTTATGGCGCGTGCCATAACGCGTTTAATTACGATTATGTGAGCGGTGGCTCTAGTTCAGGTTCTGCGGTATCGGTTGCATTGGGGTTAGCTTCATTCAGTTTAGGAACCGACACGGCAGGTTCTGGTCGTATACCAGCTTGTTTTAATAATCTTGTCGGTGTGAAGCCAAGTATCGGTTTGTTATCGGCAACCGGTTTAGTACCAGCATGCCGTAGTTTGGACTGCATCACCATTTTCTCTTACAACACAGACGATGCGAATCTTGTTTTATCAGTAGCAGAAGGTTTTGATAAAAGAGATGGTTACAGCCGTGCTAATCCATTTTTGAACCAAGCAAGGCAATATGGATTGCGAACAGGGCCATTAATGGTCGGTGTGATCCCAGAACATCAGCTGAAATTCTTTGGTGACAAAGGTTATCAAAAAGCTTATGAAGCCACTTTGGCAAAACTCAAGGACGAAGGTTTTTCATTCCAAGAAATTGACTTTGCCCCATTCGATGAAATCGCCAAACTCTTGTATGAAGGTCCATGGGTATCGGAGCGTTATATTGCCGCTCAACCTTTGATTGACGAAAAACCAGAGGCGATATTTCCTGTGGTTCGAGAAATCATTGCGCCTGGTGGAAAACCACCTGCTACGTCTTTGTTTAAAGCGCAGTATCGTATTAATGATTTAAAACAAAATTGTTTAGCACAAATAGCGCAGGTCGATTGTTTGCTAACGCCAACCGCAGGTCGTCATTTCACGGTCGCAGAAATGTTGGCAGAGCCGATTAAGCATAATAGCGAGCTGGGTTATTACACCAACTTCATGAACCTATTAGACCTCGCTTCTATCGCTGTGCCGATGATGATGACGGAAAGTGGTATGCCTTTTGGTATTACTTTAGTCGGTTCGACTTTTAGTGATAGAGAGTTGATGTCGATTGCTAACCGTATTCAGCAAGCTTTACCTTTGAAAAAAGGGGCTCTAGACAGCATCGCCACACCGAAAAATACGACACCAGTGACAAGCACTAAAACCATTGATGTGATGGTTTGTGGTGCTCATTTAACAGGGCAGCCATTGAATTGGCAACTTGTTGAGCGTGGAGCCATGTTGAAAGCCAAAACAAAAACTGCAGCCAGTTATCGCATGTACGCCTTAGCCGGTGGCCCGCCGTTAAGGCCCGGGCTTGTTTTAGACAAAGAAAAAGGCTCAGCGATTGAAGTGGAAGTTTGGTCTATACCTACTGAAAACTTCGGTAGCTTTGTGGCATGCATTCCAGCGCCACTAGGTATAGGTAAAGTGATTCTTGCGAATGGCAGTCAAGTGAGCGGGTTTATATGTGAACCTTCTGGAATAGAAGGTGCGGAAGAAATCACCAATTTTAAAGGTTGGAAAGCTTACTTAAGTTCAATATGAATGCTTAAGAAAGCATACCTGTAGTGGTTCAATAATTTCGGGCACCAACGTAAGTGGTAAGATTACCACCATAAGAGAGGTGTACGGGATTATTGAACCACTACAACAGTGCCGTTTGTGTCTCCTAGAGCACTTCGGGGGTTTTTATTTACCCGCGTTCAAAGCGGTATCAATATCGCTGGCGTTATGCCGTTCTAACAGTTGTTCGTTTGGCTCACCAAAATTGCGGTTGATAATACGGCCGCGTTTAACCGCCGGGCGTGCATCAATGGCTTTGGCCCAGCGCATCACGTGGGTGTAACCCTCGGCTTCAATAAATTCGGCGGCATCGTACAGGCGTCCGAGAATCAATGCGCCATACCAGGGCCAGATGGCGATATCGGCGATGGTATATTCGTCGCCACACATAAAGGTGTTGTGTGCCAGGTGCTGGTCGAGTACGTCGAGCTGACGTTTGATTTCCATGGTGAAGCGGTTGATGGGGTATTCAAATTTTTCTGGGGCGTAGGCGTAAAAATGACCAAAGCCACCGCCCAGCATGGGGGCACTGCCCATTTGCCAGAATAACCAGTTAAAGCATTCGGTGCGGCCAGCGGCATCGGTGGGAATAAAGGCATCAAACTTTTCGGCCAGGTACATCAGGATGGAGCCGGATTCAAATACTCGTTGTGGTGGTGTGACGCTGTAATCCAGTAGCGCTGGAATTTTGGAGTTCGGATTAACGCCGACAAAACCGGAACTGAACTGGTCGCCGTCAACAATCTGGATCATCCAGGCGTCGTATTCTGCGGCGGTTTTTCCTGCTGCCAGCAGCTCTTCCAGCATTACGGTGATCTTGATGCCGTTAGGTGTTCCCATGGAGTAAAGCTGCAATGGGTGTTCACCCCGAGGCAATTCCTTGTCGTGAGTGGCTCCGGCTACCGGGCGGTTTATATTGGCAAACTTGCCGCCATTGCCAGGTTCCCAGGTCCAGACATTGGGAGGCGTATAGGTCGTATCGCTCATGATTCAGTCTCCATCGACAGGGTAAAAGTGTACAGGGGACATCCATTTGATCCGGTGCTCACTCTGGGCTACCGGATGATTTCGAATCACGGAGCCGACTTGCAGGCCTGACGGGTCAAGTCACAAGTCGGCGACACTCGCGCAGAGCCGTGCAGGATTAAATAGATGTCTCCTACAGTGTATGAAGTTAGCGGGGTTTGACTACGGTGCTTTCTGGCACGATGAGTTGCAGTTGGCTTGATGCAGCTGCTTGTGGTCGTTTTATTCTTGGGTAATCTGATACTTATCTCTTCATGACTGTCTGATCAAGGAGGCTGCAATGACGCGTAAACAGCATGGGTTATCGATTGGAATCAACCGTGAAAATGAGCGGTTTTTTATCTCTCTCAAGGCTCAGGGAATCCTGACGCATCGCGATTATGAAACCATTACTCCGTTGCTGGATGGGGCGCTGGCGGAAGTCAATGATCCCAAGGTCAGAATCATGATCGATGGTTCCGAATTTGAAGGCTGGGAGTTACAGGCCGCCTGGGATGATCTCAAACTGGGGTTGAAGCACGGCTCCGAATTTGAGCGGATTGCCATCTATGGTAATGCCGACTGGCAGCAGTGGATTGCCAGAACTGCCAGTTGGTTTATTGCTGGGGAAGTGCGCTTTTTTGATAATTATATCGATGCGCTGGATTGGCTCTGTGATAACAAGGTGGGTGCAACCAGGAAATAAACCCACGAAATAAACCTACGATAGGGTGGTGTCGGTATGCTGTGTCTGGTTTGTCTTTGTTACGACTGAGCCACCAGGGTTAGGGCGCTATGACGACGCTATAAGGTGGGAGGCCGAAGCCAGGGATACAAAGAATAAAAGAATAAAAGGATAGCCAGCGTTGGTATTGGTCAGCGTGATGGGCTGCAATGCAGCCCATCGATCGAGGGTTTGATCAGTGCTGCAGTACCTGGCTGAGGAACAGCTGCAAGCGATCGGTTTCTGGTTGTTCGAAAAACTCAACCGGTGTGTTTTCTTCAACGATTTCGCCACCGTCCATAAAGATCACACGGTCAGCCACTTTTTTGGCAAAGCCCATTTCATGGGTAACACACAGCATGGTCATGCCTTCATCCGCCAGTTCGACCATCACGTCGAGCACTTCCTTGACCATTTCCGGGTCGAGGGCGGAGGTGGGTTCGTCAAACAGCATGATTTCTGGTGCCATACACAGTGACCGGGCAATCGCTACCCGCTGTTGCTGACCGCCAGACAGTTGGCCTGGGTATTTCAGCGCCTGTTCTGCAATCTTGACCCGTTCCAGATAGTTCATCGCCATGGCTTCTGCTTCGGCCTTGGGCTTTTTTTGCACCCAGATCGGCCCGAGGGTCAGGTTTTCCAGAATGGTCAGGTGTGGGAACAGGTTAAAATGCTGGAACACCATACCGACATCGTGACGAATGGCTTCAATGTTTTTGACGTCATCGATCATTTCGATGCCGTTGACGATCAGCGCGCCGCGCTGGAATTCTTCCAGGCGGTTGATGCAGCGGATCATGGTCGATTTACCCGAGCCGGAGGGGCCACAGATAACGATACGTTCGCCTTTCTTGACGGTGAAATTAATGTCCTTGAGAACATGAAAATCACCGTACCACTTGTTCAGGCTGGCCAGGGTGATGACATCGCCGGGAGCCTGTATCGGCGCTGTGCCCTGAGAGACGTTGCTGTTGTTCAGATTGGTACTCATCGCTTGGTTTCCGTAAGTCAGGACTTGTGGCTGGTGTCTAGTTTGCGTTCAATGCGAGTGGCGACCATCGACATGCTGAAACAGCAGATCCAGTAAATCACCGCAACAAACAGGTACGCTTCGGTGGAGAAGCCACCCAGCCAGTTGGAATTGGTAAGGGCATTCTGGGCTGTACTGAGAATTTCAAAAATACCAATGATCATCAGGAAGGTGGTGTTTTTGAACAGCATGACCGAGGTGGCCAGAATATTCGGCATGGAGACCTTGATCACCTGCGGCAAAATCACCAGCAAGGTGGTTTGCCAGTAGCTCAGGCCAATGGCGGCGGAGGCTTCATACTGTCCGGATGGAATCGCCTGAAAACCACCGCGATACACTTCGGCCATATACCCCGCCATAAACAGCGTCAGTACGATCCAGACCCGCAACAGCTTGTCGACGTTGGTGCCTTCCGGGAAGAACAGCGGCAACATGACCGAGCCCATAAAGAACAGTGCCAGTACCGGTACGCCACGGAAAAATTCGATCAGTACCACACAGATGCTGCGGGCCATGGGCATATTGGAACGTCGTCCCAGAGCCCATAGAAACCCCAGTGGCATCCCCAGAATAATACTGGCAGACGCGAGGAACAGGTTGAGAGAAAAACCACCCCAGTAGGCGGTGCTGACGTATTCCAGACCCAGTAAACGGCCATCAAGAATGATAATGGCCATAAAGGGGAAGGCCAGCAGCAACATGATATCGACCTTGTTGCGCAGTTTCGGTGGCAACCAGTAAGGGGAGGATAATACAGCCCCTAGCAATATCAGGCTGAGATTGACCCGCCACAGGCTGGCATCCGGATAGTTGCCATACATCAGCGGTTGTATCCAGACCTTGATAAATACCCAACAGGCACCGTCGCCAGTACAGGCATCCTGGGTCTGGCCACTGATATGGGCTGAAATAAACAGCCAGTCGGCCAATGCCGGGATAAATGACCCCAGCAGTGCCAGCAGAACCAGAGTGATGGCACTGTTCAGTGGCGAGGAGAACAGGTTGTTCTTGAGCCAGGCTTGTTTGCCAACAACGGTAACGGGCGCTGGCTCAGCGGCTTTGGGATGAAAGATACGACCGCCAGTTGGCGTTGTGGTATCAGAGGGTACGACCGGGTGACTCATGGTTATTTCCTCTCTGCCAGGCTGACTTTGCTGTTGAACCAGTTCATGGTGAACGAAATGGTCATATTGATGGCGAAGTAGACGGCCAGAGTCATAAAGACAATTTCAATGGCTTGCCCAGTCTGGTTCAGGCTGGTACCGACAAAGACGGTAAACAAGTCGGGATAGCCGATGGCTGTTGCCAGGGTCGAGTTTTTCACCAGCGACTGATATTCGCTGTTGAGCATGGGCACAATAACCCGCATGGCTTGTGGTACAACGATCAACTTCATGATCTGGCTGTCTTTCAGGCCGATACTGCGTGCGGCTTCGGTCTGGCCATGAGGTACGGCCTGGATTCCGGCGCGCACGGCTTCGGCAATAAAGGCACCGGTATAGATACTCAGGGCAACCGCCAGCGCCATCAGTTCGGGGATAACGGTGATGCCACCACGGAAGTTGAAGCCTTTTAATTGCGGGTAATCCAGCGTGAAAGGAATACCGGACAGCAGGGTTGCCAGTAGTGGTAAGCCGATCAGCAAGGCCAGTGACAGACGTAATACCGGCAGTTGTACACCTTCCAGTTCCTGTTTGCGTTTGGCCCAGCGGTACAGGGCAAAAACACCGATGATGGCCGCAACGATCGAGCCGTACACCAGACCGGCACCGGGTTCGCTAATCAGCTTGGGCAAATACAGCCCGCGGATATTCAGGAAAAAAGCGTCTCCAAGGCTGTAACTGTTACGGGCGCTGGGTAACGCCGCCAGGACAGCGAAGTACCAAAAGAAAATTTGCAGCAGCAGAGGGATGTTGCGGAATATTTCGACGTACACCACTGACAGGCGCTGTACCAGCCAGTTGCTGGAAAAATAGGCAACACCCATCAAAAAGCCAATGATGGTGGACAACACAATACCAATGGCACCGACCAGTATGGTGTTGAGCAAGCCAACAATAAATGTATCGAAGTAGGTATGGGTGGCGTCGTAATCCACCAGGGTCATCAGAATGTCGAAGCCGGCCGTGGTGCTGAGGAAATCAAAGCCGGTCTGAATACCCCGGGATTCCATATTGGCGAGGGTATTGCTGATGATCAGAAATACAAGATATCCGATCCCGATTACCAGGAGCAGCTGGTAAAACAAGGCACGGAAACGGGGGTTATTATAAAACGCGGGAGCCGAGCCCGCAGGCTGGGTAGGGCGCGTACCGTTGGTCATAGGTCTCTCTCTGTATCCGGTAAAACGCATTCACCCGCCAAAAGGCGGGTGAATGTCATCGTGGCGATCAGCGGATCGGGTTGGAATACATAATGCCGCCCTTGTTCCACTGGGCGTTGAGGCCGCGGGCAATTTTCAGTGGTGAGCCAGAGCCGACGTTACGCTCGAAGACTTCACTGTAGTTACCTACTTGAGAGACGATGTTATAGGCCCACTTGGCGTCAAGGCTCAGTTTGGAGCCTGCGTCGCCGGTGTTACCCAGCAGACGTTGTTGTTCCGGTGTACCGGACTTGGCCAGTTTGGATGCCGTGCTGCTGGTGACATTGAGGAATTCAGCTTCAATCAAGGCAGCCAGTGACCATTTCACAACGTTGAACCAGGCGTCGTCACCCTGACGTACTACGGGTCCGAGAGGTTCTTTGGAGATGACTTCTGGCAATACCATGGCGCTTGATGGCTTTTTCAGGCCAATACGCAGGGCATACAGCTGGGATTGGTCGGAAGTCAGTACGTCACAGCGGCCACTTTCAAAACCGGAACGGGTCTGGTCGGAGGTATCAAAGGTGATCGCGGTGTATTTCATGCCGTGGGCGCGGAAATAATCCGCCAGGTTCAGTTCGGTAGTTGTACCGGCCTGAATACAAACCGCAGCACCGTCAAGGTCGTTCACGCTGCTGACACCGAGGCTTTTCGAAACCATAAAGCCCTGGCCATCGTAGTAGTTGACACCGGCAAAGTTCAGGCCCAGTGATACGTCACGGGTCAGGGTCCAGGTGGTGTTACGGGACAGCATATCGACTTCGCCAGATTGCAGCGCGGTAAAACGCTCCTTGGCGGTCAGTGGCTTGTACTGAACCTTGTCAGAGTCACCCAGTACGGCAGCAGCAACGGCGCGACAGACATCAACGTCGATACCGCTCCACTTGCCTTTTTCATCTTTTTGAGAGAAACCGGCCAGTCCAGTGCTGACACCACAGGATACGGAACCTCGTTTCTGTACATCTTCCAGCGTTCCGGCTTGTGCTGTCATAGAAAGACCGAGTACGAGGCCTGTTGCAGCCATCGTCACTTGTTTCAACATAGTGTGCTCCCTGTGTGAGTAGTATCGAGTAATAAAAGCGTTTGCTTGCTTCGCTCTGTTATTCAATAAAAGTGCCAATAAGTTACTGTTGCTCAAATAATGCACTGAAATCGTTCATGACCCCTTGTGATCAGCATCGTGGCTAGGTCGGCAAAATACAATGGGCAATACAAGACGCAGTTCTGGCATTTTTATCCAGAACTGTACTGGCTGTGCATTAATTCTGGGCGATCGGGATTGTTTTTTGCCCTGTTTTGGAGCGATTTTTTTGTGGGGTTTTTGCGTTGAAGCAGGAATTACCTGTAAGAAAACAGTCTGATAAACGACTGTAAAGTAAATTCCCTGACTACAAGAGTATGTTTATGTCCCGTTCTGTTAACTTCCTGCGCTCGACGACGAGCCGGAATAACTGGCTATTGATGGCTTGTCTGGCATTTTTTTCCCATTGGGCCACCGCCGCCGAAGGCCTGTTTGAACCCTTCACACAAGAGCGGTTTGAGGCACTGGTCGAGCAGCAAGCCCCGGTGCTGGTTGATATTCATGCGGTGTGGTGTCCGACCTGCAAGTTGCAGGGCGAAGTACTGTCTGCCTTCCAGAAAGAGCATGCCCAGTGTGACCTGACCATTTTACAGGTCGACTTTGATGATCAAAAAGAATGGGTGCGTCATTTCAAGGCACCACGGCAGTCCACTTTTGTGTTGTATACCGGCGGTGAACGTAGCTGGTTCAGTGTCGCTGAAACACGGCAAAATGTGATCACAGATGCCTTGAAACAACGGATCGGCTGCTGATCATGCTGGAGTTTTCGTCGATTCCGCTGGCATTTGTTGCCGGTATGCTCAGCATTCTTTCTCCTTGTGTCTGGCCACTATTGCCGATGACTGTCGGGGTTGCCCGTGCCAATGGCAAGATGGGCGTGCTGGCGATGGGAGCCGGACTCAGTCTGGCGTTTGCGATTGCCGGTTCGCTGCTGACCTTTGTATTGGTCAGTCTGGGTCTGGACCCGGAACTGTTCCGTTACTTCTCGGCGGCACTGTTGATTGTGATGGGGCTGATTCTGGTGATCCGGCCGTTGGCGGATGCGCTGACCCTGCGTTTGTCGATGTGGATGTCGCGACGCAATATCAACAGCGCCAAACTCGACTGGATGGGGCCATTTGGCACTGGTTTGTTAACCGGTATTGTCTGGTTGCCCTGTGTGGGGCCAACGTTGGGAGCGGCGATTGCACTGGCGTCGGTAGGGCAGGATCTGGCATTGGCCTTTGTGATTATGCTGGCCTTTGGTTTGGGAACCGCAGCGGTAATGATCGTTGCCGGGCTGACCTCATCGGCGGCATTACGACGGTTGAATAACCGGATGATTTCCGGTGGTCGTGCTGGCAAATACCTGTTGGGCAGCATGATGCTGTTGCTGGGTCTGGCGGTGCTGTTGGGGATCGACAAACTGGCAGAACGCTGGGCGGTGGGCTGGTTGCCGACCTGGATGGTCAGTTTCTGAAGATGGACACCCACTTGAATGCACTTGAATTGATGGACTAATGCTGAAGGTGGATGCTGAAGGTGGACACCCACTAACGCTCTTGAATGGATACCCATTGGAAGGATGAAATATAGGTATCTGTTTAATAGTGGGTGTCCGGCTTGTTTTTATCCGGCTTATTCGTCCGGATTGATCGCTTGTTTATTCATGAAAATCCCAGAAATCACTGCTGAAACTTACAAATAAAATGTTGGATGACAATTAAAGAATAGAACCAATAACCATAAGTTGAAATAGATTTTCTCGGATTTATTTCGTTCGTCTGGCTCTATTGTAAAAAGATGGCTTGATTATCAGAAATGTATTATGTAAATTCTTGTGATTTTATTTTAAAATAAATTACTCGAACCAGAATCAGGATTATTATGTCATTGTTTAAATACTCATCTGGAAGTCAGCTATCCCTGCCGAAAAATGATCAACACCAGTTTGCGATGCAACATGCAATGACGTTGTTTCATGCTAATGCTATTTATAGTTTTATACCTAAAAATGGCTGTTCAACTATGCGTCTATCTGTTGCTGTCGCTAATGGTTGTATTGATGGAATAGAGCAAGGCCATTGGATACATAATAATAATGGTACATTTATGCCTTCTTTGGCAGAAGCAGTGCGAGCCAACTATAAATTTGTTGTTTTACGTTGCCCGTTCAGGCGCCTGGCAAGCGTTTTTCTTGATAAATTTGTTGCGAAAGAGATAAATGCCTGGATGTATCGAGATGTTCTGAATCGAAACATTGAATTAGATGATTTGACCTTTGAGTCATTTGTTTTATCTTTGCAAAAGAAAGATATTTTGAATAGTGATATTCACTGGTGTCAACAAAGTGACTTTTTATTGTATAAAGAATATTCTGATTATTTTTCTTTGGAAAATTTTTCCAAAGCGATGAGCACATTAAAAGAGAAGATTTCTCTTGATGTGATCGATGCTCGACCACTGACCATGCATGGTATTGATGGTTATGAACTATTGGATGATAAAGATTATAGTCAAATGAATGCTTTTGATATTTCGATATTAAAGAGGCAAGGGAAGTGCCCTAGCCCTGCTTCTTTATATACACCCAAGTTAATAGAGGTGGTAAAACGTGTTTATGCCAAAGACTTTACCCTTTATAAAAAAAGATGTGATGCCAGGGATTTGTTGTTTTAATTTCCTGCTGTGTCACGACTAAAGATGGACACCCATTTCAGCTGAATGTAGGCATCCTTTCAACAATGGATGTCTGTTTATGAGTGGCGGATCACTCAGTGCAGAAACAGATAATCCAGCAGTGGGTGCAGCAACATCCCGAACAGCAATATTTGTACGATGGCCAACAGCGCCAGCAGGGTTGTCAGATAGCGGCCAGTTGCTGTCGACGCTGATGGCAGAACTGTTTCGGAGGCCAATGCTGGATCACTCGTCGCCATGCGATCGCGCAGATTGGTCAGCTCGTGTGGCTGAAAGCCTTGCTGTAGCACCAGTTCGTCGGCGATATGTTCAGTTACTTGATGATACATGGATATTAATCGACGGCGGGTCTGTGGCAGCCAGCACCAAAGCAGCCGTTGCAGCAACCAGCGCCTGAGATTGTCGCGCCGCCATTGGTGGCTGTGTTCATGAATCAACACCAGTCGGCGTTCGCGTTCGGTCAGTTCATCAAACAAACCTTGTGACAGGTAAATCACCGGCTGCCAAAAGCCAACACACCAGGCCAGACGCTTTGTCGATGGCACCAGTCGAATATTGCGCTGGCGATCCAGAGTTGAAAGGTGCTGCATCAATTGCAGTTGCCGATGCCGCCGCTGTAACTGCCACAGGCGCGACCCCAGCACCATGGCCAATATCAGACTCAGGACCAGCAGGCTGTTAATTGCCGTTGCGGAATACTCAATCAGTTCTGGTGCATGGACGCCGCATAGATCGCCGTGACAGTGGGGGATAAACCAGAAGCCAAGCCAGTCGGGATTGGCCAGCCAAAGGCCTGCACACAAGCCAACCATCCAGGGCATCAGGCTCCAATACCAGAGCCAGCGCTCTTGCTGGGCAGATGAGCTGGTGCCGAAACGTAACAGCCGGTCGGTGAGAAGGCTGCACAACCAGGCAGAGCCACAAAGCGCCACGGCTCCACCAAGAAATACATCGGTCAGTTCAGGAGCCAGATTATTGATCATTGCTTGGGTTGGCGGCTGAGGGGGTGTCTTGTTCCAGTGCCTGGCGCAACTGTCCTTGAGCCTCCGGAGTCGTGGCCGACAGATAGTCGACAAACCCGGCGACCAGTGCCTGGCCGTTGGCATCGCCGAGATCTGTAGCTATATCAGACAATAAACAGGCCACCAGATCAGCTTTCTGCAGCAGCGGCCGGTATAGATAGGAGCGGCCGCTTTTCTCCCGTGCCAGCAGGTGTTTGCGGTGCAGACGCTCAAGGGTACTCTGCACTGTACTGAGGCTGATGTTTTCTTGCTGTACTTGTAAAGACTGGGCTGATTGCGGACTCTGCTGCCAAAGCAGCTCCATCACCAGAATTTCCCGTTCACCCAGCGTTGGGGTGCGGGAGTGACAGCGATGAAAACCAAGCCAGCGTTTCAGTGAGACGGTCATAAAAGATTGAGTATTTTCCACTTGATGACCCAATCTTACACCTTCCGTTGTTTGTTAAGGTGTTTGTTAGGGTGTTTTTTGCTGCCAGCCCCAGACTGGAGCTGGTGTTAGCGGAGAGACGCACCTGGAAAGCAAATCTGGAAAGCAAATCTTTAATAACCGATGACCAACACCGAGCTGTTATCGGTATTGGCCTGTAATGCTTCAATCCCCCGGATAACACTGTCCACACCGTGGCTGGCAAGCCGTTGCAAGCACGGCCGTAATCCGGGAATCTTTATGAATCGTAAACGCTCCGCCTCTATTTATTCAGCGGTTAATACACTGCTTGTCTTGCCGCAGGCTGTGGTATTGGCTTGTTTGTCAGCGATGGTCCATGCGCATGGCGTCGACATGGACGATAGCTATCATGACCTGGAAAGTATTCATGTATTTGGCCGCAAACCGATGCTGGGAGAGGCCATTTCTGCTTCCGAAGGGTACGTTGATCAGGATGCCATTGAGGTGCGCCCGTTGCTGCGCACCGGTGAAGTGCTGGAACTGGTCCCCGGCATGGTGGTGACCCAACACAGTGGTTCGGGCAAGGCCAACCAGTATTTCCTGCGGGGGTTTAATCTTGACCATGGTACCGACTTTGCCGTGTTGGTAGACGAGATGCCGGTCAATATGCGCAGTCACGGCCATGGTCAGGGTTACACCGACCTGAACTTCCTGATTCCTGAAGCAATTCAATCGCTGGAATACCAGAAGGGCAGTTACGACGCCAGCGTTGGTGACTTCAGTAGCTCCGGCAACGCAGCGTTCACGACGGCTTCCCGGCTGGATAATGGCCTCGCCAAAATCACCCTGGGGCAGGATGCCTATCAGCGCGGCTTGCTGATGGACAGTGTTAACACCGGTACGGGGGACTTCTTCTACGCCCTGGAAAAACAGGGTTACGACGGCCCCTGGACCGATGTGAGCGAAGACATTGATAAAACCAATGTATGGCTGAAATACCACCAGCCGTTAGCCGGTGGCGACTGGTCGATCAGCCTGATGGGTTACGACAACCAATGGAACAGCGCCGATCAGATCCCGGAACGGGCAGTGGCCAGCGGCCAGATTGATGAACTGGGTTCGCTTGACGACACTGTCGGCGGCAAGAGTGACCGCTACAGCATCAATAGCCAATGGCAAAGCGCCAACCTGAGCCTGTCGGCCTACGCTATTCGCTACAATATGAACCTGTGGTCGAACTTCACTTATTACCTGGATGACAGCGACAATGGTGACCAGTTTGAACAGGTCGATCATCGCTGGATCTACGGCGGCCAGATCGAATATCGGCAGCAATCCGAGCTGGCCGGTGTGGTTGCCAGTACCCGCATCGGGGCGGATTACCAGCTTGATGATATTGATGAAGTGGGTCTGTATCACACCACTGAGCGCCAGCGCCTTGGTACCATTCGCAGCGACGCAGTGACCCAGCAAAGCCTGGGCTTGTTTGCCGATACCACGCTGTACTGGAACGAGCAATGGCGCACCATGATTGGCGTACGTTACGACTACTTTGATTTTGACGTAGACAGCCGGGTGGATGTGAACCAGAACGGCGTTGATCTGAGCGCCAACAGCGGCACTGCGGATGATACTAACCTGTCGTTGAAAAGCAGCCTGGTCTACGCACCGGATCAAAACCGGGAAATCTATCTGTCGATCGGGCAAGGACTGCATTCCAACGATACGCGCGGTACCACTATTCAGGTGGATCCGGCGGATGGCAGCGACGTTGATGCCGTTGATCCACTGGTGGACTCCATCGGTTATGAACTGGGCGTGCGTGGTCTGATAGCCGAACGCCTGAATGCTTCACTGGTGTTGTGGCAACTGGATCTTGATAGCGAGCTGCTGTTTGTTGGTGACGCCGGTAACACGGAAGCCACCCGGTCATCACGCAGGCAAGGGATAGAAATGACCGGCTACCTCAACCTTACCGAAGCCTGGAACGCCGACCTGGAGTACGCTTATACCCGCGCCCGCTTTCGCGACAGCTCGGATGATGGCGACTATATTCCGGGTGCTCCGGAATCCGTCGCTCAGGCTGGCTTGACCTATATTGGCGCGACGCCGTCCGCTCAGCCATGGTCTGGCAGCTTGCGTATGCGCTACATTGGCCCTCGTGCGTTGCTTGAAGATAACTCGGAACGGGCAGGCAGCAACCTGGTGCTTAATGCCGCCACACAGCTGGAGTTACAGAATTGGCAGTTTGGTCTGGAAGTGCTCAATCTGCTCGATAGCGATGACCATGACATCGACTACTGGTACGAAAGCCAGCTGGCTGGAGAAAGCGAAGCGCAGGAAGGCTTGCACTACCATGTAATGGAGCCGCGCACGGTACGGATGAGTGCGGCACTGATGTTTTAACGGCGGGGTTGCTGGAGGGGCTGGAGACTGGGACTGTTATTGCGATGCGGCTGCTCCGCTGATGGGCAGCCGTGTATTGAGTCCATCCTGATTTGGGTGTCCCGGTTGTTTCCCTCTGGTTATTTCCCGCTCCGGTTATTCCAGGGTGACATGGCCACGGACGAAGCCGGGCCCTGCGGTGATATTGTATGGGTCAGCCGATCTTGCCGGTCACTCGTACCCGTTTGCCACCGACTTCCGTTGGTGCCTTGGCCGCTTCTGCCGCCGCTTTGATGCGGCCATCAATGATGTTTTTCACCGCAATCAGCAAGCCCATGGCCATAAAGGCACCTGGTGGCAGAATCGCAAACAGGAAGTCGGGATAATCGCTGAACAGCTCTATTTTCCAGTGTGCGGCATCCGCTCCAAACAGCAGCTGCATATTGGAGAAAATCACACCCTGACCCAGTATTTCACGCATGGCACCCAGCACCACCAGGACGGCGGTAAAGCCCAACGCCATCATAAAGCCGTCGACGATGGAGGGAAGGATAGGATTTTTGCAGGCAAAGGCATCAGCGCGGCCCAGAATCGCGCAGTTGGTGACGATCAGGGGAATAAAGATCCCCAGCACCTGATACAGCTCGTAGGTAAAGGCTTGCATCACCAGTTCGGCGACCGTGGTAAAGGAGGCGATAATCATCACAAAGGCGGGCAGCCTCACCGCATCCGGTACGTGGTTACGAATCAGCGAGACCGAAAAGTTGGAGCCAATCAGCACCATCATGGTGGCCAGGCCAAGGCCCAGGGCGTTCACAACCGAACCGGTCACCGCCAGCAATGGACAAAGGCCAAGTAACTGGACCAGTGCCGGGTTGTTGTTCCATAAGCCGTCGAGGGAAATATCCCGCAGGGATTTGGTAGCCATTAATGATTCTCCACACGGCTGGCCGATGCAGGCAGCGGATAGCTCAGCAGTTGGGTTTGGTGTCGTTCGAAAAACTGCAGCGCGTGTTTGACCGCAGTCACGACCGCTCTTGGGGTAATGGTGGCACCGGTAAACTGGTCGAAATCGCCGCCATCTTTTTTGACGGCCCAGGCACTTTCTGCTGGGGATAGCAATGACTTGCCGTTAAATGCCATGACCCAGTCGGATTTTTTCAGGTCGATCTTGTCACCGAGCCCAGGGGTTTCGCGGTGGCTGATTACCCGTACGCCAGCAAGGCGGCCATCGGCATGAATACCGACCAGCAAGCCGATCTCCATGGTGTAACCGTCTGGCGCGACCACCGGCAAAATCACGGTCGTCACCTGTCCCTGGTGGCGCGCCAGATGAATACTGGCATCGTCGGGGAGAGGGCCCAACAGCCGGGTATCAAAGTTCCGGTTTACGCTGATCACGTCGGTGAGCAAGTCATTGTCGTATTGGTTGGCTGGGATGATTTCGTTGAGCGCACGGGACTGCGCCAAACGCATGTTATGGGCAATGCGGTCGGCTGTACCGACCTGGGCGATGGCGATGGCACCCGCGGTGACGATGGCAAACAGTCCCAGGCCAATGGCATTACGCTGAATGGAAGCCAGTAACTCTTTCATTATTTGGCCTCCGGTTTTTTCAGGCCGCGATTGGCCTTGGCATGACCATAGGTGCGTGGCTGGGTGTAGGCATCAATAAAGGGAGCGGCAAAGTTCATCAGCAACACGGCAAAGGCCACCGCGTCGGGGTAGGAGCCCCAGGTCCGGATGATATAGAGCAGAATCCCGATGCCGGCGCCGTAGATCAGTTTTCCCAGTGGCGTGGTAGCCGCCGATACCGGGTCGGTGGCAATAAAAAAGGCTCCCAACATGGTTGCGCCACTGAGCAAGTGCAGTGAAGCCGGGGTGTACATATCGGCGTCCCATCCCAGTATCAGTGAGCACAGCGACAGTCCGGCCAGCATGGCCACCGGAATATGCCAGGTAATGATACGTCGCCAGAGCAGCACCAGACCACCGGCCAGAAAGGCCAGATTGACCCATTCCCAACCACCGTTCAGCCAGCCATTAAAGGTGGTGTCGGTCAGGACTTCTGTGGCCGTTTTATTGCTGATCAGGTGCTTGTAGGTATCCAGCGGTGTGGCGCCGCTAAAGGCGTCGGCACTGCCACCGGCAAAAATCACCGACAAGGCATCACCCAACCCGGCAACGGAAGCTCCCATCTGGCTGGACAGTGCCCAGTTGGTGGTCATCTGCAGTGGAAAGGAAATCAGCACCAGGGCGTAACCGATCATGGCCGGGTTAAACGGGTTGTTGCCCATACCGCCGTACAGCTGTTTGGCGAAGATAATCGCAAACGCCGTGGCCACCAGGGTGATCCACCAGGGAGCCAGCGGTGGCAGCGCCAGGCCAATCAGTACTCCGGTGAGCAGGGCGCTGTTGTCTTTCAGGAAGAACATCACCGGACGTTGACGAATCCGGAGTATCAGGGCTTCGGTGGCGATCGCGAACAGTGCCGCCAGCACCACGTTAATCAGTGTGCCAAAGCCGAACAAGGCGGTCATTACCGCCAGCCCTGGCAGGGTGGCCAGAGTGACCGTCAGCATCACCTTTTGGGTGCTGTTGTTACCGTGTGCGTGAGGGGAAGAAAGGGTCATCAACGCCATTAGTCGGTTCCACTTGTGGTAGTCGTTTGGCTGGCCGTTTGCTCCAGCTCAGCCAGCTGTTGAGTCAGGGCGTTGAGCTTGTCCTGCTGTTTGTTAACACCGAGAGTCAGGGCATCGACGGTATCCAGTTGTTGCTCTCGGGCCATGGCCAGTCGTTCCTGTGCCTTGTTGAGGCGGTCTTGGGCGGCACGGATTTTTTTACGTACTGCGTCGGCCTCTGCGGAGGACTGGCTGCTGGGTTCGGTGCTGTCTGTGTTTGTCGCTACCGGCGCGCCGGTTACGGCTTGCCAGGCGGCCTTGGCTTCATCGACTCGCTGTTGCTGTTTGACGATGCCGGTTTCCAGTGCTGCGACCGTATCCAGACCTTGAGCCTTGGCTTCTTCCAGTCGCTTGATGGCGGCATCCAGGCGTGCCTGGGCGGTTTCCCATTTGCGTTGCAGCCGTTCCGGGCTGTTGGGGTCGCCCTTGTCGGGGCCGGCGGCGGTATCTGTCGCGGCTGCCGGTTGCGCCTTGAGGGCTTTTTTCTCGGCGGCAATGTCTTTGGCCAGATCTTTCATCCGTGTCTGGGCCTTGACCAGTGCACTTTCCAGGGCTGCTACCTTGGTTTGCTGGTCTTCGTCCCCGGCGGACAACGCTTGTTGTGCAGCCGAGAGTTTTTCTTTGGTTTTGCTGATCGCGGTCTGGGCGGCAGTCAGCTGCTTTTGTAGTTTTTCCAGCGCTGGCGAGGTCAAGGCCGCCGCCACTGGGCTACTGCTTGAGCCACCACTGGCAGCGGGAGTGGCTGAAGCACTGTTCTCCGCCGCGGCAGCGGCTTTTTTATTGGCTGCTGCCAGAGCAGCGGCTTCGGCCCGGGCCTTGCGTTTGGCTTCTTTTTCAGCCGCTTCACGCTCTTGTCGAGCCAGGCGACGTTCAAACCGTTCACGGGCCTGTTCGGATTTTTGATGGGCGGCGCGTTCTTCACGAATCGCCCCTTTGGCGTGGCGGTAATACTGCACCAGCGGAATCTGGCTGGGGCAAACGTACGAGCAGGCACCACATTCAATGCAGTCAAACAGGTTGTGCTGTTCGGCCTTGTCGAATTCTTCTGCCTTGCTGAACCAGTACAATTGCTGTGGCAATAATTGTGCTGGACAGGCCAGAGTACACATACCGCAACGAATACAGGCCATGGCGGCTTCGTTAACGGGCATTTCTGTCACGCTGGGGGCTAACAGGCAGTTGCTGGTTTTGACCAGCGGCAGCGAGTCATCCGGCAGGGTAAAGCCCATCATCGGGCCTCCCATAATGACGCGTGGCAATGGCTGTGGCTGATAGCCGGATAACTGCAACAGGTGCGATGCCGGTGTTCCCAGCATGACGTCCCAGTTGCCGGGATCACTGACGGCGTCACCGGTGACGGTGGTGATGCGGCTGATCAGTGGTTCGCCATGGTAAACCGCACGATAAATGGCGCTGGCGGTGCCGACGTTCTGGCAGACGATTCCCAGGTTGGCGGGAATGCCGCCAGAGGGTACTTCCTCGCCGGTCAGAATCTGGATTAACTGTTTTTCACCACCCGACGGGTATTTGGTCGGAATGGCAACGATACTGATCTGGCTGGACTGGTCGAGCGACTGGCATGCGTTGTTTAACGCAGCAATCGCTTCTGGCTTGTTGTCTTCGATGCCTACCAGACAACGCTGGGCACCCAGAATATGCAGCAATACGCGGATACCATGAATCACCTCGTCGGCCCGTTCACGCATCAACATATCGTCGGCGGTGATATAAGGTTCACACTCGGCGCCGTTGATGATCAGGGTATTGATCGGGCTGTTGCCGTTATCGTCACGTTTAACGGCCAGTTTGACCGCGGTCGGAAAACCCGCGCCACCCATACCAGCGATACCGCAGCCACGAATACGCTCAACCAGATCACTGGCGGCGATATCTTCAAGAGACGTGACCCCCAGTTCATCCAGCAGGCTTTGGTGGTCGATCCACTGTTCCTGGCCATCCGGCTCGATGATCAGACAAAGCGCGGTCAAGCCAGAAGCGTGGGGAACCGGCCGGTCTTCAATCGCCACCACCGTACCGGAAGTGGGCGCATGCAGGGGCACGCTGACAAAACCATCTGCGTGCGCGACAAGCTGACCTTTAAGCACGCGTTCACCGACAGCAACGCAAGGCACTGCCGGTGCGCCGATATGTTGGCCCAGTGGCAGCGTCAGCAGGGCGGGCAGTGGTGCAGGGCGAATCGGTGTGCGGGTGCTTTGCTGTTTGTTTTCTGCCGGGTGAATGCCCCCATCAAAGCTGTGCAGCTGAATCTGATGGGTCATGCGGCTTGTCCTTTGTGGTCATTACTGCTGGTGTCGTGGGTATTGGGCTGACGATCGGTTGCAATCAACTCAACCCCGGGGGTGGGTGCTTGCCAATACCAGGTGTTGGTCGTCGGTGTTAACGGCACCATATCGATGCAGTCCACCGGGCACGGCTCAACACACAAATCACAGCCGGTACACTCTGTTGCAACGACGGTGTGCATTTGTTTGGCGGCACCAATAATGGCGTCTACCGGGCAAGCCTGGATACACTTGGTGCAGCCGATACATTCGGCTTCACGAATAACCGCGACGGTGGGCAGGGCTTTTTCAGCACCGTGTTCGGCATCCAGTGGTTCTGGCTCAACACCAAGTAAATCCGCCAGAGACTGAATCGTACCCTCGCCACCGGGAGGACACTTGTTGATTTTCTCGCCGTTGGCAATGGCTTCGGCGTAAGGCTTGCAGCCAGGGTAACTGCACTGGCCACATTGGGTTTGCGGCAGCAGGTCGTTGATCTGGTCAACGATGGGGTTGCCTTCAACCTTGAAACGTACTGCCGCAAAACCAAGAATGGCACCAAAAATCAGGGCCAGAATCGCCAGTACGGTTACTGCAATCAGAACTGTTGTCATAGTAGTGCCTTGTTCGTTCCGGTCAGATGCTGACCAGGCCGGTGAATCCCATAAATGCCAGTGACATCAAACCGGCGGTGACCATGGCAATGGCCGATCCCTGAAAAGGTTTGGGTACATCCGCGACCGCAATACGTTCACGCATGGCGGCAAACAGCACCATAACCAGAGAGAAGCCAACCGCAGCGCCAAAGCCATAAAGGATGGATTCAACCAGACTGTTATCGCGTTTGATGTTCAGCAAGGCGACGCCCAGAACGGCGCAGTTGGTGGTAATAAGGGGCAGGAATATACCCAAAACCCGATACAGCAATGGGCTGGTTTTCCGAATAGCCAATTCGGTAAAACCGACAACGACGGCAATCACCATAATAAAGCTGATGGTTTTCAGGTATACCAGCTCCAGTGGCACCAGCAGGAAGGTGTACACCAGATAACTGCACAGCGAAGCCAGTGTCAGCACAAAGGTGGTTGCGGCACCCATGCCGATGGCGGTTTCCAGCTTGTTGGAAACGCCCATAAATGGACACAAACCGAGAAACTGTACCAGTACAAAGTTGTTTACCAGAATGGTACTGACCAGAATCAGTAAATACTCGGTCATGCAGTGGTTGCTCCGCTGTGATTAAAAAGTAGCCAAGCCTGAAAATCAGGGGGCGTATTATCCCAAACTTCTATTATTTCCCTCAAGTATTAAAAGGGATAGTTTTAAGTTGTTTTAGGAATAACCTTAGAGGTGGTGATCACTTTCGGGCACAAGAATGACACAAAAGTATCACGCATCCGTCGTTTGGGCTGAACTGGAGTTCCACAGGTCTGCTTGCGATGTTGGCCCGACGTACCCTCGATATCCCCCCTCGACACTGTTGCTTTAACGTCATGGGGCGCTGATTTGATCATGGCCGCGGTTATATAATCCGGATATTTTCTGGATGGTATCGGTCATAATCGGTCTTTTCAATTTACTGACAAAAGGTATCGGGAGTCGCTGTGAAAACGATCGTTAGGCTATGTTCCTCAATAATAATGGTTGCCGCTTTGGGGGCTTGCAGCAGTCAGAGTCCAGTCCCTGCCTCTGTCAGTAACGATTCCACGGCTGGTCAGCAAGACGCTGTGGCATCGGCGTCAACCAGTCTGGCGTCGGCGCTTGAATGGCAGGTGGAGGATATTAACCAGGGCGGCATCATCGATTACTCCATGATTACCGTGAATTTTGGAATGGATGGCCAGGTGAGCGGTTCCTCCGGCTGCAATCAGTACTCCGGGCGCTGGCAGCAGCTGGATAATGGTGATATCCGTTTTGATCAACTGATCAGTACCCGCAAAGCCTGTGCTCCGGCCCTGATGATGCAGGAACAGAGATTTTTGGCGGCCTTACAGGGAGCCAGCCAGTACCGCTGGTTACATGATACCTGGCTGCTCTTGACCGATGACGAGGGTCGGGCATTACTGAAGCTGATTCCCAAGTCGACCAAAAGCTGAACAAGGTCGTTCAGATTAACTGCATTCGCTGTGGGTGTCTTGAATCAGGGCCTTCAGTTCTGGTACACAGCTGCCACAGTTGGTGCCACATTTAAGCGTGTCACCCAGTTGGTCGGCGGAGTGACAGCCACTGCGAATAGCGTCGCGAATGGTGTTTTCACCAATACCGAAACAGGAGCAGACAATACGCCCCTGATCAACGACACCTTCTAGGGGTCGTCCGGCCAGCAGCGCTTTACGCTCCGTAATGGTCAGGCTGGTCTGGGCAAACTGTTCCACCAGCCACTGGCGGGTGCCAATGGCCTGATCCTGATGAACAAACAGTACCAGCGCCAGTTGTTGATCCACAATCGCCAGTAGCCGCATATGTTGGGTGTCCGGGTCATGCAGGGTCAGCCATTCGGCGTCGGGGAGTTGCTGTTGTGCCCAGTCTTGTATCTGTTCAAGAGGCTGGTTGCCGCCGATTTCATAGCCGTGACAGCCGTCGTTGAGGCCGTACACCCAATAGTCACAAGGAACGGCGCCGAGGTCATGGCGGCTGAGTATCATGCCCTGCCAGGCGGTCGGGAAAGGTTCGGCTTCGACACCGGTGTATTTCAGTTCTGGCTGGCCGGAAAACGGGTCACAGCTTTTATCGATTAATACGCCCATGCGGGCGGCGCTGGCGTAGCGGCTGGTCCAGTGCATCGGAACAAAGATTTCTCCCGCTCGCTGGTTAGTGGTGATATTGGTGCGCAGCAGTATTTTCCCCCGATGATTGCTGATGCGGGCCAGGGCACCATCGACCAATGTCAGGCGCTTGGCGTCGTCTGGATGAATATCCACATAAGGTTCCCGAATATGTTGCGCCAGTCGGGCTGATTTTGCCGTGCGGGTCATGGTGTGCCAGTGGTCGCGTACCCGGCCGGTGTTCATGATCAGGCTGCCATCCTGATGGCGGGAGGCGGGCAGTGCCGCGGTGATCGCAATAAATTGGGCCTTCTGGCTGGGGGTGTAAAACCGCTGGTCGTCAAAAAAGCGTTTGCGGCCTTGTGGGTACTGGCGATTGACCGGCCATTGTGTGGGGGCCATGGCATCGTACTGGTCCCGGCTCAGGCCGCTCAGGCCAGACAGGTCGAGGTCGCGTTCACCGTTATTTTCAAAGCCGGTCAGGCGGCTGTATTCGTCAAAAATCTCGGCTGGGTGCTGGTAGTCAAAGGCTTTTTCGAATCCCAGGCGCTGAGCGACCTGGGCCAGTATCCACCAGTCCGGTTTGGCTTCCCCGGCAGGGCTCAAGAAACTGCGCTGGCGGGAGATGCAGCGTTCGGAATTGGTGACGGTGCCGTTTTTCTCTCCCCAGCTGGCGGCGGGTAATAACACATGGGCGGCGGCCGTGGTGTCGGTATTGGCCATGCAGTCAGAGACGACCACCAGTTCGCAACGGGCCAGGGCGGCCTTGACGTCATCGGCATCCGGCATGCTGACCAGCGGGTTGGTGGAGATGATCCAGAGGAATTTTATATCGCCGCGCTTGACGGCATCAAACAGCTCAATGGCTTTAAGGCCCGGGCGGGTGGCAACGTTGGGAGCCTGCCAGAAGCGCCGTACCCGGTCGACCTCCGGGGCAGAAAAGTCCATATGCGCTGCCAGCTGGTTGGCCAGACCACCGACTTCACGGCCGCCCATGGCATTGGGCTGCCCGGTGACGGAAAAGGGAGTGGCGCCGGGTTTGCCGATCCGTCCGGTGGCGAGGTGGGCATTAATAATGGCATTACCCTTGTCGACGCCGCTGCTGCTTTGGTTAATGCCTTGTGAAAAAACGCTGACGGTTTTGGCGGTGCTGGCAAACCATTGAAAAAACGTTTCCAGATCGTGTTTGTCCAGGCCCAGTTGTTGGGCGCATTCCTGCAATGAGTCCGGGGTGCTGTCGTGAGCCGCTTGTAATGTACTGGCAAAGCCTTCCGAGTGTTGCTGGATAAAATCGTGGTCGAGGGCATCGTGATCACTCAGCCAGCACAGCAGGGCGTTAAACAGCAGGGCATCGCTGCCGGGACGAAGCGATAACTGCAAGTCGGCCAGGTCAGAGGTGGCGGTGCGGCGTGGGTCAATGACCACTACTTTCATCTCGGGGCGGGCCTGCTTGGCGGCGGCGATACGTTGAAACAGAATCGGATGTGCCCAGGCGGCATTGCTGCCGACCAGAATCAACAGGTCGGCTTCTTCGAGATCGTCGTAACAGCCGGGCACGGTATCGGAGCCAAAAGCCCGCTTGTGGGCAACCACGGCAGATGCCATGCAAAGGCGGGAATTGGTATCCAGGTTGCTGCTGCCGATAAACCCCTTCATCAGTTTGTTGGCAACGTAATAGTCTTCCGTCAGGATTTGTCCGGCCGCATAAATGGCTACGGCATCCGGGCCGTGATCATGAATGACTTGCTGCATTTTGTCGGCCACCAGATTGAGGCTGTTGTCCCAGCTGGTACGTTTACCCAATACCGTGGGATAAAGCAGCCGGTCAATCTGGTCGACGGTTTCATGTAATGAAGACCCTTTGACGCACAGGCGGCCAGCATTGGCAGGATGTTGTATGTCACCGGATACCGGTGAGAGCACATTGCCATGCTGACGGACGGTTACGCCACAGCCTACGCCGCAATAGGGGCAAGTGGTGTGGGTAATGCTGGCGGTGCTGTGAGTCTGGGTCATAAAGGCTTTCCAATACGCAAAAAAAAAGCGCCCACTGACATAAGTCAGTGAGCGCCAATGCTCTGTTTGCACAACAGTAAAACAATGATGAGCGGTACCTACGCTGGTACCGGCAATGCACATGGTCGAGCCAAAGCGTCGACAGATTTCAGAAAGTAAACATTCAAGAAAAATGCCAACGGCTGTCTGATCATTCTGAATTGCCATAAATCGTGATGCTGGTGGCGCGCTTGGTGAGGTGTGAAGAAGCGGCCTATGGGGGACATCCATTTAATCCTGCACGGCTCTGCGCGAGTGTTGCCGTTGTTCAGGGCAAGGCGATGAATGCAGCGAAATGACGAGTCCTTTTCAAATTCGTCAACACTGCACTGGACGGCGGCAACCCGCGCCCTTCGGGGGCTGCCGGATGATCTCGACTCGGTGTCGCCGACTTTTGACTTGACCCGTCAGGCCTGCAAGTCGGCTTCGTGATTCGAAACCATCCGGTAGCCCAGAGTGAGCACCGGATTAAATAGATGCCCCCTATGGGTCAGCAGGCTGGGGTTCCGGCGGTTGATAGAGGAGAAAGCAGGGAATACGAGGGTAGAAAAGAGGCGGCGGGGCAGTGGTGCCAGATATTGCTGGCTGACAAGCCAATCAGGGAGAATTCTTGCACGCTCATGGCGCATTTGGGGTTGTCAGTGTTTGCTGATGGTGCGAGACAAGGTGTCTGATTACGGGAAAAGGAGAGTGAGGGGTCGCTGTATCGGGAGCTGTTTATGCTGATCACTACAACCATGATGCAGGAGAAGGTCGGGTGTTCAAGCACTCACTATGCGGATTGCAGGTGGCGGTGCTGCCAGCAGGCGGGCTACTGGGTTATGAAGACAGCAGGTCGTTATTATGACTTGGCACCCTAATTGCTGTTTTGAATCGATGCCTTTTTTTGCAATGGAGCAAAAAGAAGGTCAGAGCAACGACGCACACAGGAGACACATATCCGTATGATGAGATAGAGAGATTCCCCTCATGAGCAAGAAACGCGTCGTCGTTGTTGGCAACGGCATGGTCGGTCATAATTTTATCAACACACTGGCCACCTCAGAACATTCCTCCGAATTCGATATTATTACCTTCTCAGAAGAACCGCGTCTGGCCTATGACCGGGTGCAGCTGAGCAAGTATTTCTCCGGCTCCAGCGCTGAAGACCTCGCCTTGACCACCGAATCTGACTACCAGTCCCAGGGTGTTATTTACACGCTGAACGACAAGGTGGTGGAGATTAATGCCCACGAAAAAACCGTTACCACCGCCAGTGGCCGCAAAGAAGGCTACGACAAGCTGGTACTGGCAACCGGTTCCTATCCGTTTGTGCCGCCGATTCCCGGTAAAGACCAGCCTCACTGTCTGGTTTATCGCACTATTGAAGATCTGGAAGCAATTTCTGCTGCCGCCAAAGTCAGCAAGACCGGTGTGGTTGTGGGAGGAGGCTTGTTGGGTCTGGAAGCGGCCAATGCCTTGAAAGCTGCCGGCCTGGAAACCCATGTTGTCGAGTTTGCCCCACGCCTGATGGCGGTGCAGCTGGACGAAAGCGGCGGCAAGCTGTTACGGCGCAAAATCGAAAGCCTGGGTGTCCAGGTACATACCGAGAAAAACACCAAAGAGATTGTGGCCGGTGAAGAGTGCCGCTATCGCATGAATTTTGTGGACGGTACCTTTCTGGAAACCGACATGATTTTGTTTTCGGCCGGTATTCGCCCGCAAGACGAACTGGCGCGCCAGTTCAATCTTGAAATCGGTGAGCGCGGCGGCATCGTTATTAATGATTATTGCCAGACTTCGGCAGACGATATTTACGCCATTGGCGAATGTGCACTGTGGGATAACAAAATCTATGGCTTGGTCGCTCCGGGTTACGCGATGGCCAAGGTGACGGCGGGGCATATTGTCAGCCAGCTCGTAACCCATGAACCGGCCACCAGCGCCTTCCAGGGTGCGGATATGAGCACCAAGCTGAAACTGCTTGGAGTTGAAGTCGCTTCGATCGGCGATGCCCACGGCCGCACGGCCGGATCGCACAGTTATGTGTTCAGTGACGATGTCACCGAAGTCTACAAGCGACTGGTGGTTTCTGAGGATGGAAAAAAACTGCTGGGAGCCGTGTTGGTTGGGGATTCCGAAGCCTACGGTACCTTGTTGCAGCTGATGCTGAACGACATGGATATTCCCGGTAATCCGGCAGCCTTGATTCTGCCTGCGATGGATGGCCAGGAAGCGGTTGGGCTGGGGGTGTCGTCCTTGCCGGATACGGCCCAGATCTGCTCCTGTTTCGACGTTAGCAAAGGCGACATCAGCGAGGCGGTGCAAGGCGGTTGCTGCACCATGGGAGATATTAAAAGTGCCACACAGGCATCAACCGGTTGTGGTGGGTGTACGGCGCTGGTCAAGCAGGTGATGGATGCCGAGCTGGAAGCACTGGGCGTCGAAGTGAACACCGATATTTGTGAACACTTTGCCTACACCCGTGTTGAGTTGGCCGATATCGTCCGGGTGCAAGAATACACGACCTTCCAGCAGGTGCTGGAAGGCCATGGCAAGGGCCACGGTTGTGAAATCTGCAAGCCCGCGCTGGGCTCGATTCTGGCGTCATTCAACAACGAATACATTCTCAAGGACGAGCACATTGGCCTGCAGGATACCAACGATATTTTCCTCGGTAACATGCAGAAAGACGGTACCTACTCGATTGTTCCGCGTATTGCCGCTGGTGAAATTACTCCGGAAAAGTTGATTGTTCTGGGGGAAATCGGCCGTGACTACGATCTGTACACCAAGATTACCGGTGGTCAGCGGATCGATCTGTTTGGCGCACAACTACATCAGCTGCCAGAAATATGGAAAAAACTGGTGGATGCCGGTTTCGAAACCGGCCATGCCTATGGCAAATCACTGCGAACAGTGAAGTCCTGTGTGGGCTCTACCTGGTGTCGTTATGGCCTGCTGGATTCGGTGTCGATGGCTGTTGCTCTGGAAGATCGCTACAAGGGGTTACGCTCACCGCACAAGATCAAGTTCGGTGTTTCCGGGTGTACTCGTGAGTGTGCTGAAGCCCAATCCAAGGATATTGGTGTGATCGCCACCGAAAAAGGCTGGAACCTGTACGTCTGCGGTAACGGGGGGATGCGTCCTCGCCATGCCGATCTGTTTGCGACCGAGCTGGATGATGAAACCCTGGTTCGTTATATCGACCGGGTGCTGATGTTTTATATTCGCACCGCCGATCGCTTACAGCGTACGTCGGTCTGGCTGGAAAATCTGGAAGGAGGGCTGGACTACCTGAAACAGGTGGTGATTGACGACAAGCTGGCCATTGCGGATGAGCTGGAAAACGGCATGACGAAAGTGGTGGGTACGTACCAGTGCGAGTGGAAAACAACCATCGAAAGCCCTGAAAAAATGAAGCGTTTCCAACATTACATCAATGCCGATGCGGCAGACGATAACTTGCTGTATGTCCGTGAGCGGGGGCAGCGCCGTCCGGCCACCGATGTTGAACGTATCGAACTCGTTGATTTGAATTCTGGCAAATAAGGAAAAATCCCATGACTCAGTGGACTCAGATTTGTGCGTTGACCGATATTGCCCCTGATACCGGGGTGTGTGCCTTGCATCAGGGAGAGCAGGTGGCGCTGTTTCGTCTTGGCCAGACTGAACAGGTGTTTGCAATTGGCAATTACGACCCGATAGGCAGAGCCAATGTGTTGTCTCGTGGCATTGTTGGCTCTATCGGTGAGCGCTACGTAGTGGCTTCGCCGCTGTACAAGCAGCATTTTGATCTGGCGACGGGGGAATGCCTGGAAGATGACGCAGTAACGGTCAAGGCTTATCCGGTTCGTATTGCTGCAGGACAGGTCGAACTCGCGCAGGGAGCGGCGTTGTCCGTTTAGCGGATTTGTCCATATCTGTGGCTCTGTCCATGTCCGTTATCGCGGATATGGACAGAGCCAGCATCGTTATGGCAGTGGTATTAGCGGTGGTCTTCCTTGTAATCTTTACTGCTATGTGACTTCCCGTCATGTGCCTTGCCATCATGACTGTGGCCACCACTACCACCGTGATGAGGGCCTGCGCAAGCTGCCAACATAACGGCCGTTACCATGGCCAGTGCCACATTTTTGTATTTCAAACGCATCGTAAATTCCTCTGGTTGTGATAATGCTGGTGCAATCAGCTTCCCGACCCAATCAACAGACCGGCTGGCCTGTCTCATGGTTATTCCTGCGAATGTGTCTGTCTCGATTGATTCTATTCTCACCGCGTAAGGGTTAATGACAGGTTAAGAATGCGCCAAATCATTACCGGTGTGCGACGACTGGTGCAATGATTGTGTTTTGGTTACTGACAGGCTAACCCTCCAACCGCACAGAACAGGGGAAAACTCCCGCTATGGCAGAGCACCCTGACTTGTTATGAGTTGAATATCATCGGAAGGTTCGGTCAACGATACCGCCGCACCGATGAACCTGGGATCGCAATGTCGTGATAATCTCGTCGGGTATTGCATCTTGCCGTCGATGGGCGGGGAGTCATTTATGGATAAACCGGGTCTGTATCGGGGCGCCATGCAGATGAGCCACCTATCCGCTTTGGTTATACTGGCGATGACGGTGATTATTGACATAACAAGCAGGAGAAAGGAATGAAGAGCCCACTGGGTCTCGATGCAGACTTGCCGGTGATGGATATCGTGCAGGAGTCACTAGGATTGTTGTGGGTCAAGCGGGGCATTGTCAGCGCTCGATTCTTGCCGGTGATGCTGTTGTTGGCGGGGCTGGACTGGGTCAGTAGTACCTGGATGTCGGAGTCTCATCTATTCGGGCAGCTGGGTTTTATGCTGGTCTCCATGTTGTTGGGCGTTGTGTTTGCGACAGCCTGTCATCGGATGACACTGATGCCGGAAAAAAGTCTGGTTCAAAAAGGCATCTGGCGTCGGGAAGAGTGGCGTTATCTGATGCGATTGATGCTGATGGGGCTGGCGACTTCGGTTGTGATTACGCCAATAGTAATACTGTTTGCATTGCTGCAAGTGCAGCAAATGATGGTGCTGGGGGGTGCGCTTGCCATTATGACGGGCTTGTATGTGAGTGCGCGGCTGGCGATAACCTTGCCTGAAATCGCCGTTGGCCAGACCACCAGTTTCCAGCGTGCCTGGAAGCTGAGCAAGGGTAACGGTTCGCGGCTGGTCATGGTGGTGTGGATTGCGCCGCTACTGATCAGTGGGCCATTCCTGCTGCTGTTTTTACTGGACAATACCTTGCTGAATTATCTGGCCGCCTTTGGTTCTTATGTAACCAGCCTGATCTCGTTGGTGATGATGTCGTTATCCTACCGTTTTCTGACGTCGTTTGAGTCGGGGAATGATCATCCGGTCGTGTCCTCTTCGTCGGATGGCTTTGATGCCTGAATCATGAAGCTGGGAGATCTGTCCGTCGCCTATGTCGAATTACTCGCCCGTGCTGCCCGGTCTGAGGGGGTTGATCCGACAGCCGTGCTGGAAGGGTATCAGTTACCGGCCTCGCGGCTGGCGTTACCCGGTAACCGCGTCAGTATTCCGCGCTTTATGCGTGCTGGTCATGCCTTGATTGAGGCGTCGGCAGCTCCCTGGCTGGGGCTGCGTATGGGGTCGTTAACAGGGCCTGCCAATCTGGGGCTGGCGGGTTTGATTGCTCACAGTGCGTCAACCTTGCGTGAGGCCTGCGAAGCGCTGGTGCGTTATGAATTATTGTTCAGCTTTAATGCCCGTGGTCGTTCGGCATTTGTGGTTGAGCAGGGGCGAGGGCGGCTACAGTTTTATTCGATCAGCCCCTATAACGAGTTTAATCGTTTTGTTGTTGATTCGGTGCTGGTGGGCTGGATGAACGTGTTGAACCAGGCCTGTGGTGATCAGCTTGTGGCGTCGCTTTGTATTGAATTTGAGGCTCCGGATTATGCCGAGGCCTATGGCCGGTTTGTGCCATGTCCGGTGCAGTTCGGTGCGGGGTGTAATGCGCTGGTGCTCCGTGATGGCGCCCTTGAACGAGTGTTGAGCCATCCTTGTGCATCCCAGTTTCGTTATCTGTGTGATCTGGCTGAAGCCGAATTACTGCAAGTGCGGCATGGTTTGTCGATGGCAGAGCAGGTGGCTCGGGCGATTTCGCCATTACTCAAGGGCAAGACACCGGAGTTGGCGGATGTGGCGGCGCAAATGGGGAAACCCGGCTGGACGATCAAACGCTTGTTGGCGGCAGAAAATACCTGTTTTCAAGAGGTCTTGAATGAGGCAAGGCGGGAATTGGCAACGTGTTATCTGAGAGAAACGCCGTTGACCATGGGGGAAATTGCTTATTTAACGGGGTTTGGTTCAGCAACTGCCTTCCAGCGTGCTTTCAAACGTTGGACGAATGAAACACCACGCCAGTATCGGCAGTTGTAACCGGGACTTACATTTCTACGGCGTCATCGACGTCGTCATCGTACTCGTCGTAGCTGGTATCTAGCAGCTCATCTGTGTAATCCGACATATCTTTCTCCTTTTCCTTTATGATCAGCTCTTTTTAGCTGACTCGAACTATGCCTCTGCAATCAGAAGCGACTTATTGTTGTTTGTGGTACCAATTACCAAGCAGCTGGTGTGCCAAAATCCTTTCGACACTCTCTGCTTGTTGTATAAGATGCACTGAAACCGCGAAGGTTCCGTATTGCCATCTCTTCAAGCAGGGCTGACGTTAGCTTTTGTCTGTGACAAGTGCATGACTCGTTTCACAGAAAGGCAGTTTTATCAGACTGGTGTCATAAATAACCACATGGGCTTGTATCCCCGGGTTTTTGGCGTGTTGTTGCCAGTATCAAGTGACCAGGACGACGATGGGCTCCTCAGGCACAGCTGCCAGCGATGTGGCTGGTTCGGCTATTACTGAAGGTGAACGGAAGCATTCTGATTGCCGGGTATGACTGACCACAAGCGACTGTAACCGTCGGTTGTCAGCATCAGGACCGGGTGACGCACAGGGTCACGGCGCTACTGCTCAGGCAGTAACCAGCGTCAAACAGACTAGATCAATAACTAAAAAACGAGGCGTAGGCAATGCAGGCGGTAGCAGTATTCCGGCGGACATGGCCGGTGCTATTGTGCCCGAGAAATCATTCTGTCTTTTGAGGGAAGCAACGGTAAACCGTTTCAGAGAAATCGTATTTGCGGGATGAATCGTTTATTGCAGGTAAAATAGTAAAGCTGACGAACCAGAGAGACGTTCAGATCGTATGATCCGTGGTCTTTCCATTTCCTTTTACATCGGAAAAGATGGCGGACTGGACGGGACTCGAACCCGCGACCCCCGGCGTGACAGGCCGGTATTCTAACCAACTGAACTACCAGTCC
>NZ_JAUORS010000025.1:0-48772 GCF_030548165.1 Oceanobacter sp. 5_MG-2023 | reverse complement strand
CGTCATTTCGCTGCATTCGTCGCCTTGCTCTGAACAACGGCAACACTCGCGCAGAGCCGTGCAGGATTAAATAGATGCCCCCAATAGTTATTCCGCTACGCCATTCTGCAACATCAGGGCATAAAAAAACGGGGCCGCAGCCCCGTCTGTGTGACCAGGATGCCGTCAGAGTGAATCCAGTCCTCGGGCCAGATCCTTGCGAATGTCGTTCACATTCTCCAGACCAACCGCAACACGAATCAAGCCTTGGGTAATACCAGCCGCCAGCCGCTCTTCTTCTGCCAAACGCCCATGGGTCGTTGTACCCGGATGCGTAATGGTGGTTTTGGCGTCGCCCAGGTTGGCGGTGATGGAGATCATGCGAGTGGCATCAATCACTTGCCAGGCTTCTTCCCGTCCACCATCCACTTCAAACGACAATACGCCACCCGGCAGACTTTGCTGCTGCTGGATCAGGTCATACTGCGGATGGGATGCCAGGCCACAATAGTTGACCTGTTTCACCTTCGGATGCTGTTGCAACCAGTTGGCCAGGATAGTGGCGTTTTCACTGTGGGCTTTCATGCGCAGGCTGAGTGTTTCCAGCCCCTTGGTAAAGACCCAGGCATTAAACGGGCTCATGGTTGGACCCGCGGAACGCAAAACACCAATCACGGGTTCAATCAGTTCGTGGCTGCCCAGTACGGCACCACCCATGCAACGGCCCTGGCCATCGATGTATTTGGTGGCGGAATGCACCACCAAATCGGCCCCCAACGCCAGCGGTTGCTGGATCACCGGGGTACAAAAGCAGTTGTCCACCACCAGCAGGGCATTGGCGTCACGGGCCACCTGCGACAGTGCAGCGATATCTGCGACTTCAACCAGTGGGTTGGAGGGAGACTCCAGGAAAAACAACCGGGTTTCCGGCTTGCAATGTGCTGCCCAATCGTTGACATCAACCGGATTCACATAATCGATAGCAACGTTGAATTTACGCAGGAATTTTTCAAACAGAACGATGGTGCTGCCAAACACACTGCGAGAGCACAGAACATGATCCCCCGCTTTCAAATGGGCCAGCGCCGCCGCATAAATAGCTGCCATACCGGAAGCCGTTGCAGCACAGGCCTCTGCCCCTTCCATCGCCGCCAGGCGGTCTTCGAAGGTGCGTACCGTCGGGTTGGTATAACGGGAATAGACGTTACCCGGGTTGTCTCCGGCAAAACGTGCCGCGGCTTCTGCGGCCGAGCTGAACACATAGCTGCTACTCGGGAAGATCGCTTCGGAGTGTTCGTTTTCCTGGGTCCGGTACTGGCCCGCACGAACCGCCAGGGTTTCCATTTCACAATCGGTCAGATCCGATTGATAAGGGGCCAACAAGTCGTGAATATCATTCATCAGGTTTCTGCCTTTTCTATGGCTTAAAAACATGGCCTAAAAACGCAACAGGGCAGCGGAGGCTGCCCTGTTATACAGATTCGGTTCAGGTGTCAGGCACCTGTAATACCGAAATAATCAGGATTCTGCCTCGTTGTGCAGGTCAATCGCTACGTTGTTGGCACTGGCGGCCTTGCGGCCTCCCTTGGAGGAATCGCTGCGCAAGTCGGACAGGCGCTGGAAATAATTGTCATCAATATCGCCGGTGACGTATTCACCGTTGAATACCGAACAATCAAATGCTTTCGCAGCCGTTTTGCTGCCTTCCAGACATGCACTGATCAGGTCATCCAGTTCCTGGTAAATCAGCCAGTCAGCACCAATGGCCGTTGCAATTTCATCGGTGGTACGGCCGTGCGCAATAAACTCTTCCTTGGCCGGCATATCAATCCCATAAACATTGGGATAGCGTACCGCAGGGGCGGCCGATGCAAAATACACATTGAGAGCACCGGCATCCCGAGCCATCTCAATAATCTGCTCGCACGTGGTGCCCCGGACAATGGAGTCATCGACCAGCAGGACATTCTTGCCGCGAAATTCCAGCTCCAGTGCGTTGAGCTTCTGACGCACGGATTTCTTGCGCTGCTGCTGCCCTGGCATAATGAAGGTACGGCCGATATAGCGGTTCTTCATAAAGCCTTCGCGGTACTTGACGCCGAGCCGATTGGCCAGTTCCTGCGCCGATGAACGGCTGGTATCCGGAATCGGTATCACAACATCGATATTGTGATCCGGCTGCTCCCGCATGATTTTTTCCGCCAGTTTTTCCCCCATCCGCAGGCGCGCCTTATACACCGCGATGCCATCCATAATGGAGTCCGGGCGGGCAAAGTATACCTGCTCAAACAGACACGGCGTCAGACAGGCGTTGTCAGCGCATTGCTGGGTGAAAATCTCACCGGCTTCGGTCATGACAACACATTCACCGGGTTCAACATCTCGCTCAAGCTGAAATCCCAGGGCATCCAGCGCGACGGATTCCGATGCCACCATGTACTCAGGGCCGGTATCGGTATCACGACGGCCATAAACAGCCGGACGGATACCATTCGGATCACGAAAGGCCACCACGCCATAACCACAGATCATGGCGACCACTGCGTAACCACCACGAACACGCTCATGCACACGACGCACCGCCCGGAAGATCATTTCCGGAGTGGGCACCAGCTGCTTTTGTTCTTGCAGTTCGTGAGCAAAGATATTCAACAGGACTTCAGAGTCTGATGTGGTATTGATATGCCGCAGATCTTCACGATAGAGGTCTTGGGCCAGATCGGTGGTGTTGGTCAGATTGCCGTTATGTGCCAGTACGATGCCGTAGGGCGAGTTCACATAGAATGGCTGAGCTTCCGCCGAGCTGGAACTGCCTGCCGTCGGATAACGTACGTGACCAATGCCCATACGACCAATCAGTCGCTGCATATGGCGGGTACGAAATACATCTCGTACCAGGCCATTATCTTTCCTTAGATAAAACTTTCCCTGATCACTGGTGACAATGCCTGCCGCATCCTGGCCGCGGTGCTGTAGCACCGTCAACGCATCATAAATAGACTGGTTGACATGGGTCTTGGCGACGATACCCACAATTCCGCACATTCGCGTATTACCTCAGAAATCAGACGGGATAGAGGACATCACCCGGTTCGCTGCGCCTGGCAACGTATTACGCGCCCAGTCTGCCAGCACTTCCAGGTGAGGAATAAACATTGATTGCTGCCACCAGGGGTCTTTCGGCACCATGGTAAGCTGCAACCCATAAACAATCGCGACCAGAACAACCAGTCCACGGATACAGCCAAAGACCATACCGAGGATACGATCAGTGCCACTCAATCCGGTCAGACGCACCACCTCGACAATCAGGTGGTTGACCATGGCACCAATAGCCAGTGTGCCCAGAAAGAGCACGACAAATGCGGCGATCCAGCGTAATGAATTGGTTTCAATATAATCAGTCAGGAGCGTGGCCAGATTACCACTGAACATGCGGGCAACCACAAACGCCCCAATCCACACAGCCAGCGACAAGGCTTCCCGGACGAAACCGCGTTTAAGGCTGATCAGGCTGGAGATTCCCAGCACCGCCAATATTACCCAATCAACGACGGCCATCTTGCTCTCGTAGCAGACTCAAAGAAGCGCGCAGTATAGGGTTTAGCATGGATTTCGACAACTGGAGAGACCGGCTTGTGGGCATTTTGCGCCAGCGAAAGCAGAAAAATTCTATCTCCCGTAGCAATCAAGCCGCATGAATCGCTCTTGAGACAATCATTCATGGGCCAGCCTGGCGTTAGCGCGCCATAAAACGTTTGATGCGAAGGTCCGAGCGCTGCAGCTTTTTTTCCAGCTGACTACGCAGTGTTTCAGCCTGCTGTTGTTGTAGCTCCGGGCCAGCAAACACACGGGTCAGACCATCATCATCGGTACGGGCAAAGGCCTTGAAACCCTGCTGACGTATCGTATCCCGGAAGCCCATGGCATTGTCAGCGCTAGAAAAAGCGCCCAACTGTACTACCCAGGCATAGGGCAAGCCACTGTCGTCGAGATGGCCTCGATCCGGCTGCTTCCTGACCGCCGCAGGGATCATGTCATCCAGCCCGGCCAGGACATCGCTATCGGCTTGCCCGGTTTCCGCTGCAACGGGCTTGGCCGTTTGGGCAGGCGTAACAGCCGGCGTGGCCGTGGATGCGGCTACGGTATTGGCACCCGTCACCGGCTCACCATGACCTGCTGCGGTTCCTTGTTGCGCCGTTGCTGCCGCTGTTTTTGCTGTTTGTTCTGTACTTGCTGTTGCCGTACCCGTTGGTTCCGTCGCCGCGGTACCGGGTTGTGGCGTCAGCAACTGGGCCGCCGCCTCACCACTGGCCAGCTGTTCCAGATCAATACGAATACGCTGCTGGTTCTGGACTTCCGTCCAGTCCGGCATATCAGGCATGGGCGGCATATCCTGATCAATCGTTAGCCGCTGGCTGGAACCATCGATCACAATCGGCACGGCGATACCCAGTGCCAGCACAGTGACAACGGCCCCGAGAATACGTTTGTTCAGATGCTTTTCCATACATACTCTCCGCTTTTTTGCTGGGCATGAATGTATGTCAATGCCTGCTCAACGGTATAGAAAGACCCAACGACCAGCCAATGCTCATCAGCAGTGGCCGTTTGTTGCCAGTGCTCCAGGGCATCACGAACCCTTGTACAGGCCGTCACCTCAGCGTCGCTGCCTTGCATCACCACGGTGTGGAAGCGCAGTGCCAGTCCGGCAACATCCAGTCCCCGCGGGCAATCAAGTCCGGCCAGCGTCCACTGCGTGGTATCGGGTAATGCCTGCACCACCGCTTCTACCGGCTTGTCGGCCAGCATGGCCAGCAGGATGCCATCCACCTCTTGCTCTCGGGTGGCCAGATACGCAGCGGCCTGTTCATTATGCGCAACATCCAGCGTCAGTCTGAGTTGTCGTCCATCCGGACACAGGCACTGCCAGCCCTGCAAACGGCCAGGAACCCGCAGGCGCTTGAGGGTTTTGACCACTTCCACTTCAGGCATCAAATGGCCAACCGCTGCCAGCGCCTGTACTGCAGTGGCGATATTGGCCGCCGGAATAAATCCGCGCGGCAATACCCACGACATCGAGGTATCCTCATCCGGACACGGCAGAAAGCGCAGATTCAGAACCGCCTCGCCCCCTTGCACACACTCAGTGATATCAAAGGCTTCGCCCCGCCCCAGCCATAAACCTTCAGCCGCCTCTACCGTCGTGCGAGCACGCTCAGGAGGCATGGGCTGACCACAGACCAGATAACGGTCTGGCCGGACAATGGAGCATTTTTCATAGGCGATAACATCGAGGTCGTTACCCAGCCAGGCTTCGTGATCCAACCCGATACTGGTGACGACCGACAAGTCGGCGTCCACTACATTGACGGCATCCAGACGCCCGCCCAGGCCAATCTCCAAGACACAGGCATCGAGATTCTGTTGTTTGAACCAGGCCAGTGCAGCCAGGGTGCCAAATTCAAAATAGGTCAACGCGATACCTTGACGCGCCTGTTCAACCAGTGCAAATGACTGGCACAGATCCGCATCCGATATATCGTTGCCGTTTACCGACACACGCTCGTTGTAGCGCAGAATATGCGGCGAATTATAACAACCGACCGAAAATCCCTGGCGTGACAACAAGGCACTCATCAATGCTGAGGTTGTGCCTTTGCCATTGGTGCCTGCGACCAGTATCACCAGCCCGGCCGGGTGCAAGCAGCCCAACCGTTCTGCGACCGTACGGACGCGGTCGAGGCCCATATCAATTTCAGCAGGATGCACCGACTCCAGGTGCTCGAGCCAACGCTTGACGTTCCAACTGCTGAAGTCAGCCATCCTGAATATCCTTCTTGGTTACGACCGGGTTATTACTGATCCATCGCGCTGCGCATTTCCTGCATCAGCGCGGCGACCAGACGTTGAGCTTCGGCGGGGTTGGTGGCATTGTCGGCGATACGGTTAACGATCGCACTCCCCACAATCACGCCGTCGCACACGGCCGATACGGCCGCGGCTGTTGTGCCATTCTGAATACCAAAGCCCACCCCTACCGGGATAGACACGTGTTGGCGAATCCGTTGCAAGTTACGTTCAACATCGTCGACATCCAGGGCTTTCGAGCCAGTCACGCCTTTTAGCGAGACATAATACACATAACCACTGCCAGCCTGGCCAATGGCTTCGATACGCTCATCGGTCGTGGTCGGTGCGATCAGGTACACCATATCCAGACCCGCACTTTTGAAGATGGCGTCAACATCAACGGCTTCTTCCGGTGGCAAGTCGACCAGCAGCACACCATCAACACCGGCAGTCACCGCTGCTGTTACAAAGGTGTCATAACCCATGGCTTCGACCGGATTCAGATACCCCATCAGCACCACCGGGGTCGTGCTGTCAGTAGTGCGGAATTCCGCCACCATCGCCAGTACATCACGTAACGAGGTGTTATGTTCCAGCGCCCGCTCACAGGCCAATTGAATGGTCGGGCCATCCGCCATCGGATCGGAAAACGGCACCCCCAGCTCAATCAGGTCACAACCGGCGTCCACCAGTGTGTGCATCATGGGAACGGTGGCGTCCTTTTGTGGATCACCGGCAGTGATATAGGGAATCAAGGCTTTTTTGCCCGTGGTTTTCAAGGCAGCAAACAAACTAGCTATACGAGACATATCGAATTCCGTCCTTATGCAGTCACGCCATCAAGAGTGGCAATGGTATGAATGTCCTTGTCACCACGACCGGACAGGTTGACCACAATCACCTTGTCGGAAGGCATGGTGGCTGCCAACTTCATCGCAAAAGCGACGGCATGGGATGACTCCAGTGCCGGCATAATGCCTTCCAGCTGTGTCAGCTTGTGGAATGCCTCAATGGCTTCGCTGTCTGTAGCGGCGACATACTGGGCACGGCCAACATCTTTCAACCAGGAGTGCTCAGGGCCAACTCCGGGGTAATCCAGACCGGCAGAGATCGAGTGTGTCCCCATGATCTGGCCGTTGTCGTCTTCCATCAAATAGGTGCGATTGCCATGCAAAACGCCAGGACGCCCTTTACTCAAAGGTGCGGCATGGTCATCTCCTTCCAGCCCCAGTCCACCCGCTTCAACGCCATACATGGCTACTTCCGGATGCTTGATATAAGGGTAAAACATGCCGATGGCATTGGAACCACCACCCACACAGGCCACGACTGCATCTGGCTGACGGCCAATCTGTTCCTGGCTTTGCGTTTGGGTTTCACGGCCGATAACAGACTGAAAATCCCGCACCAGCATTGGGTAAGGATGCGGCCCAGCCGCAGTACCGATAATATAGAAGGTGTCGTCCACGTTGGTCACCCAATGACGCATCGCTTCGTTCATCGCGTCTTTCAGGGTTTTGGTACCGGATGTGACCGATTCCACCTCAGCGCCCAGCAGCTTCATGCGATAGACATTCAGCTTTTGACGCTCAACATCCGTCGAGCCCATAAAGACTTTGCATTCCAAGCCGAAACGGGCAGCGACGGTGGCCGAGGCCACACCGTGCTGGCCAGCACCGGTTTCAGCAATAATCTTCTTTTTGCCCATAAACTTGGCCAGTAATGCCTGACCAATGGTGTTGTTGATTTTATGGGCACCGGTGTGGTTCAGATCTTCCCGCTTGAGGAAAATACGCGCCCCGCCACAGTGGTCGCTCAATCGCTCGGCGTAATACAACGGCGACGGGCGGCCAACATAGTGCGCCAGGTCGTGATCAAACGCTTTCTGGAAATCTTCATCATCACGCAGTTTCAGATACGTTGCTTGCAACTCATCCAACGCCGCGGTCAGGGTTTCAGAGACAAAACGGCCGCCGTAAATACCAAAGTGGCCGCGCTCATCGGGCAGATTAGCGTCTAATACCGCAGCATGTGCGTTTTGTTCAGGAGTTGTGTTGTTCGTAGTTGACACGATACACCTCATTCATAAATGCCTGAATCTTGCTGGCATCCTTGATGCCTTTGTTTCCGGGACCATTGGCCTCAACGCCACCGCTGACATCCACCGCAAAAGGATGTACATCGCGAATAGCGGTTGCCACGTTATCAGGAGACAGGCCACCAGCAAGAATAATGGGTTTGTTTAAATCGTCTGGCACCAGCGACCAATCAAAGGTTTCGCCAGTACCACCCGGAACACCGGGTTTGTAGCTGTCTAGCAGCAGAGACAAGGCACCTGGGAAGCGCACGCACGCCTCCACCATATCCGACGCTTGCCGAACACGGACTGCCTTGATATAGGGGCGGTTGAATTGTTGGCAAAAGCCATCGTCTTCGTCACCGTGGAATTGAATAAGGTCGATTCTAACGACATCCAAAACGCTTTGCACTTGTTCAGAAGTCGGATTCACAAAAAGAGCAGTTACCGTAACAAACGCCGGAACCATAGCCACAATAGCAGCCGCTTGCGTAATATCAACCGCTCTCGGGCTGGGTGGGTAAAACACCAGGCCAATGGCATCGGCCCCGGCATTCACAACCGCCAGAGCATCTGCTGCACGGGTAATACCACAAATCTTGGCACGCGTACGGGTCATGGGTAAGGTCGGCATCAGCAAGCTCCTGCATAAATCCGGCGATGGTAGCAGAAAACAAGCCTGCAAAGGTCTGGTTCAGCCGTCAGTCAACGCCAGTACAGGCTCTAACAGTAACGGACCAAAGGGCTGGCTGGGAATATCAAATTGCTCCGGGTAACGTACCCCAACAAAATGCAAACCATCCCCTGGGGCTGTCACCCCGGCGGCCAGGCGGGATTTGGCTTCAAGCACCTCGGTCATCCATTCGACCGGCTGATGGCCCTCGCCAATAGGAATCAGGCAGCCAACGATATTACGCACCATATGGTATAGAAAGGCGCTTGACTCCAGCTCCAGCATAATCAGATTACCCCATTGCCGTACTTCGATACGGTGCATGGTTTTGACTGGGGTTTTGGCCTGGCAATCCTTGGCCCGGAAAGAAGAAAAGTCGTGTTCACCCAACAACAACTGGGCAGCCTGATGCATACGGTCGGCATCCAACGGATAACGCCACCAGGTTAACTGCTCATATTGCAGTGCCTGACGGTATTGGCTGTTGTTGATCAGGTAACGATAACAACGGGCCTGGGCTTTGAAACGGGCGTGAAAATCCGTATCGACCTGGCCAATCCACTGCAACGAGATCTGGGCTGGCGTATTGGTGTTAATCCCCATTAGCCAACCATAATCACTGCGTTTGGAAGTGGTATCGAAGTGGATAACCTGACGGGTTGCATGCACACCGGCGTCGGTACGCCCTGCACAGGCAATCTCAACCGGGTGATTGGCGACCTTGGAGATAGCCGCCTCAAGTGCGGCCTGAACCGTGGGTTCATTGTGGTGTTTCTGCTTCTGCCAACCGTGGAAACAAGCGCCGTTGTATTCCACGATGGCAGCATAACGATAGGTATCAGACATGGATCAGGTCAGCGAATCCAGCAAGTTCTGGGCTTCCTGCTTCTGATGGTCGCTACCTTCCTGAACAATTTCGCCCAGCAGTTCCTTGGCACTGTCGGACTCACCCATATCAACGTAGGCTCGTGCCAAATCCAGCTTGGTGTCGTTGGCATCAGTACCGGACAAGTAGGCAAATTCATCTTCTGTTTCTGCCAGTTCATCCAGGTTGATCGAGTCTGCGGTGAATGATGGAATATCCATCTCGTCAAGACTTTCACCGGCTGGCTCTTCTGGTGCTTCTTCCAGGTCGGCCAGTTCCGGCAGCGCTTCAGGTTCCAGATCAAACGTTAATTCTTCGAGATCATCCAGAGGTGGCAATTCATCCTCTGCGGCGTCCTCTTCCACGGCGGCTACTGGCAGTTCTGTTTCCGTAACGGCTTCCAGTTCCGGTATATCGTCAAGGTCGCCCAACTCTGGCAAGTCTTCCAGTGTTTCTGGAGCACTGTCAGCGCTGGCCTCGTCTTCCAGCTCGGCCAGGTCAAAATCATCGAGCTCCATATCCAGCTCAGACAACTCATCCACGGCTTCTTCTGCCGCATCGTCAGACCCAGCGGCTTCAGCCTCTGCGAATTCTTCCAGCTCGTCCAGTTCCGGCAACGCCAGTTCATCATCACTGTCGTCGCTGTTGACCAGCATTCTGGCACCAGACAGGTCTTCTTCGCTCAACTTGGGCAGGTCTGTCATCGCATCCAGCGAATCCAGTTCCGCTTCCAGGCTGTCGAGGTCAAATTCCATCAGGTTATCGTCTGTCAACTCTTCAGCACTATCGCTGGCACTGGTGGCTTCTGTCGCCGATGCCAGCATTTCCAGGTCATTATCCAGACCTTCCAGATCGAATTCAGTGCCATCCAGTTCATCATCAGCAACCGCGTCGTCGTCGGCTTCCACAACTGGCAGGTCAAAACCGCTGCTTTCTTCATCGTCAGCCGTTGAGCTGTTATCTTCCTCTACTTCCAGCTCTGGGATATCCAGCTCAGGAACGTCGAACTCCAGTACGTTGTCATCGCTGCCGTGATCAGTATCCGCCAGGCTTTCTTCTTCAACCTCGCCCAGTTCTGGAACATCCAAGCCATCCAGATCAAATTCCATCACGTTATCATCCGACAGCCCGGCAGATGCGTCGCTTTCCAGAGGCTCTTCTGACAGCTCGGCCAGCAGGTCGTCTGACACATCAAAATCCATCAGATTGTCGTGTTCTGGCTCACTGACTTCTGTTTCCGGCTCGGCGGCCAGTTCTTCACTACTGTCTTCAAAGGCAGAGAGATCAAATTCCACACCCTGGTCGTCGGCAGAAATCGTGATCTCGTCGGTATGGTGCTCGTCGCTATCCGCCAGGCTATCCAGTGAAAAGTCCATGCCGTTGTCATCTGCGGCCGGAAGGTCGGCTTCGATATCGTCGCCCTGATCCAGCGCGGTTTCGAAATCCATCGCATCGTCACCCAGCACAGGCATGATATCGATGCTTTCTTCCATATCCGTGACGGGAGTCTCTGCCTCTGCTGTCGTCGCAGTGTTGTCCAGTTCACTTTGAAATTCCATGTCCAGATCATCAAGCGATATACCAGACAGAGCATGGGTAGACGGTGCAATCGGATTACTCAGGCGGGAGCGGAACTGCTCTGCAAGCGTAATATCGTCATCTGAGCCGAAGCCCAACAAACGTGCTTCTTCATCGGCAAAGGCGCTGTCATCGTTGAGTTCAGCCAACACTTCCAGCAGTTTAAGGCTGAGATCCGTGCGCCCGGGTTGGGATTCTACGGCTGGAGTCAGTTTGCTCCGTGCTTCATCAAAACGGCCATAGGCAATATCGGCATCCACAGCGGTCAGTAATTCATCCGGCGCATCCAGGCTGTCGGTTGAAATATCCAGCGCATCATCATCAAACAGGTGGTCACCCAATTGCACACCGCTGTCGCTGTCACCACTGCTGCTGCCCTGATCGAAGTTGAAGTGGTCAAAATCCTCGCTTGGTGAAGCGGCGGCGGCCACTTCCTCACTGGCTTCCTGTAACAATGCGGCTTCCGCATCGTCATCGGCTGCTTTTTTAGCAGCCTTGCCTGCCAGGAGTTTTTTCATCAGCGAATAAATCAGAGCGATCAGCAACAACAGAACGGCCAATACGCCACCCAACATGATCGGATCCTGCAGAATGCGATCGATCATGCTTGGCGCTGGCGGTGGCGGAATCACCCGAGGTTTAGGGCGCTGCTCTGCCATTTCCGGCTTGGGTTGTTTGGGTTCAACGGCGGCAGCGGCAGTGTCCGGCTTGGGCTCTGTATCAGCACCTTCAGCACTATCGGCGACGCTCTCACTGCGCTCAATCGCGCCAGCAGCCGGAGTGGTGCCTGCTTCGCTGGCCGGTGTTGCCAGGGCACTGGTTTCATTGTCCTGGCCGGCGTTTACTTGCAGGTTGGCCAGCTGGTCGTCTTTCAGGCTGACCAGACGTTGCAGAGCTGCGATCTGTTCTTCCAGAGAGGCAAGCCGGTCTACCAGTTCGTTGTTTTCACGACGGCTTTTATCCAGGGTTTCCAGTGCGATTGCCAGATCATTTTCCAGTGCTTCGCGGCGGCCATCACCACGACCGACAATCTCACCACTGGCACCGGCAGAACCGGATTGTTCTCCGCGGTCTGATACCAGGCGTACTTCACCACCGGTTGATGTTGCACGGGCAGATGGCGTGGTTGCTGCTCGCCCGGTTGCATCCAGTTGCGCGGCACCGGCAATTTCCTGATTCTGACGTGCCACTTCGGAAACGGCATCATCAAAACTGATGGTACGAATTTGCTCAGAGTCTGGAATACGCAGTACCTGGTGGGTTTTCAGGCGGTTGATGTTGCCACCGATAAAGGCATCCGGATTCTGCTGCTGGATGGCAACCATCATTTGTTGCGGTGTAATGCGGGGATCGGGCCGGGTAGCCAGAGCAATGGCCCACAGGGTGTCATTCGGCTGTACCCGGTAAGTACCCGGTGCGCCAGAGTCACTTTGCCATTGTTCCGCATTATTATGATTTGACGGCGCAGGTCGATTGGTTGGGGCCGCTGGACGGCTGGCGGCCGCTGGCGCGCTGGCTGCACCGCCAGTAGCGGTAGCCGTACTGGTTGGTGTGGATACCAGCGGTTGATAACTTTCTTCCGCAAAAGTAGGCGGGTCGAGCAATACGGTAAACTCTCGTACGACACGGCCGGATGGCCAGTTCAACTCAACCAGAAAATTCAGAAAAGGCTCGGTAACCGAATCCCGGGTCGTCAGGACAACCTTGTCGCCCACTACCTGAAATTTTATTTTGGTAAGAAAATAGGAACGTTCGACGTTGGAGCGTTCAAAGGCTTCGGCACTGGCAAGTACCGGTTTGATTTCCCATTCAGAGAGACCTTCTGAATCGACCAGAACTATTTCGGCAGCCAGAGGCTGATTCAGCGCCGACTTGAGCGTCAACTCTCCCAGTCCCAAGGCCAGTAACTGAGTTGACACGGTCAAGCTTCCGACCAGCAGCAAGGCATTCGCAAATAGGCGCTTCATTGATGCATCCTTGGTTGTCACTTTACGGCTTTATAGCCCTGATTAATCAAAAATTTACGGATATCAAATCCGTCAGCAAGCACTAATACTGGCGGAGGATAATCAAATCCAAGTATCAAGGATAACCGGTTCTGGCGCAATCGTTGCGGCCGATATGCGTCAACAAAACTGATATGTATGAAAGGTTTATGACGTACTCGAGATGTTGCGTATGAAAAAGCGGACACTCGTCCGCTTTTATTTATCAATTTCTATGAACGGTTTAACAAAATCCGCAACATTCTGCGTAAAGGTTCTGCCGCCCCCCAGAGTAATTGATCACCAACGGTAAACGCAGAAATATATTCTGGCCCCATATTCAACTTGCGAATGCGGCCTACCGGTATATTCAGCGTGCCGGTAACAGCTGCCGGAGTTAATGCCGTCATACTGACATCACGGTCATTGGCAATGACACTCACCCACTCATTATGAGACGCCAGAATGGCTTCAATTTCGGCCACAGGAATATCACGGGTCAGCTTCATGGTCATTGCCTGACTGTGGCAGCGCATGGCACCAACACGTACACAAAGGCCATCAATAGGCACTGGATTATGCCCACTCCCCATAATCTTGTTGGCTTCTACCTGGGCTTTCCATTCTTCACGACTCTGACCGGAATCCAGTTGTGAATCGATATAAGGAATCAAACTACCAGCCAGCGGTACACCAAAATGATTTTTGGGATATTCATCACTATTGATAAATTCGGATACCTGACGATCGATATCCAGAATAGCAGTAGCGGGATTGTCGAGTTTATCGCTGACATTGGAATGAATGGCGCCCATTTGCGCAATTAATTCGCGCATATGCTGGGCACCGGAACCGGAAGCTGCCTGGTAGGTCATGGGGGCAACCCACTCCACCAGCCCTTGCTCAAACAGACCACCCAGTGCCAATAACATCAGACTGACGGTACAGTTGCCGCCGACATAGGTTTTGATGCCGTCTTCGAGGCCCTGGTCAATCACACTGGCATTGACCGGGTCGAGTACAATAATGGCGTCGTCTGCCATACGCAAAGAGGAGGCGGCATCGATCCAGTAGCCTTGCCAGCCGGTCTCACGCAAAGCGGCATACACTTTGGAGGTGTAATCCCCCCCCTGACAGCTGATAATGACATCCTGCGCTGCCAAGGCGGAGAGGTCGTAGGCATCTGCCAGTACGCCGTTATCCTTGCCACCCAGAGTCGGTGCTGTTTTGCCTGCCTGGGAGGTGGTAAAAAATTGCGGGGTAATCAGGGCGAAATCACCCTCTTCTTCCATCCGCTGCATCAGTACGGATCCCACCATACCGCGCCAACCAACCAATCCTGTTTTTAACATGTGTTTTTACCTTGTTCTTGATACAGCAAAACCGCGACAGGCGCGGTTTGCATTCCAAACGGGTATCCGGGTTATCTGACCAGTCACAGTATACCCGGACATTACCCCCCGGGTATGCCGCCAGATTACAGGGCTGCCAATACGGCTTCACCCATTTCACTGGTGCTGACACGGGTCATGCCTTCCGAGAAGATATCCCCGGTACGCAGTCCCTGATCCAGCACCTTGCTGACAGCCGCTTCAATCGCATCTGCAGCGACACCTTGATCGAGGCTATACCGTAGCATCATGGCCACCGAGAGGATAGTTGCCAACGGGTTAGCAAGGCCCTGACCGGCAATGTCCGGCGCGGAACCATGACACGGCTCGTACATACCCTTGTTGTTTTTATCCAGCGAGGCAGAAGGCAGCATGCCGATAGAGCCGGTCAACATGGCGGCGGCATCGGACAGGATATCGCCAAACATATTGCCGGTAACCAGTACATCGAACTGTTTTGGAGCACGTACCAGCTGCATGGCGGCATTGTCGACATACATATGCGACAGCTCGACTTCCGGATAGTTTTTTGACATTTCTTCCATGATTTCGCGCCACAGCACGGTCACTTCCAGTACGTTGGCCTTGTCAACCGAGCAGAGCTTTTTGTTGCGCTTCATGGCTGATTCAAACGCCACTCGACCGATACGACGGATCTCGGATTCGTTATAGACGTAGGTGTTGTAGCCTTCACGCTCGCCATTTTCCAGTGTCCGTACACCCCGTGGCTGACCAAAATAAATGCCGCCTGTCAGTTCACGTACAATCAGGATATCCAGCCCGGAGACCACTTCCGGTTTCAGGGTTGAAGCATCCGCCAGCTGCGGGTACAGGATGGCCGGACGCAGGTTGCCAAACAGGCCGAGATTTTTGCGGATATCCAGCAGCCCTTGCTCCGGGCGCTTGGAGCGGTCTTCCAGCTTGTCCCATTTGGGGCCACCCACAGCCCCCAGCAGGATGGCATCTGCGGCCAGCGCCTTGTTCAGGCTGTCTTCAGGCAGCGGGAAACCGGTAGCGTCGTATGCCGAACCACCAACGAGACCATGATCAATCACCAGCCCCATGTTAAAACGACGATCGACGGCTTCCAGCACCTTGACGGCTTCCGCGACAATTTCAGGGCCAATACCATCACCTGGCAACACCAGAATTTTCTTGCTCATTATTATGTCCTGTTACTGACGGTGGCACCGGCTACCCGCCGCCACCGTAAAATTCACAACCAGCCCAGTTCGACGATCGATCCGGACCCTTGACCTGTATTAACCCGCGTTAAATAACCAGGGGGATGATTCACGGCGAGCCGCTTCGTACTGGCGAATATCGTCCGCATCCTGCAAGGTCAGCCCGATATCATCAAAACCATTCAGCAAGCAGTATTTACGGAAAGCATCCACCTCAAATGGAATATCCTGGTCATCAGGAGTCAGAATCAACTGTTTTTCCAGATCGATGGTCAGCGCATAGCCTTCGCTGCCGGATACCGCCTTGAACAGGCCATCCACAACCGCTTCTGATAATACAATCGGCAGCAAACCATTTTTAAAACAATTGTTGTAAAAGATATCAGCGTAACTAGGGGCAATCACCACACGGAAACCAAAATCTTCCAGTGCCCAGGGCGCATGCTCACGACTGGAGCCACAACCGAAGTTTTCCCGTGCAATCAACACGGAAGCCCCCGCGTAACGCGGCTGGTTCAAAACAAAATCGGGGTTTAATGGCCGACCGCTGTTATCTGCATCCGGCTGGCCTTCGTCCAGGTAACGCAATTCGTCAAACAGGTTAGGGCCAAAGCCACTGCGTTTGATCGATTTCAGAAACTGCTTCGGTATGATCATGTCGGTATCGACATTGGCCCGGTCCATTGGCGCTACGATGCCGGTGTGTACAGTAAATGCTTTCATGCTATTTCTCCGGATCAGAATTCGCGAACGTCAACAAAATGGCCTGCAACAGCAGCGGCAGCGGCCATTGCCGGGCTGACCAGATGCGTCCGGCCGCCATACCCCTGACGACCTTCAAAGTTGCGGTTAGAGGTGGAAGCACAATGCTCACCGTTACCGAGCTTGTCAGCGTTCATTGCCAGACACATGGAACACCCTGGCTCACGCCATTCAAAACCGGCCTCGATAAAAATCTTGTCGAGCCCTTCCTGCTCAGCCTGGGCTTTCACCAGACCAGAACCCGGAACGACCAGCGCTTGCATCACGCTGCTGGCTACCTGGCGGCCTTTGGCAATGTCAGCGGCCTGACGCAGATCTTCAATACGGCTATTGGTACAAGAACCAATAAAGACCCGATCCAACTTGATGTCGGTAATTTTCTGACCAGCTTCCAGCCCCATATAGGCATAAGCCCGTTCAAAACCGGCACGTTGAGCACTGTCGCGCGCGTCGTCCAGAGTCGGGACGGTTGCATCAATGGTGGTGACCATTTCTGGCGAGGTTCCCCAGGTCACTTGTGGTTTGATGTCTTCCGCACGAATCTCAACGACCTTGTCAAACACGGCATCGTCGTCAGACACCAGGTCTTTCCAGGCCGCCATGGCCATATCCCATTGCGCGGCTGTCGGCGCGTAAGGGCGACCCTTGACGTACTCCGCCGTAATTTCATCAAAGGCCACCATGCCCACACGGGCACCTGCCTCAATGGCCATGTTGCACATGGTCATGCGGCCTTCCATGCTCATTGAGCGAATGGCAGAGCCACCAAATTCCATCGCACAGCCATTACCGCCAGCCGTACCGATAATACCGATGACGTGCAATACCACGTCTTTACCCGTAATGCCTTTGCCTAACTCGCCGTCTACCTTGATCAGCAGATTTTTCATCTTGCGCTGGATCAGGCACTGGGTCGCCAGTACGTGCTCAACTTCCGAGGTGCCAATACCATGTGCCAAAGCCGCAAAAGCGCCGTGGGTCGCAGTATGTGAGTCACCACATACAACGGTCATGCCCGGCAAGGTAGCTCCCTGCTCCGGCCCCACAACGTGCACGATGCCCTGACGCTGGTCTTTCATCTTGAATTCGGTAATTCCGAATTCATCACAGTTGCTGTCCAGTGTGACGACCTGGATCTTGGAAACAGGATCAACAATACCGTCCACTCCGGATTCACGCTCGACGGCGGTGGTGGGTACATTGTGATCCGGTGTCGCCAGGTTGGCATCCAGCCGCCATGGTTTACGCCCGGCAATACGCAGGCCTTCAAACGCTTGGGGTGAGGTTACTTCGTGTAATAACTGACGATCGATATAGATCAGAGCGGTGCCATCGTCACGCTCTTTGACGACATGCTGCTGCCAGAGTTTGTCATACAATGTTTTACCGGCCATGGTGGCTCCTTATTGGAATTCTCTGTCGACTGGTGTGCTTTCACGGTCCCCGCCCTTTGTATGCGGACGATTGCGTTATGGTACTCACTCTGATAAACAACACAAATTCATTCTTTTTCTATATTGAATTCCTAACAGGAATACTTTGCCAGCCATCAAGCCGGAGGCACCATCGGAGGCATTATGGACAGCCAACAACTGAAAGCTTTTTTGGCCGTTGCCCATCACCGGTCCTTTTCACTGGCCGCGGAACAGTTGTTCCTGACACAGCCCGCAGTCTCCAAACGTATCCATCAACTTGAACAGCAGCTGAACAGCCCACTGTTTGATCGTCATAACCGTTCTATCAGTCTGACGGAGTCCGGTCAGCGGCTATTGCCAAAAGCCCGAGATATTCTCGAATTAATGAATGATACCCAGGTACAGATCAGCAACCTGACCCATTCGGTTGAAGGCACATTAAGCATGGCCACCAGTCACCATATTGGCCTGCACAGAATCCCGCCTTTTTTGAAATCCTTTGTACGACAATATCCAGCGGCCCAGCTGGATATCCGCTTTCTCGGTTCAGAAGATGCCTATCAGGCGGTAGAGCAACGTCAGGTAGAATTGGCTCTGACAACATTGGATAAACGTCAGCCGGATAAAATAACCGCCATCCCGCTGTGGCAGGATGATATGGTCTGCGTCTGTGCCCCCGGCCACCCGCTCGCACAGCAACAGGTCACTCTGGCCAGCCTGGCGGAGAATGCCGTTATTTTGCCAGAGCCAGATACCATTACCTACCGGGTGGTAGACGCAGCCTTCCGGGAAGCGGGGCTGACTCTGGAAACCCGGATGCCGACCAATTACCTGGAAACCATCAAAATGATGGTGGGCGTTGGGCTTGGCTGGTCAGTGCTTCCGTCCAGCATGGTCGACGAACAACTGTCGGTTCTGCCCTGGCCCGGTGTACCGATGACCCGCTCTCTCGGCGTGATCCACCTGACCAATCGTACTCTGTCGAATGCCGCCAGCGCCCTGATTAGCCTGCTCAGTAACAACAATCCTGACGCATGACATCATGACACAAGGCACCAGGGCGTAAGCTGAAAACATAAACGATCAATACCAACAAGAAGCTTGGCTTCTGCCCTGGCGGTCTGTCACGGTATGATCGCTGCTTGCACATCAATCACACGGGAGACGCCGTTATGCTGAACATCAATCATTTGCTGGTCGTACTGGACTCTGACCACCCAGAACAAACGGCACTGAACAAGGCACTCTGGTTAGCCGAAGTACTGAAGGCTGATGTGTGTTTACTGGCCTCTGTCTACGAACCTTATTGCGGTGAAAGTCCTTATCTGGAAGAAGAAACCAAACAACAGATCCGGCGGGCACGCATAGAAGCGACCAACCGCTGGATTGAAAGTTTTGTACCAGAAGTGGAAGAACGTGGTCTCAAGGTTCGTACGGAAGTACATTGGAACAAGCATCTGCACGAAGCCGTCATCGAATCTGTCCGTACAACCGACTACGACCTGGTTATCAAGGGAACCCAGCCCCATAATCTGATCGACCGTTTGTTTACCAATACCGACTGGAATCTGATGCGCCATTGTCCGGCGCCGGTCTTACTGGTCAAGTCCCCGGCATCATGGAAACAAAACCGCATTCTGGCAGCGATTGATGCGACCTCAACGGATGAAGGCCATCAGCGCATCAACGACAATATCCTCGCCTATGCAGAACATCTGGCCGACCATTTTGAAACCGACCTGCATATGGTCAACGCTTTCCCTCAAGTGGATCTTGCCTTCGCCATGGTGCCCGAAGTCACTGCCCCGGATGATATTCAGGCCTATATCACCGAGCAGCACAAAGATGCCTGCGAACAGTTGGCGAAAAAATACAATATCAACACCGATCATGTGCATATTGTGGAAGGAGAAACCGACATCGTTGTTGCCGAGACCGCAGCAACCATCGCCGCGGATGTATTGGTCGTCGGGTCCATCGGACGCAGTGGTATTTCTGGTGTATTTATTGGTAACACGGCTGAGCAGCTGGTCGACAAGATTGCCTGTGATGTTCTTATCATCAAGCCACAAGATGGCGTACTGCCGGACGCTGAATAACCTGGCGAGCCGGGAATTGCGGGCATAAAAAAACCGGGCCTCAGGGCCCGGTAAAATTCAAGATCAGAGAGTGAGAGAGCGTGATATTCGGGCTGCAGAACAGCCCGGGTCACAATGATATGACTCACTAATCAGATTAAGTTCCTGCTTTTATTTCCTGACGCCTTTTTCTTTCAGGGTGGTTTCGATTTCGGCCAGGCATGCCGGATCATCGATTGTCGATGGCGCGGTGTAATCTTCATTGTTGGCAATATTCCGCAAAATCTTACGCAAGATTTTGCCGGAACGGGTTTTTGGCAAACGCTGTACAACAACCGCATGTTTGAAACTGGCGACCGCACCAATCTGGTCACGAACACGTTTCACCAGCTCACGCTGCAACTCACCTTCGTCAACGTCGATACCATCTTTAAGCAGGATCAGGCCCAGCGGCTCTTCACCTTTCAAGTCACTGGTTTGGCCAATAACAGCACACTCCGCCACTGCTGAGTGCCCAGCCACGACCTCTTCCATTTCACCTGTCGACAAACGGTGTCCGGCAACGTTAATGATGTCGTCAGTACGGCCGAGTACAAACAGGTAGTTATCTTCATCCAGATAACCACCGTCACCGGTCACGTAATAGCCTTCAAAGGTACGCAGGTATCCAGCAACAAAGCGGTCATGATTACCCCAGATGGTTGGCAAACATCCCGGCGGCAATGGCAGTTTAAGCGCAATGCTGCCCTGCTCGTTACCAGCAACCGGATTGCCCCGTGAGTCCAGAATCTGCACATTGAATCCCGGTGATGGACGGGTCACAGAACCTGCTTTTACCTCAGCAGGCTCAAGCCCCATATGATTACCAGCGATAGCCCAGGCTGTCTCGGTCTGCCACCAGTGATCCACAATCGGCCGCTTGATATGTTCCATCACCCAGTCATACGTCGGTGGGTCCAGCCGCTCACCGGCCATAAACACGGTTTGCAACTTGCTGAGGTCGTATTGCTGTGCCAGCAGACAATCCGGGTCTTCCTTGCGGATGGCACGGAACGCGGTTGGTGCTGCAAACAGCCCTTTGACACCATATTCTTCACATACCCGCCAGAACGCGCCGGCATCCGGTGTCCGTACGGGTTTGCCTTCATAAAACACGGTCGTACAACCAGCCAGCAACGGGGCATAAACCATATAGGAATGACCCACGACCCAACCAACATCCGATGCTGCCCAGAAGACATCACCAATCTGCATGTCGTAAACGACTTCCATACTGTATTTCATGGCAACCGCGTGGCCACCATTATCCCGAACCACACCTTTCGGCTTACCTGTAGTACCCGAGGTATAGAGTACGTACAAAGGATCCGTCGCCAATACCGGGGTGCAGTCAGCAGGCTCTGCCGCAGCGACACCGACTTCCCAGTCAATATCGTATTGATCATTCAGTTCACAACGGCATAAATCCCGTTGCAGGATAATGCAGCACGATGGCTTGTGTTCAGCAATATCGATGGCTGCATCAAGAATCGGTTTGTATTCAATGATTTTACTTACTTCAATACCACATGAGGCCGACACAACGACCTTCGGTGCGGCATCGTCAATCCGTACAGCCAGCTCATTGGCGGCAAAGCCACCAAATACGACAGAGTGAATAGCACCCAGACGCGCACAGGCCAACATGGCAATGGCGGCTTCTGGCACCATCGGCATATAAATAACAACCCGGTCGCCTTTTTCAACGCCTTGAGCTTTCAGCAAGCCAGCAAAGCGGGCCACTGCCGATGTGAGCTCTTTATAGGTATAAGAACGTTTGGTGTTCGTAACGGGAGAATCATAAATCAGGGCTAACTGATCGCCGCGCCCTTTCAAAACATGATAATCAAGAGCCAGATACGCGGTATTCAGTTCACCATCGGCAAACCAGCGGTCTATGCCATTCTCATCCTTGCTTAAAATAACATCCGGTGCTTTGAACCATTGTATTTTACCGGCTTGTTCTGCCCAGAAACCTTCGGGATCATTGATGGACTGTGTATATTGTTGTTGATATGTCATTAGTCTTCCCCCTTGACTGTCGGGGGATAGCATAAGCGATGGCTCATTCTTGCAGCTATTCGACCAAGGGGGATCACACCTTGGTCTATAACCAACTGTTGTCAGATTGGTGTATGCCATGTCGATTTCTTTTATAAAACGGCTTTCCATCAAGATGATCTGGCATCATTTGAGTATGAAACAGCCATAAAAAAACCCGCCGAAGCGGGTTCTTTTATGGCTGCTCAAACAACAGGCTTATGCTTGTTTACCAGCCGGTTTTTTCTTTCAGAGCCATACCGATGTCAGCCAGGCTGCGTACGGTAGTCACACCAGCGTCTTGCAGTGCGGCAAATTTTTCATCTGCGGTACCCTTGCCACCAGAGATAATGGCACCAGCATGACCCATACGCTTGCCTGCAGGTGCCGTCACACCGGCGATATAGGAAACCACTGGCTTGGTAACATTGGCCTTGATGTAGGCAGCCGCTTCTTCTTCAGCAGTACCACCGATCTCACCAATCATTACGATGGCTTCAGTCTGCGGATCGTTCTGGAACAATTCCAGTACGTCGATGAAGTTGGTACCCGGAATCGGATCTCCACCAATACCAACACAGGTAGACTGACCAAAACCATAATCGGTTGTTTGCTTGACCGCTTCGTATGTCAGGGTACCGGAACGGGAAACAATACCGACTTTGCCTGGCAAGTGGATATGACCTGGCATAATACCAATTTTGCACTCTCCTGGAGTGATAACCCCAGGGCAGTTAGGTCCGATCAGGCGTACACCCAGCTCGTCACATTTAACCTTGGCATCCAGCATATCCAGCGTCGGGATGCCTTCCGTGATACAAACGATCAGTTTGATACCAGCGTTAGCGGCTTCCAGGATTGAATCTTTACAGAAAGGTGCTGGTACGTAGATAACAGACGCTTCTGCACCAGTAGATTCAACGGCTTCAGCCACAGTGTTAAACACTGGCAGGCCAAGATGAGTCTGGCCACCCTTGCCCGGGGTTACACCACCGACCATTTGGGTGCCGTATTCAATCGCCTGTTCAGAGTGGAAGGTACCTTGGGCACCAGTAAAACCCTGACAAATAACTTTTGTATCTTTATTGATTAAAACGCTCATGATTACCCCTTATTTGCCAGCTGCTGCGGCAACAACTTTCTGTGCTGCGCCAGTCAGATCGGTGTCAGCTATGATGTTCAGGCCACTTTCAGACAGAACCTTGGTGCCTTGTGCTGCATTGTTGCCTTGCAGGCGAACAACAACAGGTACCTTGACGCCAACTTCCTTGACCGCACCGATAACGCCTTCTGCAATCATGTCGCAACGGACAATACCGCCGAAGATGTTGATGAATACTGCTTTGACAGAATCATCAGAGAGGATGATCTTGAACGCTTCAACAACGCGTTCTTTGGTAGCACCGCCACCTACGTCCAGGAAGTTGGCAGGGTTGCCGCCATGCAACTTGACGATATCCATGGTGCCCATGGCCAGACCTGCACCATTCACCATACAACCGATATCACCATCCAGAGCAACATAGTTCAGCTCCCATTTGGCAGCATGTGCTTCGCGCTCATCTTCCTGGGAAGGATCATGCATTTCTTGCAGATCCTTATGACGATATACCGCGTTACTATCGATGTTCAGTTTCGCATCCAGACAGTGCAAATCGCCATCAGTAGTGATAACCAGCGGGTTCACTTCCAGCAATGCCAGATCCTTGTCAGCAAACAATTTGGCCAGACCAATAAAGATTTTGGTGAACTGTTTGATCTGATCGCCTTTCAGGCCCAGCTTGAATGCCAGCTCGCGACCCTGGTAAGGCTGTGCGCCAACCAGTGGATCAATCGTTGCCTTGAGGATTTTTTCTGGAGTTTCTTCTGCAACCTTCTCGATTTCCACACCACCTTCGGTCGATGCCATGAAAACAATACGTCGGGTTGAACGGTCAACAACCGCTCCTAAATACAGCTCTTGTGCTATGTCAGTACAGGTCTCAACCAGAATACAACTGACGGGTTGGCCATTTTCATCCGTTTGGTAAGTTACCAGATTCTTGCCCAGCCATTGATCGGCAAAGGCAGTAATTTCATCCTTGGAGGTCACCAGCTTGACACCGCCGGCTTTACCGCGCCCACCTGCATGTACCTGGGCTTTGACAACCCAACGGTCACCGCCGATTTCATCAGCTGCTGCTGCTGCTTCTGCTGCTGTTTTGGCTGCCACACCTTTTGAGACTGGCAAACCGTACTGAGCAAAAAGCTGTTTACCCTGATATTCGTGAAGGTTCATCGCTTTTGTCCTATTTATTTTTAATTTGTCGGATGCCGAACAACTTGTGTGCAAAGCACAGAGTGCGAAGTGTTCAGCTAGATAAACAAAGGCCCGGACTAACCGGGCCTGGGCCTTACCTCGGTCTTACTTTTTCTTCGGGCGACGATTCGCTTTATGAATTGCTGCATTGTTGACAGACAATGCGGCTTCATGAAGCGCTTCAGATACTGTCGGATGGGCAAAAACCATCATACCGACATCTTCTGCACTGGAACCGAATTCCATCGCTACAACCACTTGCTGACAGATATCACCAGCACTTGGTCCAATCACACTGGCTCCCAGAATACGATCTGTCTCGGCACTGGCAATCACCTTGACAAAACCATCAGTCTGGTTACCAGCCATCGCACGGCCATTGGCGGCGAATGGGAAAGTACCTACATTGTACGCTTCACCATCAGCCTTGACTTCTTCCTCGGTTTTACCAACCCAGGCAATTTCAGGGTTGGTATAAATGACCGAAGGAATCACGTCATAGTTAACCTGTGCTTTGTGACCGTGGATACGCTCGGCAACCATAACACCCTCTTCAGATGCCTTGTGCGCCAGCATAGGGCCACGAACCACGTCACCAATCGCCCAGATTCCAGGCGCGTCGGTTTTGCACGCTTCGTCGACATGAATAAAGCCACGCTCATCCATATTGACGCCACAGTCGCCAGCCAACAGATCATCAGTGTATGGCTTGCGACCAACCGCAACGATCAATTTGTCGAACGTTTCGGTCTTCTCTTCGCCACCTTCCTGGAAAGTGACAGCAACAGCACCATCTTTTACCTCAGAACCGGTCACACGGGCACCTAGACGAATGTCCATACCCTGTTTTGTGAACAGTTTCTGAGCTTCTTTCGCAACAGCCTGATCAGCCACGTGCAGGAACTTGTCCTGGGCTTCCAGAACGGTCACCTTGGCGCCCAGACGGCCCCAGACAGAGCCCAGTTCCAAACCGATAACACCAGCACCAATCACGCCCAGACGAGCAGGAACGTCTTTGAATTCCAGCGCACCGGTTGAATCAACAATGATGTCTTCAGTCAGAGGCGTTGGCGGAATGTTCACAGGAACAGAACCGGTCGCGATGATGATATGTTCCGCTTCAAGCAGTTCAGCGTCACCACCATGAGGGGTGAATTCCACTTTTTTGCCAGCCAGTACTTTACCTACACCTTCCAGACCAGTCACACCATTGGCCTTGAACAGGGCAGCAACACCCATGGTCAGGTTTTTAACAATCTTGTCCTTGCGTGCCAACATGGTCGCAATGTCAACAGACACTTCACCGGTGCTGATACCGTGCAGGTCAAAATCGTGCTTGGCTTCTTCATACTTGTGCGAAGTGTCCAGCAGTGCCTTGGACGGGATACAACCCACGTTCAGACAGGTACCACCAAAGACGCCTTTGCCTTCCTTGCTCAGCCACTTGTCGATACAAGCGGTTTTCAGACCCAGCTGGGCACAACGGATAGCAGCAACGTATCCACCAGGACCACCACCTACTACGACTACATCAAATTTTTTGCTCATTACCAATAATCCTTAAATTGTCGATTATACGTCCAGCAACATACGTGCAGGATCTTCCAGCAAGTTCTTGATGGTCACCAGGAACTGAACTGCTTCCTTGCCATCAATCATGCGGTGGTCATAAGACAGCGCCAGATACATCATTGGCAGGATTTCAACCTGGCCATTAACAGCCATCGGACGATCCTGAATCTTGTGCATACCCATAATAGCGGTTTGCGGTGGGTTCAGAATTGGCGTAGACATCAGGGAACCGAATACACCACCGTTGGTGATGGTGAACGTACCACCCTGCATGTCTTCGATACCCAGTTTGCCGTCACGGCCACGCTTGGCGAAGTCACCGATGGTACCTTCGATTTCTGCCAGGCCCATGCTGTCTGTATCGCGCAACACAGGAACAACCAGACCGCGCTCTGTGGATACGGCAACACCGATATCCTGATAGCCATGGTAAACCATGTCATTGCCGTCAAGCGATGCGTTAACCGCAGGGAAGCGTTTCAAAGCTTCAGTTGCCGCCTTGACGAAGAAAGACATAAAGCCCAGTTTTTGGCCATGTACTTTCTCGAACTGGTCTTTGTACATCTTGCGCAGTTCCATCACTGGCTTCATGTTGACTTCGTTGTACGTAGTCAGCATCGCAGCGCTTTGTTGTGCTTCAACCAGACGCTTGGCGATAGTGGCACGCAGACGGGTCATTGGAACGCGTTTTTCGATACGCTCACCAGCAATCGGGGCAGCCACTGGAGCAGCAGCCGGAGCTGGCGCTGGAGCAGCCGGTTTGGCTGGTGCCGATTTCAGGTGATTAACAACATCTTCCTTGGTAATACGACCGTCTTTGCCGGTAGCCTTGATGTCTGCGCCTGCAACACCGTTTTCTTCTGCAATCTTGCGGGCGGCCGGGCTCATGATCAGATCACCGGCGTCTGCTACTGCAGGGGCAGCCTCAGCAGGTGCGGCTTCTGCGGCAGGTGCCGGAGCTGCAACGTCGCCAGCAACAAAAATAGCCAGCACTTCATCACTCAGTACAACATCATCTTCGTTTTTGAAGACTTCTTTCAATGTACCGTTCGCAGGAGCGACTACTTCCAGAACGACTTTGTCGGTTTCGATATCAACCAGCAATTCATCACGCTCAACTGGTTCACCAGGCTGTTTGTGCCAGGTTGCTACCGTGCCATCAGCAACTGATTCCGGAAAAGTCGGGGCCTTGATTTCGATGCTCATTATTGTTTCCTTAAGAATTCCGTCGGTTAGCCCTGCAGATCCAGAGCTTCACTAATGTATTGTTCAAGCTGCGCAAGGTGCAGCGCCATATAGCCAGCAGCTGGTGAAGCAGAAGCAGCACGTCCGGCGTAGTTCAGTGTCATTCCCGGCTTAAGGCTGTTAATGGCACGTAGCATGTAATGCTGGCTGTTGTACCAGGCACCCATGTTTTTAGGTTCTTCTTGTACCCAGAAGATTTCTTCCATATTCGGATACAAAGACAGAATGGCCTTCAGATCGTCATGTGGGAACGGATACAGCTGCTCGATACGAACAATGGCAATATCCTTGATCTCTTCCGCGCGACGACGTTCCAGCAGGTCGTAATACACCTTGCCTGAACACAACAACACACGGCGTACTGACTGCGGATCCAGCTCATCAATCTCATCGATAACCGTCTGGAAGTGACCATCGGCCAGCTCTTCCAGCGTGCTGGTTGCCAGTTTGTGGCGCAGCAGGCTTTTCGGAGACATAACCACCAGAGGTTTACGCACCGGACGAATCACCTGACGACGCAGCATGTGATAAACCTGTGCTGGCGTAGAAGGAATACAAATCTGGACGTTATGCTCTGCGCACAATTGCAAATAACGTTCCAGGCGCGCAGATGAGTGTTCAGGTCCCTGACCTTCATAGCCATGTGGCAGCAGCATGGTCAAGCCGCACAAACGGCCCCATTTATGCTCACCACTGGAAATAAACTGGTCAAAGACTACCTGGGCACCATTGGCAAAATCACCAAACTGGGCTTCCCAGACCACCAGTCCACCCGGTGTTGTCGTGGAATAACCATATTCAAAGGCCAATACGGCTTCTTCAGACAGCAAGGAGTCGTACAGATCAAAGGATGGTTGATCGTCACTGACATGACATAAAGGGATATAACGACTGGCGTCTTTCTGATTGTGCAGAACGGCGTGACGGTGTGAGAAAGTTCCCCGGCCAACGTCCTGCCCGGTAATCCGTACTGGATAACCTTCTTTCAGCAAGGTTGCGTACGCCATGGTTTCAGCGTAGCCCCAGTTGATCGGCGATGCACCAACTCCCATGCGGCCACGGTCTTCCAGAATCTTGCCAACCTGACGCTGAACGGCAAAACCTTCCGGTATTTCCAGCAACTTGGCGGACAGCTCTTGCAGGGCTGCCAGATCAAAGGAGGTATCAGCAGTGGCTGTCCACTCATGACCCAGATACGGTGTCCAGTCGACGAACAATTCCTTGTTAGGCTCTTTGACCAGGCTTTTTACCACGTGGCGGCCTTCATCCAGAGCACGGCGATATTCTTCTTCCAGCTCTTTTGCGTCTTCAGTAGTAATAACGCCATCAGCAATCAACTTCGCCGCATACAATTCGCGGGTTGTTTTCTGCTTCTTGATTTGTGCGTACATGATTGGCTGGGTACCGGATGGCTCATCCGCTTCGTTATGGCCACGACGGCGATAACAAACCATATCAATCACAACGTCTTTCTTGAATTCACGACGGTAATCAGCGGCCAGCTGTGCAGCAAACAGTACAGCTTCCGGATCATCACCATTCACGTGCAGAATCGGTGCTTCGATAACCTTGGCAACGTCGGTACAATATTCAGTAGAACGAACATCTTCACGTTTGGAAGTAGTAAAGCCTACCTGGTTATTGATTACGATATGAATCGTACCACCGGTTTTGTAAGCCCGGGTCTGGGACAGCTGGAAGGTTTCCATCACCACACCCTGACCTGCAAATGCAGCATCACCATGCATGGAAATAGGAACCACCAGTTCACCGGCTTTATCACCACGACGATCCTGACGGGCACGAACAGAACCCTCAACAACCGGCGATACGATTTCCAGGTGAGACGGGTTAAACGCCAGCGCCAGGTGTACTTCACCGCCAGAGGTCATCACATTGGATGAGAAGCCCTGGTGGTATTTTACGTCACCATGTGACTGGTATTCAGACTTGCCTTCGAACTCATCAAACAGATCGGACGCTTTTTTACCCAAGGTGTTGATCAGGGTATTCAGACGACCACGGTGCGCCATACCAATAACAATTTCTTTGGCACCGTATGAGCCGAAACGCTGAATCAGTTCATCCATCAGAGGAATCAGTGACTCACCACCTTCAAGACCAAAACGCTTGACGCCCGGGTAACGGGAACCCAGGTATTTTTCCAGGCCTTCAGCTGCAACCAGACGCTCCAGCAAATGCAGTTTGACTTCATCACTGTATTTGGGGTGGGCACGTGCACTTTCCAGTCGTTGCTGGAACCAGCGTTGCTCTGCGGTGTTAACAATGTGCATGAACTCGGAGCCTACGGTACCGCAGTAGGTTGCTTCGAGCACATCGATAATTTCTTTCAGCGTTGCTTCTTCCTGGCCCATAAACAGGGTACCAGTCTGGAATTTGGTATCCAGATCCGCTTTCGACAAGCCATGGAAATGCAGATCCAGGTCGGGAACATTTTGTCGTTCCATCAAACCCAGTGGATCCAGAGAGGCATGCTGGTGACCACGGCCACGATAGGCATTGATCAGTTGCAGTACCTGAACCTGTTTACGCTCATATTCAGTACTGACACTGCCTTGGGAAACCGGACGGTTACGATGCTGATTTTTTGAAATGAGCAGAAACTGTTCACGGATCGCTTTGTGGGGAGTGTCGACGGTAACGCTTTCGTCGGCCCTTGGAAGTTGATCAAAATAATTACGCCACTCTTCAGGTACCTCACCAGGATCCTTAAGATAGGCTTCATAGAGCTCTTCTATGTAAGCAACGTTACCACCCGCTAACTGGGAGGTGCTCCATAGCTGCTCCATTGTTTGCTCGTGCATGTACGATCACCCTGTTCCTGTAAACATTGAGGAGATCACCCACAGAGTATTTTGCACCGACTCTAGCACTGCCAGACGAGTTAGAGGGCCGACTGATAGGTCGCAAGGCCTCTGAGGTGAATCAGGAATACCCTGATCCCTCAATTGCATTATTAAATTCGTAAAATCACGCTTTGTGGGCGTGATTTTAAAAAATTTTTCACGAAAACAGACTGTGTGTCCAGCCCACTTACGTCTAACCAGCACCCCGTATCATACGGGATGCAGGCCAGTTGCCGATTAAACCTGTTGGTTCAACAGCATGTTGCGGATATGACCAATTGCGCGGGTCGGGTTAAGACCTTTTGGACATACATTGACACAATTCATAATACCCCGACAACGGAACACACTGAATGGATCAGACAGATCACTCAGACGCTCTGCTGTTGCGGTATCACGGCTATCCGCCAAGAAGCGGTATGCCTGCAACAGACCGGACGGGCCAACAAATTTATCCGGATTCCACCAGAACGACGGACAAGCCGTTGAGCAGCAGGCACACAGAATACATTCGTACAGACCATCCAGCTTCTCGCGCTCTTCCGGCGTCTGCAAACGTTCGATCGCAGGCGCAGGTCGATTATTCAGCAAGAACGGCTTGATGCGCTCATACTGGGTGTAGAACATGGCCATATCAATCACCAGGTCACGAATGACCGGCATACCGGGCAGCGGGCGCAATACCAGCTTGTCCATCTTGCCGTTGGTCGCTTCGGAAAGCGGAGTGATACAGGCCAACGCGTTCTTGCCGTTAATGTTCATGCCGTCAGAGCCACAGACACCTTCACGACAAGAGCGGCGATAAGCCAGGCTTGAATCCTGTTCTTTCACCAGAGCCAAGACATCCAGAACCATGACATCTTTGCCGCCAGGAACGGTGATATCGTAATCCTGCATGTAAGGCGCAGAATCCTTTTCTGGGTTGTAGCGATATATACTTACCAGCATTGCATACCTCCCATTAATAGGTACGGATTTTCGGTGGGAACGCTTCCATGGTCTTGGGAGCGAAGTTCACTGCGCGCTTGCCAATCGTCTTGGTTTGCGGGAAGTACAAGGAGTGGCACAACCAGTTTTCGTCATCACGTTCAGTGAAGTCGTTACGGGCGTGTGCACCGCGGGATTCCTTACGCTCAATAGCCGCAACCGCAGTTGCATAGGCTGTTTCGAACAGGTTATCCAGCTCCAGGGCTTCAATACGTGCCGTATTGAAAGCACCACTCTTGTCGGCCAGCACAGTGTTCTTGACGCGAACACCCAGCTCATCCAACATTGCCAGACCTTTCTCCATGCTTGGGCCTTCGCGGAATACACCGAAGTACAATTGCATGGTTTTTTGCAGGTCTGCGCGCACGTCAGCCACACTCTCACCTTTGGTGGAGTTGTTCAGACGATTCAAACGCGCCATTGCCGCTTCAACATCGGCTTCCGATGCATCAACTGATTCAAATCCATCGCGGAAGCTTTGTTCAACCTGCAAACCAACAGCACGGCCAAACACCACCAGATCCAGCAGTGAGTTACCACCCAGACGGTTGGCACCGTGAACCGAAACACAGGCGATTTCACCCGCGGCATACAGACCTTCAATAACAACGTCATTGCCGTTTTCGTCAACGGTCAAGGCCTGGCCACCAATATTGGTCGGTACACCACCCATCATATAGTGACAGGTTGGAACCACCGGGATTGGCTCTTTCACAGGGTCAGCGTGGGCGAAGGTGCGAGACAGTTCCAGAATCCCTGGCAGCTTGGCATTCAGGGTTTCTTCACCCAGATGATCCAGCTTCAGGAATACGTGATCGCCATCTTCACCACAGCCACGGCCACCCAGGATTTCCAGTACCATGGAACGGGCAACAACGTCACGACCAGCAAGGTCCTTGGCGTTTGGAGCATAACGCTCCATGAAACGTTCACCGTCCTTGTTGATCAGGTAACCACCTTCACCACGACAGCCTTCAGTAACCAGTACACCCGCTCCGGCAATACCGGTTGGGTGGAACTGCCACATTTCCATATCCTGCATTGGCACACCAGCACGGATCGCCATACCAACACCGTCACCGGTATTGATCAGGGCATTGGTTGTGGACTGATAGATACGTCCTGCACCACCGGTTGCCAGCACTGTCGCCTTGGCTTTGATATAGAGCGTTTCACCCGTTTCAATTTCAATGGCGATCACACCAGCGACCTGACCCTTGGAATTTTTCACCAGATCAACGGCATACCATTCATTCAGGAAGGTAGTGCCGCCTTTCAGGTTGCCTTGATACAAGGCATGCAACAGGGCATGACCGGTACGGTCTGCCGCAGCACAGGTACGAGCAGCCTGACCACCCTTACCAAAGTCCTTGGACTGTCCACCAAATGGACGCTGATAGATTCGACCTTCTGATGTACGAGAGAAAGGCAAACCCATGTGCTCCAGTTCGAACACAGCCTGAGGACCGACTGAACACATGTACTCGATAGCATCCTGGTCACCGATATAATCGGAGCCCTTGACGGTATCGTACATATGCCAGCGCCAGTCATCATTGGGATCATCGGAAGCAATGGCACAAGTAATACCACCCTGTGCTGACACAGTGTGGGAACGGGTTGGAAAAACCTTGGTCACACACGCGGTTTTGATACCCGCTTCGGTCAGCTGCAGAGCGGCACGCATGCCAGCACCACCACCACCGATCACGATGGCATCAAACGAAATGGTTCTGATTGATGACATAACTCACACGCTCCAGAGGATATCGATACCCCAAACGAGGTAAACAAACAAAAAGCCGACACACACCAGCTGGAACAAGAAACGTACACCAGTATTTTTAAGGTAGTCGGTTGAAATGGTCCACATACCAACCCAGGCATGTGCACAAATAGATATCAGGGCGGCCATACTGAATACTTTCATCCAGGTCTGAGCAAACAATCCCTGCCACTGAGCGAACTGCAAATCTGGTGAAGCCACCAGAAAGCCCACAAGAAACAGTGTATAGAGGGCCAGCACAACAGCACTAGTTCGCTGTACTACCCAGTCATAAAGGCCACTACGGCCAAGATTTGTAACACTTGCTACCATACCCAAACTCCTGCCAGAAGAATCACGATCGCACCAAGTACCAGAGTAATAATGGCAGCAGTACGTCCACCTTCTTTGCTTTCACCAATTCCCATGTCCATCAACAGGTGTTTGATACCTGCCACAAAGTGGTAACCCAACGCAGACAAAATGCCCCAGGCGATGAACTTGACTATTCCGTTATCAAATGCGCTCGTCAAATTGGCGAAGCCTTCCGCAGACTCCAGTGACTCTGCCAACGCAGCCAGCATAAATGCGACAGCGAAGAACAGGATGAGACCGGAGATACGATGGATAATGGATGCTTTGGCGGGAAGAGGGAGCTCAATAGTAGTAATATCCAAGTTTGTAGGTCTATTGCTATTCACGGCTCTTTACACTCTCTTATGGGCTCACTACCCGCAAAACGGGGAGCGAGCGCGGGCTCAAGAAGACGGTCCCAACCTGTACAACTCTTGCACAAGTTTTAAGACCGCGACAAATTATAGTCATGCACCTTCTCTTTTACAAACACTTAGCACCTTGAGTTTACTACTATGGTATGTAGTGTTTACACGATGCCCAGACTCAGCGTGTCTGAATCGGGGAATATACCCTGTCGAAACAGAAAAATATGCTCGACCCCATGGTAATTGACAAAATGAGTTCACAACCTATAGTGAACCCCCTTAATTAGAGGTAACGCCTTAATTACTGGGCTTAATTTGAACAGCAGGAGGCCTATCCATGGCTGACAAAAAAGCAATACTAACGGTCGATGGCATTAAAGAATCCCTGGAATTACCTGTATATGAAGGAACCTTGGGGCCGGATGTTGTTGACGTTCGTAGCCTGACTGGCAAAGGCCTGTTTACTTACGACCCTGGTTTCGTATCCACAGCAGCCACAGAATCCAAGATTACCTATATTGATGGTGATGCCGGTGTTTTACTGCACCGCGGCTACCCTATTGAGCAACTGGCAGAGAAATCCGATTACCTGGAAACCTGCTACCTGTTGCTGCACGGCGAACTGCCATCACCAGCCGAAAAAGAAACCTTCGTCAGCACAATCAAGAACCACACCATGGTTCATGAGCAGCTGAGCCATTTCTTTAACGGTTTTCGCCGCGATGCCCACCCCATGGCCATCATGTGTGGCGTAGTGAGCGCCCTGTCTGCGTTCTATCACGACTCACTTGATATTCATGATGACAAGCACCGCGTCATTTCCGCGCATCGCCTGATTGCGAAAATGCCAACTTTGGCAGCTATGGTTTACAAATATTCCATCGGCCAGCCATTCATGTATCCGCGCAATGATCTGAGCTATTCCGAAAACTTCCTTCACATGATGTTCAATACACCATGCGAAGATCGGGAAATCAGCCCAATCCTGGCCAAGGCCATGGACCGCATCTTCCTGCTCCATGCCGATCATGAACAAAACGCTTCCACTTCGACTGTACGCCTGGCCGGCTCTACCGGTGCCAACCCGTTTGCCTGTATTGCTGCCGGTATTGCGGCACTTTGGGGCCCGGCACACGGCGGCGCCAACGAAGCAGTACTGCACATGCTGGCCGAGATTGGTGATGAATCCAACATCGACAAGTTTATTGCACGTGCCAAAGACAAGGAAGATCCTTTCCGCCTGATGGGCTTTGGTCACCGCGTATACAAAAACTTCGATCCTCGCGCCAAGGTGATGAAACAAACCTGCGACGAAGTATTGGCAGAACTCGGCATGGAAGATGATCCAATGCTGAAAATCGCCATGAAACTGGAAAAAATCGCTACCGAAGATGAATACTTCATCAAACGTGGCCTGTATCCAAACGTCGATTTCTACTCTGGCATCATCCTCAAGGCAATCGGCATTCCAACCGAACTGTTCACGGTTATCTTTGCCACTGGCCGTACGCCAGGCTGGATTGCCCACTGGAATGAAATGATCAGCAGCGACTACCGTATTGGTCGTCCGCGTCAGCTATACACTGGACATCAGCGTCGGGATTACCCAGCCTGATTTTCATAGCAATAAAAAAAGCCGCTTAATAGCGGCTTTTTTTATGCAAACAAACTTCTCATATAATCGTTTTCCCTACACCAGAATCAGCACTCTCATTAATAAAAACACCTATTGATTCAATAAGAATTTTCAATAATTGATATTTTCTTTATAGATCTTGGTCGTATATGAACGCCACTGACTGGCCATATCAACAGACCGGCTTTAATACTTTTTATATCAGCCAGACAAAAGTAAAGCCGACCAATGGCTATATAACATAGCGAGAAAAAACAGATATCCAGAAGAAACTTCCCGGCAGGCTCATCGTATTTCACCTTTCATCCATCGTGCTGATGACACTAAAGTCGCAAATTTCACCCTCGTCAGCTCAGTGCTCACCCGCAACAGCGGACAAAGTTGCCAAACGCCACACCATCAGGCCACCACGACAGCCAGTGAATCCCCTGCCGCCAACACCTTAATCCGCTCAACCAGCGCGTTTTGTCCAAATATCAAGCGTCGATCAATCAGGCAATGCTGCTTCAAAGCCGCCACAACGTCAGGCTGGCGCTGTTGGGTCAGAAGGTCTCGAGTCGGTATCACACAACGTTCACAGGGTTTGACCAGTAACAACTGCCCTTCATCATGAGTCAAAGCCTGCCATTGCTGCTCTGCAAATGCCTCCCCACCCCGTACCACCACATTGGGCCGAAAGCGCAGCATATCGATGTCCAGCCCAGCACTTTGACTCAAGGTCGCCAAGGACTCCTCACTGGTCACCAACAAAGGGAAACCATCAGCAAAACCAACCCACTGTCCGACGCTGGCACACCCCCGGTCGACCTGACGATGACTCTCGGGCGGCATAAACACCAGTCGTGCCGGTTTGCCCAATACTTCCGTCAGCCAGTTGGCCGCCAGATCTCCGCAATCCAGTGCTTTCGCCTTGTCCGACCAGACAGAAACGGTCAGCTGCCGACTACTGGCACTGGGAGGATCAACCACCAGGTCTTCCATTCCATCCATCCCCAGAGTCAGCACACCTTGCTGCAACCGGGTCTGGATACTCGCCATCACAGGCAACCGGCGCTGAGTCAAAAACTCACCTTCCGGATCAACAATCATATAGCGACGATCTCCTACCGGCCCTTGATGATCAAAGGTCAGACGATCAACCCGATAGCCGGCACAGGATTTGACCGGATACAAATACAGATCAGCAATCTCTATGGTTTGCGCTGTCATGGTAGCCCTCCGGCTGACATATTCTGGTAAAAAATAACGATGCCACAAAAAGCCATACAGACGCCAATCGAGACTTGCCATGATGCCCATTGAGGCAGGCAACCACAGGCCGTCGCCACCCCCTTCACATCCTTGCCAGTACTGCTTGCATCACTGCTGCAGGAGTTATCTGCTGATAACACGGCGGCTGAATATCGCCGCTTCCCGGGTGCAGGCAGCGTTTTGACAAACAGGGGGCGCATGAGTAATCACTTTTTAATACCGTCATGGCAGGCCCCAGGGCCCCGGTCAGGGAAGCATCGGTAGCACCATAAATAGCCACTGCCGGAATTTCCAGAGCGGCGGCCACATGGCTCAAGCCGGTATCCACTCCCACAATGGCTTCAGCATGAGCCAGATAGGCAGTCAAGGAGTCCAATCCCATTCGAGGTAGTACGCTGACACCCTCCACCCCATCAGCGATGGCCATTGCCCGCTGATGTTCTTCTTCATTACCCCAAGGCAATACCACCTGGCGGCCACTGGCAACCACATCCATTGCCAGCTGACGCCAATAATCCTCCGGCCACAATTTGGTGACCCAGGTTGTGCCGTGTAAAAACAGCCAATAACTGGCCTCTATGTCCGGAGCCTGCCAGCGATGGCGATCCACCCCATAGCTGAAGGGGTACTGTGTTTCATCGTAGCCCAGTGCCATCGCAAACAAGCGCCGCAAGCGATGGATGGCATGTTCCCCTCGCGCCACAGACAGAGTCTGGTCATACGCTCGTGCTGCCAGAGGTTCCCGGGCGCTGTGACGATCCAGCCCTACTTTGCGACCACACGCCAGTCGAGTAATCAGCGCACTTTTAATCAATCCCTGGGCATCCATCACAAGATCGTACCGGGTTGATTTCATTTGCTGGTAAAACGCGCGCATTTCCGCCCGGTTATGCGCTGCCAGCGGCTGCTTGCGCCAACGCCGCCAGGCCACCGGAATAACCTTGTCGACCACCGGATGCCAGGCAGGAATATCTGCAAAAGCCTCCTCGACCACCCAGTCGACCGATAAACCAGGCAAGGCCCGGCGAGCATCTTCCAAGGCAGGCAAGGTATGAAAGACATCCCCCAATGATGAGGTTTTAATCAGCAGAATTTTCACAACAGCACCCAACTACACAGTTGCGCGGAAAGTACCGCCTGCCTGCCCAGGATGCAAATTTTGCTGCTCCCCGGACACGCCTTTCTTGACAAGCCCCACCGGCAGCGCAAGTATCGCTGCCCCGGCAAACCTCACCCGCCTTGCTCACAGGAACCGTCATTACATGCTGCTCAGATCGTGGAAATTCTGGATAAGCCTCGCCATTCTGCTGGTCTTTGTCGTTGTGGTTGAACGCAGTTATGGCTGGATCGCAGTACTGGCCAGCTGGCAACGGATATCGGCGGCAGAGCTGGCCGTTGCAGTCACCCTGATGCTGGTCAGCTATTTGCTGCGGGCATTCCGCTTCTACGACTTTTTTAATTCATACTGCCACGGCCACTGGTGGCGGCTGACCCGCATTACCGTATTACATAACTTTTTTAACAATCTGTTGCCCATGCGCAGCGGTGAGGCGGCATTCCCGATGCTGATGAAAACCCATTTCAGCTGCCCGGTACGCCATAGCTTGCCTGCGCTGTTATGGCTACGGCTGCTGGATCTTTATGTCTTGCTGGCACTGGCGGTCTGGACCTTGAGTGATCTGCCCGGCAACCCGATCTCCGTTGATCCCGCACATGTCTGGCTGTGGCAAGCTGGCTTGCTGGTTTTACCGTTATTGGTTTTACCGGTACAGAATCGTATCCGTCAGCTGTTAGCCAGTCACCCGGGTTCCGTTGCCAACAAACTCGCTGACCTGATGCAGGCCCTGCCTTCGTCGCCCTGGCCGTTTATTCGTGCCTTGTTATGGACGCTGGTCAACTGGGTACTAAAGCTGGCAATTTACGCTTGGGTGTTGCAACAATTTATTACACTCAGTTTTGGGCAATCCTGGGTCGGTGCCAGTACCGGAGAGCTCAGCAGTATTCTGCCGATTCATGGTGTCGCAGGTGCAGGGACTTACGAAGCAGGTATTGTCGCCGGATTGTTGCCCTGGCAACTGGACACCGCAGCAGTCCTGGCCGCGGCTGTTAACCTGCATCTCTTTGTACTCGGTTGCACCCTGCTGCTGACCGCCATAATCACCCTGGCCACCAGCCGCTTGGGCAATCGGCGCAGCAGTACAAATACCTAGGTATCCAGGTGTTGAAAGATTAATTGCATCTATGCAACGGTTGCCTCGTTTTATCACTCGGCGCTTTTGGGTATCATCCGCGGACTTTTAAAGTCTGCAGAGTGGTAACCCCGTGATAGATTGTAGCAAGCCGTCCTTGTCCATCGTTATTCCCATGTACAACGAAATTGACAATGTCGGCCCCATGGTTGCCCGGGTACATGAAGCCCTGATCAGCTATCAGGGTTACTGGGAACTACTGGTGGTGGATGATGGCAGTAACGATGGCACCCCCCAGGCACTGCACCGCGAAGCGGAACAATATGGTCCTCATGTCCGGGTCATTGAATTACGCCGTAACTTTGGCCAAACAGCTGCCATGCAGGCGGGCATCGACGAGGCTCGAGGTGAGATGATCGCCACGCTGGATGGTGACCTGCAAAATGATCCCGCCGATATTCCCCGCATGATTGATCACCTGATCGAAAAAGACCTCGACCTGCTCACCGGCTGGCGTAAAAATCGCAAGGACGACCTGGTGATGCGCAAAATTCCGTCTCGCATCGCCAACCGCCTGATCGGCAAGATTACCGGTGTACGGATTAATGACTATGGCTGCTCACTGAAAGTCTATCGGGCTGCCATTATCAAGCAAGTACGCCTGTACGGTGAAATGCACCGCTTTATCCCTGCCTGGGTCGCTGCGGTTGTGCCTCCCAGCCGGATCGGTGAAATTGTTGTTACCCATAATGCCCGCACCGCAGGTACCTCCAAATACGGCATTTCCCGTACTTTCCGGGTGATTCTCGATTTGTTGTCGGTTTACTTTTTTATGCGCTATCGCGCCCGTCCAGGCCACTTTTTTGGCATGATCGGTTTGGGCATGGGATCAATTGGTACGTTGTTATTAATGTATCTGGCAGTGATCAAGTTCGGCTTTGGTGAAGATATTGGTAGCCGCCCTCTTTTTCTGATCGCGGTGGTCTGTGTTATCGCGGCGCTGCAATTCCTTACCACCGGCGTCATGTCTGAGCTCATTTCACGTACCTACTTTGAGTCATCACAGCGGCAGCAGCATCAGTATATTATCTATAATCGCGATGGCGCTTCCGACGACAAGGAAGCCTGCTGGGCGGCTCCCGGCCAGGTGATTGTTGAAGCATCCACTCCTGAAGCCAATTCAGATAACGACGTCAGCAGTCAGGGCTGATTGCGATGAAAATACCACTCCCCACAGCGTTGCCGCTGTGGTTGCTGCCCGTGCTGATCGGATTTTTTTCCCTTAATCTGGGCGGCTATTTGCTGTTTGATCATGACGAAGGCGCTTTCAGTGAAGCCACTCGCGGCATGTTTGAGCGTGGCGATTTTATCACGACCTGGTTGAACGACCGGGTACGGTTCGACAAACCGATCCTGATTTACTGGCTGCAAGCCATCTCGATATCCCTGTTTGGCACGGAGGTCTGGGCTTTCCGCTTGCCTTCTGTGCTGGCAGGAATTGGCTGGTCTTTGTCGGTGTTTGCCTTTGCGCGTCGTTATATCAGCCGCGATACCGGCATCGCCGCTGCCATCATCTGTGCCAGCGCCCTCGGCATCAATATGATCTCCCACGTGGCCACGGCGGATGCGTTACTCAACCTTATTCTCACCGCTACGTTGCTGTTGATGTATCACCACAGCCAACTCAGCCTGGTGCAGCCTGAATTCCCCGGTACCCGACAGGTGCTTTACGGTATCTATGCCCTGATGGCACTGGGTGTACTTACCAAGGGGCCGGTCGCCGTCGCGATTCCCCTGGTGGTCAGTGTGATTTTTTATCTCTGGAGTGGCCAGCGTACTGCCCTGCTGAAAGCACTGTTTTTTGTACCGGGCTGGCTGTTGTTTCTGGTTATTGCGGCACCCTGGTACATCACCGAATACCTGGCTCAAGGGCAGGCGTTTATTGACGGTTTTTTCTTTAAACACAACGTCAATCGCTTTAACAATGCCATGGAAGGTCATGATGGTGGCTTGTTGTTTTACCCACTGGTATTGCCTTTTGTGCTGGCTCCTTTTGGGCCGCTGCTGCTGCGTATGCTGCCCAGCATCACAAGTGTTACGCGGGAGCCGCTCAACCGGTTTTTATGGATCTGGTTCTTGTTTGTCCTGATCCTGTTCAGCCTTGCCAGCACCAAATTACCCCACTACATATTGTATGGCTGCACGCCGCTGGTGTTATTGATGGCCCGTTATCGCTTTCACCTGCGTCGCCGTTGGCTGGTCGCCATACTGCCCTTGCTGTTTTTTGCGCTGATGGCGGCTTTTCCCTTACTGATCCCTTCGATCAAGGCTGGATTGACCAATCCGATCGAAATCGAAACGGCGGAACGTGCCGCTCTCTACGTCAATCAGGATTTTGCCATTATTGCAGCGGTGTTTGGCCTGCTCTCACTCCTGGCCATACTCTGGAAGCGTCTGCCTATCTGGCACGGTCTGTTGGTTACTGGAGCACTGCAGACCCTGTTTGTCTGGTATGTATTCGCTCCGGCCTTCAGTGAAGCACAACAACGCCCTATTCATGACGCAGCGATGTTTGTGCGCCAGCTGGGCCTTGATGTGGTCACCCAGTCAATTGATACCCCCAGTTTTAACGTCTATCTCGACCGGGTAACACCACGCCGGTCACTGGAGCCCGGTGAGATCGGTTTTGGCCGGATCGACCGCGTCCAGAAAATCGATGATTACCAGCTGCTGTTCCAGTCTGGCCCCATCGTTATTATTCGCCGGCCGGATAACACCGCAGGCGAGGCCGCCGAACCGATCTCCACTCATGACCCGGCAGCGGCAACCCAACAAACACCGCCTCCAGCAACAGAGACCCTTGATGACTGATACCTGTTTGCCACTAGCGCGCCGTCATCTGCTGCCATTACTGGTAGCAGCCGCTCTGTTATTGCTGTTCGCTCTGGTGGTCGCTTTAACCGGCACCAATGCGGCCCTGTTTCTGATGCTGAATCAGGATGCTGGCCTGCTCCCCAATGCCTTGTGGGCAAATCTGACCTTCACCGCCGATACGGTCTTTGCCATGTCATTGTTGTTGCTGGTCGCCAGCTTCCGCCCGGCCCTGTTCGCCCCCAGCCTGTTATTATTGGTACTCGGCACTCTGTTTGTGCACGGCGGCAAAGCCTTGTTTGATGCTGCCCGCCCTGCGGCGGTACTGGTATCCGACAGTTTTCAGATTATTGGCCCGGTATTGCGCCATCACAGCTTCCCTTCTGGCCATTCGTTTACCGCACTGGGCGCCTGGACCCTGGTAATTCTGGCTGTACCACCGCGCGGGCTAATGCCTCTGCTTACTCTTGCCCTGCTGGCAGCGGCCAGCCGTATCGCCGTTGGTGCCCACTGGCCACTCGATGTACTGGTGGGGTCAGCCTGCGGAATTCTGATGGCTTGCTTGTCTGCCTGGCTGGTGCAAGCATTTGCCTGGTTGCGTCGCCCGGCGGTCTTGTTTAGCTCGGCGGCATTATTAACCATTGCAGCCGTCTATATGCCCTTTTTTGACAGCCGCTACCCCGATACCCGGCTCTTGGCGACGGTGATGGCGCTTGTCACACTCGCCACTGCCGCCGCAAAATTCTGGTGGCCCAGAGTGCAGCAAGCCAAAACACCATCATCCCTTGATTGAGATCAACACGACTGGGCTGGCGACATTGTCAGCCGGCAATCGGCTCTGACATTTGATTACCGATTCTCAGTTAAGGATATTTTTCTTTATCCATTTTTGCCGTCTGCTATATAGTAACCGCCAATTTCATGGAAATTGGGCCTTTAGACGGTTCATTACTTCTTTTTGAAACAATAATTCAACGTGTTTGTCGTACACTGGCACGTCAAAGCACAAACAATAAACTGTTCAGAGATCTGGTTATGCGTCGAGTGGTAGTTACAGGTATTGGTATTGTTGGTTGCCTCGGAAACAACAAGGACGAGGTGCTGGCATCATTGCGTGAGCAGCGCTCCGGCATCCGTTTTATTCCGGAATATGCTGAGCAGGGGATGCGCAGCCATGTTGCCGGCCGCCCCCAAATCAACCTCTCGGAACACATCGACCGTAAACTCTTCCGTTTTATGGGTGATTCTGCGGCTTATTCCTATCTTTCACTGAAAGAAGCCATTGAAGATGCGGGCCTGAGTGAAGAGATGGTGAGCAATCCCCGCACCGGCCTGGTTGCCGGTTCCGGCGGTGCATCCACCAGCGATACAGTTGAGTCTGTCGATATCCTGCGCACCAAGGGTATCCGTAAGGTTGGCCCTTACCGCGTCACCCGCACCATGGGCTCTACAGTATCGGCTAACCTGGCCACGCCATTCAGCATCAAGGGCGTGAATTACTCCATGACGTCGGCCTGTGCCACCAGTTCACATTGTATTGGTCACGGTATGGAACTGATTCAATGGGGCAAACAGGACATCGTTTTTGCCGGTGGTGGTGAAGAGGAGCATTGGTCGCTCTCCATGCAGTTTGATGCCATGGGTGCGTTGTCGAGCAAGTACAACGACACACCGGAAAGCGCTTCCCGTGCCTATGACAGCACCCGTGACGGTTTTGTTATCGCCGGTGGTGGTGCCATGGTCGTTCTGGAAGAGTACGAGCATGCCGTTGCTCGTGGTGCAACAATCTACGCTGAACTGATTGGCTACTCCGCTACATCCGATGGTGCCGATATGGTCGCCCCATCCGGTGAAGGTGCTGTTCGTTGCATGAAAGATGCCCTGCAAATGGCTGGCAACCCAACCATCGATTACCTGAACACCCACGGCACCAGCACACCGGCAGGTGATATCACTGAACTGAAAGCCGTTGGTCTGGCCTTTGATGGCCAGGTTCCTCCTATCAGCTCCACCAAATCCCTGACTGGCCACTCTCTGGGTGCTGCTGGCGCACAAGAAGCTATTTATTCTATCTTGATGATGAAACACGGATTTATCACTGGCAGTGCCAATATCTCTGAACTCGATGAAGGGGCCAGTGATTATCCGATCGTTCGCGACAACCGTGACGCCGAATTAAAAACTGTGATGTCCAACAGTTTTGGTTTTGGCGGCACCAACGCGGCGTTGATATTCAAGGCTCTCTGAGCCTGATCTGGGAGCAAGGCACCAGCGCAGTTGCTCCCGTATTCGCATTTAACAGCCCGTCTCTGCGCTCGAACTATGTCCGACCGTAGTTTCGGGCTTGTTTGGTCTGGTAAGTACCCTGCCAGCTCAGCCCGATGATCGGCATATTACGGAATTGATCAACCATGTCTGAACAAAACAAACCTAAAGAAATAGACCAGCTGTTTCAAATCGCTGAACAACTTGCGGCAGATTCCTCTCTCTTCCCTGAATATGAGGACAACGCCGTTGACCATAGCGTCAAAGGGCTGGTCGATCCAAAGCATTGCAAAACCGAGCTGGCTCGCCTGAGTACACTGAACATCGATGAATATATCGAGCAGGTTGTTACTCCCAGCGAAAGCAACCAGCGCCCCGGTGCCAAATCAGTGGTTGGTCATCTGATTCTGCGTGTTATTACTGAAGTAGACGACGGTCCATTGTACGCCACAGAAGCCGATATGGACTTTAACGGCAAAATTCGCCGCGTCGGTTTTATCTGTCAAAACCGTGAACACAGCAATGGTTCCTGGGGACCGTCCCATCACAACCGGGCCGCCCAGCTGGCACGCTCCTATGCCCAGCGCGCCATGCCGATTGTCACTTTTATTGACACCCCGGGAGCCGATGCCGGAGAACAAGCCAACGCTGGCAACCAGGCGCACAGCATCTCTCACCTGATCACCGAAATGGCCAACAAGGATGTGCCCACATTAGGCATTATCTGGGGGGCCGGTTATTCTGGTGGTGCCATTCCATTGGCAACCACCAACATTTTGCTGACCATCCGTGATGGTATTTTTAACACCATTCAGCCTCAGGGTCTGGCCAGCATTGCTCGCAAGTACAACCTGTCCTGGCAAGAATGCGCCAAATACGTCGGTGTCTCCGGCTATGAGTTGCGCAAAGCCGGCATTATTGATGGCATTATTGACTACGCCCCGTCCGATGCAGACGAAAAACGTTTTAACCTGCACCAGGCCATTGTGACCGGCGTTCAATCGATCGAAAGCAATGCGGCTGAATTTGCCAAAAATCACCCGTATATGATGGATCATTACAAGCAGTCGGTAGACCGCTTCCTGACGCCATCCGACAACCTGCAAAAACTGCAAAAAGACGCCAACTTCTTTCTTGCCGAAACACCAACCGAACACATCAACGTGTTTGGTCTGACGTACCGCTACACCCGTTACCTGACCTTGCGCCGCCGCATTCACTCCAGCACCGTTGAAAACTACGGCCGTCTGGCAGAAAAAGAGATTCCGGAAGGCCAACTGCAACAGCGTCAAGCTGCAGAAGCCAAACGCAAATTCCAGAACTGGCTACAGGCACCGGAAAAAATCGTCTATGACGATGCCCTGCATAAAAGCTGGAAATCCTTCTGGAGCAAATACGAAGATCGTGACGAGAGCCGCTCGACGATTGTCCGTCTGTTCCTCGGTGAGCCGAAAAACAATTACCTGAAATCCAAGCAGGAACTGTGCTTCAAGCTTGGCCTGTACCTGTTCAATCGCTGGAAATCCGATGCCCCGGTCAACTTCCAGGGGCTGCTGGATTACCTCGAAGATTACAAACAAAGCCGCTTCCTGATCCGTGCTGATGACGTTCTCGACACTCAGGCCGTTGCACATTTTATCGAGAACAATCCCCACCCGCTGGCAAGCTATATTCGCGAACAGTTACCGCACGATGTGCATCAGGAACTGACCGAAGGCCTGAAAAAGGAAAAATCCAAAGGTGCCCTGAAGCAATCCATTGCCTCTGCCCTGAATATTATCCTGCAGGGTGTCTTGATCCCGGAAAGCGTGCGCACCGAGTTAAAGCTTTCCAGCCGGACCGATGCCCTTGCCAATGACATAAGCAGCGCTCGGGTAGAAGCCAACCGCCGCATTCTGGAAGAATCTCTGGCGCCTTACATCCAGTTTCGCCAGGAAAACATCCAGAACCCACAGCATCCTGATATCACCATTCTGGATGCCATCTTGCATGACGAACTCCGTTACGAGTTCACACAAGTCTGCAAGAACATGCTGGTGTTTGGTCAACTGTATGACAACTTCATCAACAACCTGGTGAACGTTGCCAAGGAAGCCAACGAAGCCCGTGCCCTGTCACTGGAATCGCTCAAGGCCCTGCTGGAAAAATCCCTGGCCGAAGCCACGGTCGGAGACACCTATACCGAACAGGAACGGGAATCCTTTACCCACTGGCTGAGCTACTTTATCAAGAGCAGCCAACGCGGTCCCTTCCTCAAGTCCGTTGAAGAGTGGAAAAAACTGGCCTTCCCACGCCTGTCTGACACCTTGTTTGTAGTCATTACCTTTATCTTCGAGAAACTGTTGCCCGAGTACCACGCAACAGACCAGGAAGGCAAAGCCTACAGTGGCCGTATCAACCCGGTTTCCATTGGTCGTCGTAAAGACTTCTGGAACCGCTTGACCATGGCCTACCATGACTTGCTGATCCAGCAGGTTCTGGACGATACCAAACGCCAGAAAAAAACCTCGCCCAACGCATTGATCGAGCGCTTTTTCAGCGACTTCCAGGAGCTCAACAGCAGCCTGATGTCCGCCGACCCGACATCATTCCCGGGTTTCCGCAGCTCAATCGAAACAGCGCTGAAAAAAGATATCCAACCTTGCGGTGTGATTACCGGTATTGGCACCATTCATATTGGCGAGCGCGAGCAGCAAGTGGGCGCTCTGGTATCCAACCTGGACTTCCAGGCCGGTGCCTTTGATATGGCGGCGGCCGAGAAATTCTGCAAACTGATGGTCGAATGCGCCAAGCTGCATTTGCCCATCGTCTGCTTTGTCTCTTCCGGTGGCATGCAAACCAAAGAAGGCGCTGCAGCACTGTTCTCCATGGCAGTGACCAACGATCGAATTACCCGCTTTGTTCGTGACAACGAATTACCACTGGTGGTGTTCGGCTTTGGCGACTGTACCGGTGGAGCACAAGCCAGCTTTGTCACCCATCCATTGGCGCAAACGTATTACTTCTCCGGCACCAATATGCCATTTGCTGGCCAGATTGTTGTGCCCTCTTACTTGCCAAGCACCTGCACCCTGTCCAACTACCTGTCCGTGTCACCCCAATCCATGGACGGTCTGGTACGTCACCCGTTCTTTGACACCCTGGATGACCAGCTCCGGGCCATTGATCCGGATATGCCAGTGGCTCGTCACTCTGTTAATGATGTACTGGAGCGTGTATTACAGGGTTATGTCAGTGCCGAACGCCTGACACCTGACACCGGTAAAGGCTCTACCGCCACCAAGAAATTTGGCAAAATCGATAAAGTCCTGATTCATGCCCGTGGCTGTACCGCAGTCAAACTGATCCGCAAGGCACAGGAAAATGATATCAAGGTCGTTCTGGTACAGTCTGACCCGGATATGGAATCAGTACCGGTCGATATGCTGGGGCCTGAAGATCGCGTTGTGTGTATCGGTGGTAACACCCCGGACGAATCCTATCTGAACGCCAAATCCGTACTGCGGGTAGCGCACCACGAAAATGTGACGGCGTTGCACCCAGGGATCGGCTTCCTTTCAGAGAGCAGCCAGTTTGCTGCCCTGTGTGGTAACCACGACATCAACTTTGTTGGCCCGGCCGTTTCCTCAATGGAAACCATGGGTAACAAATCCAACGCCATCAATACCGCCATGCGGGTACAGGTACCTGTAGTACCTGGATCTCATGGCATTCTGACCAGCTCAGCCAATGCGGCAGCGGTAGCAGATGAAATTGGTTATCCGGTGCTGTTAAAAGCCGTACACGGCGGTGGTGGTAAAGGTATTCAGGTTGTTCATTCAGCCGACAAGATGCATACCCTGTTCCACCAGATTTCTACTGAAGCCAAAGCCGCTTTTGGTAACGGCGACGTGTATCTGGAAAAATTTGTCACTTCCCTGCGCCATATCGAAATCCAGGTGCTGCGCGACATGCATGGCAATACCAAGATTCTCGGTCTGCGTGACTGCTCGGTACAACGGAACAACCAGAAGATTTTTGAAGAATCTGGCTCCACCATGTTACCGCGCGAACTGGAACAAGCTGCTTACGACTTTGCTGCCAAGCTGGCCGATGCTGTCGATTATGTCGGTGCCGGTACGGTTGAATTTATATTCGACCTCGACGCCGACACCATTTACTTCATGGAAATGAACACCCGCTTGCAGGTTGAGCATCCCGTGACCGAATGGGTATCTGGCATCGACATTGTTTCCACCCAGTTCAAGATCGCTGAAGGTGAATCCATTGCCGACCTGAAACCGGTCTCCAAAGGTTATGCCATTGAAGTACGTATCAATGCTGAGAAACCGGTATTCAAGGGTGAAGAGCTGCAGTTCGTTCCAACCCCGGGCACCATTCAGCAATGCGTCTTGCCTAAGGAAGATTATATCGACCTGATTTCCATGGCAGCTGCTGGCAAACAGGTATCCCCCTTCTACGACAGCATGATCGTGCAGATTATCTGTTATGGCGAAGACCGGGACGACACCATTGCCAAGCTGCGTGAATACCTGGATCGCGTCAAGATCACTGGCGTATGCACCAACATCCCGACGGCCAAACGCGTTCTGGATGATGAGGTATTCCGCAATGGGATTTACGATACCGGTTATCTGCCGAAATTCCTCGATCGCATCGATCTGGATGAACTGATCGCCGACGTGGACAAAGAAGCGGACCTCTCAGCCAATGCCGTCGACGCCTCTGCCCTGAAGATCGAAGGCTCGGATGAACTGAAAGTACTGTCGCCAACCACCAGCATCTTCTATGGCTCGTCTTCGCCCAGCGAACCGGCCTTCGTCAAGGAAGGCGATATCATCGACGTTGAGCACACGCTCTGCCTGATGGAAGCCATGAAAATGTTTACCCCTCTGAGCCTGAAACAGTTCAACCGCGCTGGCGCTGACCTGTACCCGGCCAATCAGAAGTTCAAGGTTACCCGTATCATGAACTCCGATGGCCAACAGGTGAATCAGGGTGACTTGCTGTACGTCGTCAAGCCGATCCAGGAATAACAGTCGACAAATGATCATGACTCCGGTTATCAGCTCACTTGAGCGGATAACCGGAAGTTTTGCTTCTGTTACTTCTGTTACTTCTGTTACTTCTGTTACTTCTGTTACTTCTGTTACTTCTGTTACTTCTGTTACTTCTGTTACTTCT
>NZ_JAUORS010000024.1:0-50431 GCF_030548165.1 Oceanobacter sp. 5_MG-2023 | reverse complement strand
AGGAGTGGGATCAGGAGTGGGATCAGGAGTGGGATCAGGAGTGGGATCAGGAGTGGGATCAGGAGTGGGATCAGGAGTGGGATCAGGAGGGATGGAAAACACCCGGCCGGAGAGAGTACCCGGCCGGTGTCTGGGTCAGTCTACACGCACAATTTTCATGGTGTTGGTGCCGCCCTGGGCGTTGAGATAATCACCCCGGGTAATCACAACGTAATCGCCGCTGCTGATTTCACCCGATTCTTTCAGGATGGCGATGGCAGAGGGGTTGATGGCATCCGGTTCCAGCTGGTCGGCGTAGAATGGCACGGTTTGCACACCACGATACAGTGCCACCCGGGATTGGGTGTCTTCCCGGCGACAGAAGGCAAAGATCGGCAGAGCTGAACGCAGTCGCGACATCAGGCGTGGTGTTGCACCGGTTTCGGTCAGCGAGATAATTGCGGTCACGCCAACCAGGTGATTGGCGGCATACATGGCCGACAGTGCGATGGTCTCTTCGATGCTGTGCATGTCTTCATACAGACGATGCTTGGAACGTTTGGCCAATGGGTGACGCTCGGCCCCCATAATAATGCGGGTCATGGCGGCAACGGCTTCAACCGGGTAGTCACCGGCAGCAGTTTCGGCTGACAGCATAACGGCATCGGTGTAGTCGAGAACGGCGTTGGCAACGTCGGAGACTTCAGCGCGGGTTGGCATTGGGCTGTCGATCATGGATTCCATCATCTGGGTCGCCGTGATCACCGGCTTGTTCAGCTGACGGGAGCGGGAGATGATTTTTTTCTGTACGCCGACCAGTTCGGCATCACCGATTTCTACGGCCAGGTCACCACGAGCCACCATAACGGCATCGGAAGCGCGAATAATGCCATCCAGTACGGCATCGTCGGCAACACATTCTGCCCGTTCAATCTTGGAGACCAGCCCGGCATGACCACCTGCGGCCGTCAGTAGCTCGCGGGCTTCGATCATGTCGTGTTCGTCACGGGGGAAAGAAACGGCGAGGTAATCGACCAGCAGTTCTGAAGCCAGCTTGATGTCAACCTTGTCCTTGTCGGTCAGGGCTTTGGCGGACAGGCCACCACCCAGTCGGTTGATGCCCTTGTTGTTCGACAACCAGCCACCAATACGAACACGGGTGTTCAGCTTTGAAGGAAAGGTTTCGGTGACTTCCAGTTCAACGCGGCCATCATCCAGCAGCAGGATATCGCCCACGTGGGCATCTTCGATCAGTGCTTTATAGTCGATGCCGACCTGTTCTTTATTACCGGCGTCACGGTCGAGAGTGGCGTCCAGTACAAAGGATTGGCCAACATCCAGATGGACTTTTTGTTCAGCAAAGCGGGATATGCGGATTTTCGGGCCTTGCAGATCACCCAGGATGGCGACGTGACGTCCCAGTTTTTTGGCTGCTCGTCGCACCATGGCGGCACGGTCGCGGTGATCGTCAGCGTCACCATGGGAGAAATTGAGACGGAATACATCAGCGCCCGCTTCGATCAGTTGTTCGATTTTTTCATCGGTGTTGGTAGCGGGCCCAAGGGTGGCCACAATTTTGGTGCGTCTTAACATGAGGAATCTCCTGGCGGACGGTGGAGTGCAGGGTGTGATACGAAAGTATTATCTACCAAGCATGAGACGGAGTCTTTACACATGGGTAACAACGGCTGGAATTTCTGTTGTTTCCCTGATTTGGCGTGACCTTATCCTGAGTACTTGTGACTGCTGGGCAGAAAAATAGGCGTTGCTCTGTCGCAGGGCGTTTTCGGGAGGTTTTTGCCTGTTTTTGGTGCGCGCAACACCATGCGCCGATTGTGTTGGCAAACAAAATCGGTCTCGATCTCAATGCCAGGCCAAACAGGTGTTGGCAATGTGGACATTGATTGCAAGCTTATACCTCTATCTACCCATTCTAAAGCGGACAAATCTGTCATTGTCTGAATATTTGAACTTGCGACAGGCTTGGCACCGGCCATGCAATATTCCCTCTGAGAATATTTTTGTCTGGTCAGTATTCCCGTACCCAGTACGACCCTGACCAGTCTGAATTGGTTTAGCTAAAAACTTACTCAATCAGAGAGGGGAAATCCCATGACTCCAGAAGAATTGGAAGCCTTTAAAGCGGCTTTCGAAATGCATCAGGCGATGAATGTCGAGGTGTTCTATTGGTGGTGCACTGCCATCATGTTCATGATCCACGCCGGTTTCCTTGCGTATGAAATTGGTGCGTCGCGCGTCAAAAACGCGTTGGCATCCGGTATGAAAAATATTCTGACTTTGGCCGTTGTTGTGCCTACTTTCTACTTCTTCGGCTGGTGGATCTATAACGCATTCCCTGGTGGTCTGATTCCTATTGATGCTTCTGGTGCCCTGCCATGGGCTGCCAGTATGGGTCCTGATGTCTCTGATATGGGCACCGGTATCTTCTGGGCTGCTTTCGCCATGTTTGGTGCCACAACCGGTTCCATTCTGTCGGGTGCGGTGATCGAGCGTATTCGCATGAGTGCGTACCTGATCCTGACCATTGTGGTGGGTTCTGGTGTCTGGATTCTGGCCGGTGCCTGGGGATGGCATCCTGATGGCTGGTTGCTGCTGGATCTGGGCTACCACGATGTGGGTGCATCAGGTGTGGTTCACGCCATCGCCGGTTTCTTTGCGCTGGGTGTGCTGATCAATCTGGGGCCTCGTTTGGGCAAATTCGTCGACGGCAAGGCGATGGCCATTGTGCCTCACAACCTGCCAATGGCGTTGATTGGTCTGATGATGATTATTGTCGGCTTCTTTGGCTTCCTGGGTGGCTGCATCATCTTTAACGGTGGTGAAACTGGCTGGACAACTATTTACGGTAACCCAACCAACTTGTCTGCTTTTGCATTCAACACACTGATGGGTTTTGCCGGTGGCGTGATTGGTGCTTACCTGTCTTCTCGTGAGCCGTTCATGACCATGTCCGGTGGCCTGGCTGGCATCATTACTGTTGCGGCCGGTCTGGATCTTTACTATCCGGGACTGACCTTCTTCCTGGCGGTTGTTGGTGGTATTTCCATGCCAATCGTTGGCAAGTTCGTTGAGAAGTGCGGTATCGATGACGCAGTTGGCGCGGTAGCGGTACACGGCTGGTGTGGCTTCCTGGGTGTGGTTCTGGTTGGTGTCTTCGCCTCCGGTTACCCAAGTGTTCCAGAAGGTGCTCCAGACATTACTTTCTTCGGTCAGCTGTTGGGCGCCGTGGTTATGTGTGTCACTGGTTTTGTACCTGGCTATGGCATCTCCTTGCTGTTGAAGAAAATGAACATGCTGCGTGTTCCTGCCAAGGCAGAAGCTGCAGGTCTGGATCTGGTTGAAATTCCAGCCATTCCTTACCCAGAGCGTGTGCCTTCCCGCGACATCATTGAAGGTACTGTTCCTGCGGATGCCGCCGGTCTGCCTGCGAATGGTGTGCTGGGTAGCTGATCGACCGCTTGATTCTCAAACGGGCGGGGCGCTGCTGCCCCGCTTGTCTTAACTTGCTGTTAGTAAAGAGGAATACATTATGGATACTTCACCGATTGATAGCTGGGAAGGCGTAGGCGCTTACTTTACCTTCGCAGACCAACCTGGCGTTGTGGCTTTTCTGTGTGGTTTGGCTGTCGTAACCTTTGTTGGTTTTATGTACGCCCTGATCAAGCACGAGAACGACGCGTTTGATAAGCACGAAGGCTGATTCGTCAGTCTGCATGACGGAAGCGTCCGTTACATCCGACTTGTACGCCCGGCTTGTTCCGGGCGCTTTCTGTTTATCCCTTTGGGAATGTACAACGGATTCCGGTGGTACTGACAAGAGCGACAGCAACCCGACGCTGGAATCCATTATCTTTGGCAAAGGCCCGTCGATATGAGTTATCAGATTTCACTTGGCCAGAAAAGCTGGCAATTTAATGACCTGAAAAGCTTGCTGGCAAAAGCATCACCGTTGCGTTCTGGGGATTGCCTGGCGGGTGTGGCTGCTCTGGATGAGCAGGAACGGGTCGCTGCACAATTGGCATTGGCTGATGTGCCGCTCAAAACTTTCCTGAATGAACTGGTGATTCCTTACGAAGCCGATGAGATATCCCGACTGATTATTGACCGGCATGATGCCTTGGCCTTTGCGCCGATCGCGCATTTGACGGTAGGGGATTTCCGTAACTGGTTGTTGAGTGAACAAGCCTCAACCGCGATGCTGGTACGTATTGCACCGGGTGTGACGCCGGAAATGGCTGCCGCGGTGAGCAAGATCATGCGACTGCAGGATCTGGTGCTGGTGGCTTCCAAATGTCAGGTGGTCACCCGGTTTCGTAATACCATTGGCTTGCCGGGCCGCATGTCGACACGGTTACAGCCCAATCACCCGACCGATGATCCGGCCGGTGTTGCCGCCTCTGTTCTGGATGGCTTGCTGTATGGCAGTGGTGATGCGGTCATTGGTATCAACCCGGCCAGCGACAATACCGAAGCGGTGATCACCCTGATGAAAATGCTGGATGATGTGATTCAGCATTACGATATTCCTACCCAGAGTTGTGTCCTGACACACGTGACCACCCATATTGAAGCGATAAACCGGGGTGCTCCGGTCGATCTGATTTTCCAGTCCATTGCCGGTACCGAAAAAGCCAACGACAGTTTTGGCATCAATCTGGCTTTACTCAAAGAAGCTTACGCTGCCGGACAAACCCTGGGGCGTGGCAGTGTTGGCCAGAATTGCATGTATTTTGAAACCGGACAGGGCAGTGCCCTGTCCGCCGATGCCAATTTTGGTCTGGATCAACAAACCTGTGAAACCCGTGCCTATGCCGTTGCCCGGGAATTCAAACCGCTGTTGGTGAATACCGTGGTTGGGTTTATTGGCCCTGAATACTTATACAACGGTAAACAGATTATTCGGGCGGGTCTGGAAGATCATTTTTGCGGCAAGCTGATGGGCGTTCCGATGGGTTGCGACATTTGTTACACCAATCACGCGGAAGCTGATCAGGATGATATGGATGCGTTGCTCACCCTGTTCGCCGCCGCTGGCGGTAGCTTTATTATGGGTATTCCTGGTTCGGACGACATCATGCTGAATTATCAGACGACGTCGTTCCATGATGCCTTGTATGCCCGTGAATTATTGGGTCTGAAACCGGCACCGGAGTTTGAAGCCTGGCTGCAGACCATTGGTATTTTTGATCAACAGAATCATCTGGCGTATGGCAACCAGTCTCTGCCGGCACCGTTTGAACATGTGATCCGGGGAGGTCACTGATATGGCTGATAAACCCGATACCATTCTGGTAGAAAACCCATGGCAGACCTTGCGTGAATACACCGATGCCCGCATTGGTCTCGGCCGGGCCGGAATCAGTTTACCGACCCGGGCACATCTGGAGTTTCAGCTGGCCCATGCCAGAGCCAGGGATGCCGTGCATCTGCCGCTGGGTTTTGTGCAGTTGCAACAGGATCTGGAACAGGTGCTGGCGCAAGCCGGATTGCCGGGGCCGGTCTTGAAGCTGGCCAGTCAGGCCGATGGACGGCCGCAGTATTTACAACGACCCGATTACGGTCGCCAGCTTTCATCAAGTAGTCAGGAAGCACTGACACAGTGGATGGCAGACAGTCCTCCGGCCGCTTTTGATATTGCTGTGGTGGTGGCTGATGGCTTGTCATCATTGGCGGTGCAGCGGCATGCCGCCCCGATGTTGGACTGCTTGCTGACATCACTGGCTGATACTTCATTGAAGGTGGGGCCGGTTGTCATGGTGGAACAAGGGCGAGTAGCCATTGGCGACCCGATTGGTGAAACCCTCAAGGCCAGGATGCTGGTGATGTTGATTGGTGAGCGGCCAGGATTAAGCTCGCCAGACTCGCTGGGCATTTATTTCACGTGGAAGCCTGCCAGCGGCAAGCACGATGCAAATCGTAACTGTATCTCCAATGTGCGCCACGAAGGACTGCGTTATGAAGAGGCGACTCATAAATTGATGTATCTGCTGCTGGAGGCTGACCGCCGGGCGTTGTCCGGGGTGGCCCTGAAAGATGAATCAGACAATGGTCAGCCGTCGCTGGCCAGCAAGTCGGGCAATTTGCTCTTGAAAACACCCAACACCTAATGACGTTATTTGCTGCTATTTGATGGAGAAACACTATGAATAAACTGCAACTTGTCCTTAAGCGGACACTTTTTTATCCCAGTTTCCTGATGCTTTCTAGTGGCTTTTTCTTGCTGGAATTTCGTGGCCTCACCGCCATTGCTACCGCTGCCGGGTTGGCTCTGGGTCTACACCTGGCGGTGAATGGCTATGACGTCTGGAAAGAGCGTCAGGCGTCCTTATCATCAGAAGGCTGAGCTTCCAGTTTGGCAAGCCGGTTTTCCAGAGTGGCCAGTAGTGCGCGGTATTCTTCCAGAACGCGCTGCTGGGCATCAAATTCTTTTCGTGTGACCAAATCGGCACTACTGAACAGCAACTGCAGCTGGGATGCCATATTCTTGTGCGCTTCTTGTGAGAGGGATGCAAAGGGTGACTGTGCCAGTAACTGTTCGATTTTAAAGCGTATTTCATCTGCATTCATTTTTTGGCTCTCATTGCGTGGGTTATTGTTGCGCCATTGAGGGGCTTTAAGGGCTTATTGGCACCAATCTGGAGCCAAGTGTTTTTTAGGGGTGGTAAAAATTGATGCATTTTGTTTATTCGCGCACAAAATTGGAGCAATCAGGATCTCTGGATCCTGAAGATTATATCAGGAAAGCCGCTAATATCGGGGGTTTTCAAAGTTGGCACGGTCACTGCTAACTCTCTCTCACAGAATTACAACGATGCTCAAGGTGCAGTTCCTGGCCCCAAAGCATCGAACATGTTTAATGACTAGCTTCGCTAACCGATGAAGGAAAAAAAACGATGAAAAAACTGTCTCAAGCAATCGTTCTCGCTGGTGCCATGACGGCAGGACTGACTGCTGTTCAAACTGCTCAAGCAGAAATCTCTGCATCTGTTGATCTGGCCAGCGTGTACTTGTGGCACGGTCAGGATCTGGGCGGCGGCGCTCCTGTTGTTTCCGGTTCTTTGGATTACAGCCACGAGTCTGGCTTGTACGCTGGTGTTTGGACTTCTTCAGGTGATACCAGCCTGGGTACAGAAACTGACCTGTACATTGGTTATGCTGGTGCCGTTGGTGATCTGGGTTACGACATTGGTTACGCAACTTACCTGTACCCAGAAACAGATGAATACGATCAATTCGACGATTCTGCCAACTTCTCTCTGGGCTTCTCTTACAGCATGGCCAGCATTCGCTTCGATAAAAGCAGCGATTCCGATGCTGATGGTTTCTACTTCGTAGTAGGTGCTGATATTCCTGACACGTCTTTCTCCGCTTCTCTGGGTGGCGAAGTCGATAAAGGCAATGACTTCATGCACCTTGACGTAACTTACGCTTACAACGATACCGTTGCTTTCACTATCTCGAAAATCCTGGATCAGGACATCGAGATGAATGAAGCCGGTCACATCGATGAGTCTGCAAAATACGTTGTGTCTTACAGCCTGCCTATCGAGATGTAAAAAGCATACAATGGCCTGTGCCCTCGCATAGGCCATTCCCATCCCTTTAGCTCAAAAAGGAGTTTTCTATGAAGCTCATTACTGCTGTTGTGAAGCCATTCAAGCTGGACGATGTGCGTGAAGCATTGTCCGAGATCGGCGTACAAGGCATCACTGTTACCGAAGTCAAAGGTTTTGGTCGTCAGAAAGGACACACCGAGTTGTATCGTGGTGCCGAGTATGTGGTTGATTTCCTGCCTAAAGTAAAAATAGAAGTAGCGGTTGATGATGACCTGACTGACAAGGTTATTGAAGCGATCACCAAGGCTGCCAACACTGGCAAAATTGGCGATGGCAAGATTTTTGTTACAACTCTGGAGCAGGTTGTTCGCATTCGTACTGGTGAAACCGGTGCTGACGCGCTCTGATCCTTTTCAGTTCTAACTAATAGATAAAATCTGGCCTGATGCGGGGGGCTTAGAATGGAAAATAATATTTACGAATTGCAGTACGCCATGGATACCTTTTATTTCCTGGTATGTGGCGCGTTGGTTATGTGGATGGCTGCTGGCTTTTCCATGCTGGAAGCAGGTCTGGTTCGTGCCAAAAACACAACTGAAATCCTGACCAAAAACATCGCGTTGTTTGCAATCGCTTGTACCATGTATCTGGTTTGCGGTTATGAATTGATGTACGGCGGTGGTTACTTCCTGGCTGGTATTGCAGATGTCGATACAGCCGCTGTACTGGGTGATTTTGCAGCACGTGAAGACGGTTTCCAGGGTGGTTCAATCTACTCCGGTGCGTCTGACTTCTTTTTCCAGGTTGTGTTCGTAGCTACCGCCATGTCGATTGTATCTGGTGCGGTTGCTGAGCGTATGAAGCTGGGTGCTTTCTTGGTTTTCGCTGTCATTATGACTGGCTTCATCTATCCGATGGAAGGCAGCTGGACTTGGGGCGGTGCGTCCGTCTTCGGTATGTTCAGCCTGGGCGATGACTTCGGTTTCTCTGACTTTGCCGGTTCCGGTATTGTTCACATGGCAGGTGCTGCTGCAGCTCTGGCTGGTGTGATACTGCTGGGTGCACGTAAAGGCAAGTACGGTGCAAACGGTGAAATCCGTGCAATCCCTGGCGCTAACCTGCCACTGGCTACACTGGGTTGTTTCATCCTGTGGATGGGCTGGTTCGGTTTCAACGGTGGTTCTGTTCTGAAACTGGGCGATATCGCCAATGCCAATGCGGTTGCTGTTGTGTTCACTAACACAAATGCTGCGGCTGCTGGTGGTCTGATTGGTGCCTTGTTGCTGGCTTATGTGTTGTTCCGCAAAGCGGATCTGACCATGTGTCTGAACGGTGCACTGGCTGGCCTGGTAGCAATTACTGCTGAGCCTTCTACGCCGACGCCTTTCGCTGCAACCATCATCGGCTTTATCGGTGGTCTGATTGTTGTTGTCTCCATCCTGACTCTCGACAAAATGAAGATTGATGATCCGGTTGGCGCGATCTCTGTTCACGGTGTTGTTGGTCTGTTTGGTCTGATCGTTGTTCCGTTCACTAATGGCGGCGCTTCTATCGGTGGCCAGCTGATGGGTGCAATCACTATCTTCGTCTGGGTCTTTATCACATCACTGATCGCTTGGGGCGCTATCAAAGCCGTCATGGGTCTGCGTGTGAGCGAAGAAGCTGAATACGAAGGTGTTGATATTTCAGAATGTGGTATGGAAGCGTACCCTGAATTTACTGGCAAGTAAGTTCGTCTGAGACAGTAATCTGCGGTAACGGATTCCCGCTAAAAACCCGGCAATGATTTGCCGGGTTTTTTTATGTCTGTTATTTGGGTTACTGATCAATGTAGCGACAGAGTGTTACTGGTCGGGCTGGCAAAATAACAAGAGTTTAGAGGTCGAGCAGGTTGTCGTAGTAGCGGTCAAAGTCCTGTTCCAGATGCTTGCGTTCGCTATGGGCTTCAATTGCCCGCCGGGCAATGACTTTGGAAGACACCTTGCTGGTCTTGTTAACAACGACCTTGCCCTGACTATCAAACGTCACAACCTGTTCATGAGATTCAAGTTTGGTTATTGCTGACATCGTCACTCTCCTTGGATTGATTTGGCTATGACGATGTTTGATGCTCGAAGTTGCATTCCAATGACAGTGACAAGACAGATTGATGTTTCCATGACCTGGTTGCTGCTGCGGGCAGGTGAGAGGCTAGCGGGTGATGTTTTTGGGATCAAACGGCTCGTTGCCCTGCTCCAATCGTAGCGATTTGATGCTGCGCTTGATGTTGGTGAGGTGGCGGGCAAATTCAGGGCCGCGACGCTGGGTAACAGCAACCGCCAGCATGTCGATCACCATCAGGTGAGCAATGCGGGATGTCATTGGCGTAAACTGATCGGTATCTTCTTCAATATTGATATGAATCGGATAGTCGGCCTGTTTGCTGACCGCAGTATTGGCGGGTGCCAGGCTCACTACCTTGGCGCCATGATGCTGGGCCAGGGCAATCGAGTTAAGCAAATCCTTGGTGCGACCACTTTGGGAAATGGCCACTGCGACATCTTCAGGCCCGAGGGTGACCGCAGACATGGCTTGCATATGCGGGTCACTGTAGGCCGCGGTGGCCACCTGAAGACGGAAAAACTTGTGCTGGGCATCGATCGCTACCGCACCGGAGGCACCATAGCCGTAGAATTCGACTCGGGTTGCCATGCTGATGGCATTGGCGGCGACGCCAACCTGTTCCGGTTTCAGTTGTGATTTGACCTGATGCAGCCGCTGAATGGTGGTATCGGCAATCTTGCTGCAAATATTGTCGATGCTGTCGTCTGTGGCGATAGCAAATTGACCAATATTGTTGGTGATGGCCATTTCCTGAGCCACTCGCACCTTGAATTCCTGAAAACTGTTGCAGCCGATGCCCCGGCAAAAGCGCACAATCGTTGGCTCGCTGACCTGGGCTTCTTGAGCCAGGTCGACGATGCGCATATGCATCACTTGCTGTGGCGACCGCAGTACGTATTCAGCCACCTTGACTTCAGATTTACGTAAGTTGGGGATAGCTGCGGATATTTCGGCCAGAATCGGGCTATTTCTCACTCTAATGAGTCCGAATAATTAAAATTTGGTCACGGATTATAGAGTGCCTCACTGTCATCGTCCTGTTAAATCTCCCGCTGTACGGATAAACAGGGTGATTGTCGATCAGAATCTGCCGTGACGGTTGCAATCTGGTAAACTCGCGACATGGATACTTCACTGATAATTGATCAATTAAATGACGGCCAGCGCAACGCGGTGGCTGCCCAATCTCCTCACCAGCTGGTATTGGCCGGTGCCGGCTCGGGTAAAACACGGGTATTGGTGCACCGGATTGCCTGGTTGCTCAAGGTGGAAAACGTCTCACCCTTTGCTGTGCTGGCGGTAACCTTTACCAACAAGGCGGCCAGGGAAATGCGTGGCCGGCTGGAGCAACTGCTGGATGTACCTGCCAGTGGCATGTGGGTCGGTACCTTTCACGGCCTGGCGCATCGATTGCTGAAGCATCACTGGCGTGAAGCCCGCTTGCCCCAGTACTTCCAGATTCTGGATAGCGATGACCAGTTGCGCCTGATCAAGCGACTGATGAAAGCCAACAACATCGACGACAGTCGTTATCCGCCAAGACAATTGCAGTGGTTTATCAACGAACAGAAAGACGAAGGGCGTCGTGCGGCGCATGTTATCCCGTCGGCCGATAACTTTACTCGCACCCTGCAGCAGTTTTATCAAATCTATGAAGACAACTGTCAGCAAAATGGCATGGTCGATTTTGGTGAAATCCTGCTGCGTGCCCACGAGCTCTGGCTGCATAACCCCGATTTGCTGCAACATTACCAGCAACGCTTCAGCCATATTCTGGTGGACGAATTCCAGGATACCAACAATATCCAATATGCCTGGATTCGTTTGCTGGCCGGTAACACCGTATCAGTTATGGCAGTAGGGGATGACGATCAGTCGATTTACGGCTGGCGTGGCGCGAATGTGGGCAATATCCGCAACTTCCAACAGGACTTTGCGGGTGCAGAAATGATCAAGCTGGAGCAAAACTACCGCTCCACGGCGACGATTCTGGATGCCGCCAATGCCGTCATCAAGAACAACAGTGGCCGCCTGGGCAAGGAGTTACATACCACCGGTGCCAAGGGTGATCCGATTCGTCTGTACCGTGCGTTTAATGAGCAGGACGAAGCACGTTATATCGCCGATCTGGTGGATGTCTGGGCCAAGCAGGGGCGTGCCCGGGTCGATATGGCCATTCTCTATCGCTCCAATGCGCAATCCAGAACGCTGGAAGAAGCCATGCTGCGGGCAGGGATTCCGTATCGCATCTATGGTGGCCAGCGTTTTTACGAGCGTCTGGAAATCAAGAACGCCATGGCCTATCTGCGCTTGCTGCTCAACCGCCAGGATGATGCAGCCATTGAGCGGGTGATTAATATTCCAGCCCGGGCCATCGGCGAAAAAACCCTCGATACCTTGCGCTCAGTGGCGCGGGATCAGGGTTGTTCGCTGTGGGATGCCTGTGCTTCGGTGGTAGCGGCCGGCGGCCTGTCAAAACGGGCTGGTACGGCTGTCGCTGGTTTTATGACGCTGGTTGATGAAATGAGTGTCGGCATTGACGACCTTGAATTGCATGAGCTGGTGGAGCAGGTACTTGCCCAAACCAACCTGATTGAGCACCACCGCAAGGAAAAAGGTGAGAAAGGCCAGGCCCGAGTCGAAAACCTGGAAGAGCTGGTAAATGCCGCCAAGGTGTTCGAAGGTGGTGATGATGAGGATATCAGCCTGTTGGCGCAGTTCCTCGATAGCGCCGCGCTGGATGCCGGAGAGGGGCAGGCGGATGAACATGAAGATGCGGTGCAGATGATGACGCTGCACTCTGCCAAAGGACTGGAGTTTCCCCAGGTGGTATTAACCGGCCTGGAAGATGGCTTGTTTCCTCACAAGATGTCGATGGATGATGCCGATGGACTGGAAGAAGAACGGCGTCTGGCTTACGTCGGTATCACCCGGGCGATGGATCAGTTGGTGATCACATACGCCGAGAGCCGACGTTTGCATGGGCAAGAAAATTTTAGTACTCCTTCGCGATTTATTCGTGAAATCCCGACAGAACTGATGGATGAAGTGCGTTTGAAAAATACAGTATCACGACCTCTGAGTGCCCGACGATCAAGAACGGGGAATCACAGACTGCAAGCAGATATATCGGCGGACTGGCCTTTTGGCCTGAGCAGTCGGGTCTACCATGAGATGTTTGGGGAGGGCACGGTAATGCAGTTCGAAGGCCAGGGGCCGGGGTTGCGGGTACAGGTGAACTTTGAAGATGTCGGCAGCAAATGGCTGGTGCTCAGTTTTGCCAAGTTACAGGCGCTGTAGACGCTGATACAACTGGCGGCTGACCGGTCTGGTGTGACGAGGCCGGTCAGGCTGCTGCATACGTTGCTCTGGAATCGAGGAGCGACGAATCCTGGTCAGCGAGGGACCCGGCGAATACGCCCGGTGTCATCAATGGCCACATAAACAAAGACGGCATCCACGACCTTTCTGCGCTCGTTTTCATTCGGGTTCTGGGTCCATACTTCGATGCCAATCCGGATCGACGATGAGCCGATCTCCAGCACGCGGGTATAAAAACACACCGCCGCTCCGATACGTATCGGAGACATAAATACAACGGATTCCAGCGCCACATTGGCAATGCGCCCCTGGGCCAGACGATTGGCAACGGTTTCGGCCGCGTGATCCATTTGTGCGACGACCCAACCACCACTGATATCCCCATGAGTATTGGTGTCACCTCTTGACGGGATCAGCCGTAACGTCAGTTCTCCATCCGGTTTCGGCTCACAATCGTCTTTTGGTCTGGCTTTCATAGGGATTCCTGATTTTGAAATTATTTTTAGGAAGTTTACTTCTTTTTTAGCGCGGGCAATACAGACGCACTCGAGATCAATGATGTCAAAAAATATTTAAGACAATACGACAAAAGTAATGCCTCGACCGGGGTATGACTGTTCTGGTGTCTGGTAAAAAAAAGGCCCCTGTAACCAAAATGCAACATATTTGTAATAAACAAGGGGTCGTCACGTAGCTGTAACACAGCTCCGGGACAATTCCTCCTTTCGACAACGATTTGCCTGCTGGACATCATCAGGTCACATTGAAGGATATCGCATGAAACATTCTCTCGCTGCCGGTGTGGTTTTATTGGCATCAGTTTTCAGCCAAAGTGCTTTTGCTGAGCGTAATTACATCAGCATAGTCGGTTCATCGACGGTTTATCCATTTTCTACAGTTGTTGCTGAACGTTTTGGCAAATCGAGCAAGTTTCGTACTCCTAAAGTTGAATCCACGGGTTCTGGTGGTGGTTTGAAGTTGTTTTGTAGCGGTGTTGGCGACACAACCCCAGACATTACGAACTCATCGCGCCGTATCAAGGCATCCGAGGTTGCGCTGTGCGCAAAAAATGGCGTTAAAGAGATCGTTGAAGTGACCATCGGCTTTGACGGTATTGTGTTTGCCAATGCCGCCGAACACGCCCAGGCTTCCTTTTCTACCAAGGAAATCTTCCTGGCACTGGCCAAAATGGTACCGGCTGCGAATGGCTCGGAAAAACTGATCGCCAACCCTTATAAAACCTGGCAGCAAATAAATCCTGCTCTGGATAACACGCCAATCAAGGTACTGGGGCCGCCACCGACATCCGGTACCCGTGATGCGTTTGTGGAGCTGGCGATGGAAGGGGGTTGTTCTGCCTTCCCGTTTATCAAGGCGCTGAAAAAATCCGATCCAGACAAATACAAGGCCATTTGCCACGGTCTGCGTGAAGATGGTGGCTACGTTGAAGCCGGTGAAAACGATAACCTGATTGTTCAGAAACTGGCGGCCAGCCCGGATTCCTACGGTATTTTTGGCTACAGTTTCCTGGAACAGAATGAAGACAAGGTTCAGGGCTCCCTGATTGATGGGATTGAACCAACCTTCGACAATATTTCCAGTAGTGAGTATCCGGTCAGTCGGTCACTGCACTTTTATGTTAAAAAAGCCCACGTAGGGGTGATTCCGGGGATTGAAGAATTTCTGGCTGAGTTCACCTCCTCGCGTGCCATTGGTGAAGATGGCTATCTCGCCGACAAAGGCATGATTCCGATGGATGAATCCCGTCGCCGGGCCATGGCTGCGGATGTCAAGGCACTGACTCTGCTGGGTCAGTAAGCCTGAATGCAGGGTGCTGCCCTGCTGCGTGTCACATGGATGTATTCTCCGGCCGGTAAACTCACCGGCTGTTTCTTGTTCTGTTCAGGCTAGTCATTATGACCTTCAGCATTTTGCTACTTGTCATCGCGGTATTATTTGTTATCGCATACGTGAGTGGTGCCCGCCGCGCGCGTTCTCTGGTCACTCCTGGTGTGACCCTGAATTCACTGCCTGGCCATTATGGTTCGCTGGTCGCCCTCTGGACCTGCTTGCCTCCGCTGTTGTTAATGCTGTGTTGGGGGGTGCTCGAAACCCCGGTGATCGATCGCTTGTTGGCGGCGCAGTTACCCGCAGAAGTACAGGCAGAAGGGGGCAATCGTATCAGTCTGGCACTGAGCAAGGTGCGTAACCTGGCCGGTGGTGCCAATGTACAAGCCGACCCGGAACTGGCCCCTGTGGTGCTGCATCTGAAAGACCTGCAGTCGCGTAACAGCATGCTGAGTACGACGCTGGTGCTGGCTCTGGCCCTGGCTGGTTTTGGCTTCGGCTTGCGACGTCTCGCTCCTGCGTTACGGGCTCGTAATGAAGTGGAAAGCATTGTCAAAGTGCTGCTGTTCTGCAGCTCGGGTGTCGCGGTACTGACAACTGTCGGTATTCTGAGCAGTGTGTTGTATGAAGCCTGGATGTTTTTTGGCCGGGTGCCCGTGTTTGACTTCCTGTTTGGTACTACCTGGTCGCCACAGGTCGCCTTGCGCGCTGACCAGTCTGGCTCCTCTGGCAGTTTTGGGGCGGTACCGCTGTTTGCCGGTACCCTGATGATTTCCATGATTGCCATGTTTATCGCGGTTCCGATCGGCCTGATGTCGGCCATTTATTTGTCGGAATATGCCACCCCTCGGGTGCGTAGCTATGCCAAGCCTGCACTCGAAGTGCTGGCGGGCATTCCAACCGTTGTGTACGGCTTTTTTGCGGCCCTGACTGTTGCCCCGATACTGAAAAGCCTGGGGGCTGATATTGGCCTCGAGGTATCGTCTGAAAGTGCGTTGGCTGCTGGTCTGGTCATGGGGGTGATGATCATCCCGTTTGTCTCATCCCTGTCGGATGACGTAATCAATGCTGTACCACAAGCCTTGCGTGATGGCAGTTACGGGCTGGGAGCGACCCAGAGCGAGACCATTCGGCAAGTGGTTATCCCGGCCGCATTACCCGGTATTGTGGGGGCCGTTATGCTGGCGGTTTCCCGGGCGATTGGTGAAACCATGATTGTCGCCATGGCGGCGGGTCTGGCAGCCAACCTGACAGCCAACCCGCTCGACAGTGTGACCACCGTGACTGTGCAGATTGTGACCTTGCTGGTGGGAGACCAGGAGTTTGATTCCTCCAAAACACTGGCTGCCTTTGCACTGGGACTGGTGTTGTTCCTGGTGACTCTGATTCTTAACTACGTGGCGCTGAAAGTGGTACAGAAGTACCGGGAGCAATATGACTGATCAACTCACAACGACTCGCTCCAAAGTAGAACAGGGCATGGCGCGCCGTCGCCGTGCCGAAGGGCGATTCCGCCTGTATGGCGTGTTATCCGTCGGATTTGGCCTGTTATGCCTGGTGGTGCTGTTTGGCAATATTCTGTCTCAGGGCAGTTCGGCTTTCCGGCAAACCGTGTTGCAAGCAGAGATCCTGCTCGATCAGGAGTATCTGGGACTGAATAACCAGTCGCCGGTTAATGAGCTGCGTAATGGCAATTACGAGGGCCTGATCAAACAGTATCTGAGAAACACGGCTGAGGTTTCCAGTCGCAGCGAGCGCCGGGCGTTGTACGGCCTCGTCAGCGTCGGTGCCCATTGGCAGTTGCAGGATGCGGTATTGGCCAACCCGGATTTGTTGGGTAGTACATTAAGCATTGAACTGATCATGGACGATAACGTGGATCAGTGGTTCAAGCATGAGCGGGACGAGGGCGGTGCCGGACGGTTGAATGAATTGCAGCTGGGCTGGCTCGAACAATGGGTGGCGGAAGGGCGCTTGAAGAGCCGTTTCAGTACTACCTTCTTTACCAATGGTGATTCAAGGGAGCCGGAGCTGGCGGGTGTTCATGGTGCCATTATGGGTACGTTGCTGACCCTGATGGTGACCTTCCTGTTGTCGTTCCCGATCGGGGTTGCGGCAGCGATCTATCTGGAAGAGTTTGCACCTAAAAATCGCATCACAGAAATTGTTGAAATCAACATCAACAACCTGGCGGCAGTGCCCAGTATTACGTTTGGTTTGCTGGGACTGGCGATCTTTATCAATATTTTCGGGGTCTCCCGTTCCACCCCTTTGATTGGTGGCCTGGTGCTGACCCTGATGACCTTGCCGACCATTATTATTTCCGGTCGCGCGGCGATCAAGTCGGTACCGCCTTCCATACGGGAAGCTGCTTTTGGTCTCGGTGCCTCAAAAATGCAGGTGGTTTTTCACCACGTCTTGCCTCTGGCAATGCCGGGTATGCTGACGGGAACCATTATTGGTATGGCACAGGCTCTGGGTGAAACCGCACCGCTCCTGATGATCGGGATGATCGCCTTTGTGGTGGATGTGCCCGGATTTATTACTGATCCATCGACGGTTTTGCCGGTTCAAATCTTTCTCTGGTCTGACAGCCCGGAGCAGGCTTTCACCGAGCGTACATCAGGAGCCATTATTGTATTGCTGACCTTCCTGATTATGATGAACACTGTCGCTGTCAGGCTGCGTCGTCGTCTTGAGCGACGCTGGTAAACGCTAAACTATTCGGATTCCTTGTTATGAGTATTATCGAAAACCACCAAACCGACGGCGAACCGTTTTGCGACTCACCCAAGCTGAAGGCGCGTGGTGTTGGCGTTTTTTATGGGGACAAACAGGCGATTTTTGACGTCAGCCTGGATATTGGTGCCAATGAAGTCATTGCCCTGATTGGCCCATCCGGCTGCGGTAAGTCGACCTTTCTGCGTTGCTTGAATCGCATGAATGATACGATTGATATCTGTCGCATTACTGGCGAGATCCTGCTGGATGATGAAGACATTTATGCCCCCAAGATCGATGTTGTGCCGCTGCGGGCGCGGGTCGGTATGGTGTTCCAGAAGCCCAACCCGTTTCCAAAAACCATCTTTGATAACGTTGCCTACGGGCCACGTATTCACGGGCTGGTGAACCACCGCCATGAACTGGAAGAAATCGTGGAGCAAAGTTTGCGTCGCGCTGGGTTGTGGTCTGAAGTAAAAGACCGGCTGGATGCACCGGGCACCGGCCTGTCGGGTGGCCAACAACAGCGATTGTGTATTGCCCGCACGATTGCTGTTGATCCGGAAGTAATCCTGATGGATGAACCTTGTTCTGCACTGGATCCGATTGCAACTGCTAGAATTGAAGAGTTGATTGACGAGTTGCGCGATAACTACACCATCGCTATCGTTACCCACTCGATGCAGCAGGCTGCTCGGGTATCCCAGCGTACGGCGTATTTTCACCTGGGTCAGCTGATAGAAGTAAACCCGACTGACCTCGTGTTTACCAAACCCCAACATGCGTTGACCGAGGCTTATATTACAGGCCGTTTCGGCTAAAAGGAGAGCTCCAGTGGCAAACAAGGGCATACCGGTTGAAATGAATTTCAGCCAACACATATCCGGACAGTTCAACTCAGACCTCGAAGCCATTCGCAGTCAAATGATGGAAATGGGTGGCTTGGTTGAACGTCAGGTGGCTAATGCCATTGAAGCAATCACGACCGGTGATACCACCCCGGCTGATGACATTATTCGTCGTGAAGATGATGTTGACCGGATGGAAGTGGCTATCGACCAGGAGTGCACCCAGATTCTTGTACGTCGGCAGCCGGCCGCTTCTGATTTGCGTATGGTGTTGGCGGTTTCCCGTGTTGTGCGTGACCTGGAGCGTATCGGAGATGAAGCGACCAAAATTGCGGTTCACGCCCTGGAAGTGAGTGGCTCCACCAACGGCGGTTACTGCCAGCAATCGATACGTTACATGGGCACTGAAGTTGGCAAAATGATTTCAGGGGCGTTGAACGCCTTTGCCCGTAACGATGTGGATGGCGCACTGGATGTGGTGCGTAATGACAAACTGGTCGACCAACAGTACTCCGCGGCGCTGCGGGAACTGATTACCTATATGATGGAAGACCCGCGATCTATCAGCCAGGCGATCAATATTCTCTGGATTCTGCGCGCCATTGAACGGATTGGCGACCATGCCCGTAATATCTCCGAACAGGTGATTTACGTGGTCAGTGGAGCCGATGTACGGCACAGCTCGATCTCCGAAATGGAAGAGCGAGCCCATAAAGACAAAGATGATTCGTCATCTACAGGAGCGTAACGCGTACTGGAGTGGAAATTTCGCAGAAAGAGTGATTTTTCAGTATGTTAGGGGAAAAAGATATTGACGGATGCCAGCGGCATCTATAGTATTCCCGCCCACTTAGCCGGTATAGCTCAGTTGGTAGAGCAACTGACTTGTAATCAGTAGGTCCCGAGTTCGACTCTTGGTGCCGGCACCAGTAAAATGATTAAGGGCTTCCAGAGCAATCTGGAGGCCCTTTTTCTTTTCTGCTGGTACGCTTTAGTTCTGTTCTGGGTGCTTATTCCAGTTATCCCCAATCTTCATAAATCAAGCGCTGTGGCTTTTTGTCCGTGGTCTGTCGTGTAGCTTTTAGCTGCTCAACGGCATTGGCATGCCAAACCTGCGTTTCACAACGATGGTTAATGTGCCTCAGGGATTGATACTTCCCAAACCGTTTGTGGTGTATATCATCGCTCGTAGTAACTGATAGCGGCTCATACAATTATTCAGTCAACAGGCGTCACGCCATTCTCTGTGCTGCTGTAACTTGTCGGAAATTTTTCCGGATGTGAGCCTTGCCGGTACATACCATCCGTGATTTATGTAGGTTGTCGGGTGTGAGATCCATCGGGGTGGCGAAAGAGTGGGAGTGAGTAGTTGATGACGTTATTGGTGTCGGTATCCGGTTGGCTGCGGCCTTACAATGATGAAATCGCGCTGGCGATTATTGCCACGCTGCTGGTGGTCTTTGGTGACCGGATCAATCGGCTGGTGCGCAAGCTGGTCAGGCCGTATTGGGTGGGATTTCGGGTGCTGGCCTTTGTCGCTCTGTGTACCTTTGGCTATGGCACGTTGACGGTCTGGTTGGTGCCTGTTCTGGCGGGAGTACTGATAAGTCTGGCTGCGCCGGTTTATGTGGCGTCGATTGTTGGCAGCTTTGTGGTGTTGGGAATTCTGGCAGAGGGCTACCACAAGAAGTAGTCGTCTTGGCGGCTGTCAGGCTGTGGGACGTCTATCTGGGGTGGAGAAGGGGGTTGGGTAAATTGGACGGCAGGTACATCCTGTACAAGCCGCCACAGCACCCTGGAACAATCCTGGTTCCGTATACATCATCCTTGCCACAATCCGTCGTGTTGGTCATCCCTGTGCTGTCCGTTGCTTACTGTCCATTTGCCTTCCTGGCAAGCCTTCTGGCCATCTTCCTTGGGCAATCCATTTGCCGTGCCGTCCTGGCAGGTCATCCACTGATGAATATCCTTGTACCTCATCCTGAGGCATGTCCTGACATTCCATTGTGTTGCTCGTCTGAGCCGTCCTGCTCCCTTATAACCCTTCCCTGGCGTGTTCCTGCGGTACGTCATGTACCGTGTCCCTTTCCTTTGCCGTCCTGGCTGCACTCCTGTGCCTTTCCTGTTACCGCTTCATCCTGAAGTGGTTGCCATCCTGGCAATCTTCCGTTGATCTCCTGTCCGTGTGGTCACACTTTACCAAAAAAGCTGATGGTCAGGATGGAGGCGGGACGGCGGTATGCTTGCAACAGGAATGAAATGAAAAATAAACTTCATACAAAACAACAGGTTGTGTTTTATGTAGCATGAAAGTGAACAGAAACGGGTAGTCCAGACTACGTATTTCCCACAGGCTTGTGAGATATCTCGCACAAGCCTGTGGGCGAATGTCTCTGGCAGAGGCATTGGGTATCAAAAGCGCGGGAGAGTATTAGCGGGCAATACCCTGGCTACGAGCGTTCACTTGTCGGGAAAATGCTTGCGGGTCGGCGATTTCACCGTCTTCGCGCAGTGCCGGATAGGGCAAGTCATGTTTTTGGCAGAGCTTGGCTGCGGAGGGCTGGCACCACTCAAACAGCAAGGTATTGAAGCGGTCGTCATCCAGATGGCGCTGCTCGAACAGGCCTGCCTGCTGGCGTTGACGTGCGGCCTCGCAGAGAATAATCGCGGCAGCCACGGAGACGTTGAAAGAATGCACCATGCCGAGCATGGGGATGATCAGGTGCTCGTCCGCCAGTTCGGAGGCGATGTCGCTGACGCCTTCTTTTTCGGTGCCCATCAGGATGGCGGTGGGTTGAGTGAAGTCATATTCCCGAAAGTCGATCGCTCTGTCTGTCAGATGAGCTGCGCAGACCTTGATACCGCGTTGCTGGTGCGTGCGGATGGCGGTTTCGATGTCGGCATGGGTGCTAACGCTGACCCAGCTCTCTGAGCCAGCTGCAGCGGCGCTGGTGACGGTATTAAGGCGGAAAGTGTCGGTTGGCCATACGCAGTGGATGTCTTGCACGCCAAAGGCGTCACAGGAGCGGGCAATGGCGGCCAGATTGTGCGATTTGTAAACTTCATCGGTAATGACCGACAGGTCTGGCTGGCGTCGGTTGAGGGTGTTGATCACACAACTCAGGCGTTCTGGCGTCATGTTCGGTTACGTCTCTCTGGCTCAAAACGGAGCGGCATTGTATAAAACCTTCCGGTTTTATGCACGGAACAGGTATGAAAGACAATTTATTGATAGGAGCCGGCTATTTGTGGCGTGGCTTTACACTGCTGAATGAACCGGGAATACGCCGTTATGTCTGGTTGCCCATTCTGATTAATCTGCTGGTGTTGTCGTTTGGAAGCTATTGGCTGATTGATGCAGTCAGCCAGTGGGATGGCTTTGATTCCAGCTGGATCAGTTGGCTGGCCTGGCTGGTGGTGCCTCTGTTGCTGTTACTGTCGACCTTGATCTCGGGGTATTTTTTCAGTGCGGTGTTGTTGCTGTTGGCGAGTCCGTTTTATGGCTTGCTGGCGGGCAAGATCGAGCAGCGTCTGGGGCATGAGGTCGAGGACGAATCCATTGCCGCGTTGATCCCGCGTACGGTGATACGGGAGCTGGTCAAGATGGGTTATTACCTGCCGCGTTATCTGTTGCTGCTGTTGTTGTCGTTTGTGCCGGGCGTCAACTTGCTGATGCCCTTCGTCTGGTTCTGGTTTGGCAGCTGGGTGATGGCGTTGCAATACAGTGATTATACTCTGGATAACCAGCAGCAGAATTTCCGTGCCAGCCGAGAGCAGGTGGCTACCCAGCGCTGGACGGCCTGGGGATTTGGTGGGGCGGTGTCGGTGCTGATGGCGGTACCATTACTGAACTGTCTGGTGCCCCCGGCGGCGGTGATCGGGGCTACGCTGTGGCAATTGCAACGGCAGGCCGATCAGTCACGGGCCGGTTGATCTATTGGCCGGCCTCATCACGGTTGTCAGATAAGCAGGCTGCGGGGAAAACACAGGTGAATGTACTGCCCTTGCCTTCGATGCTGCTGATTTTCAGCTCGCCGTCATGGTGCAGCAAGACGTGTTTGACAATAGCCAGTCCCAGTCCGGTACCGCCAGTGGCGATGCTGCGGCTGGGGTCGGCGCGATAGAAGCGCTCGGTCAGGCGGGGGATGTGATGCTGGGCAATACCGATGCCGTTATCCGAGACGCTGAAATGCCCTTTACCGCCTTCGGTATACCAGCGCAGGGTGACGTCACCCCCTTCCGGGGTGTATTTGACGGCGTTGAATACCAGGTTGGAAAATGCACTGCGCAGCTCATTATAAAAGCCCATCATTTTTTGATCCTGATCGATGGTCAGGGTAATGGTGTGCTTGCTGCTGCTGAGTGATGCGGCATCGCGACGGATGGCTTCCAGCAGCGGCTGCAGCTCGATAGGCTGAGGCTGTTCCGTCTTGCCGGTCTCCAGCCGTGACAGCATCAGCAAATCCTTGAGCAGGTTTTCCATACGATGACTTTGTTCGCTCATTTGCTGCAGCATGCGACCCCAGCGTGGTGGCAGCATCTCGGAAGCGGCTTGCATGGTTTCGACGTAACCGGCAATCACGGTCAGCGGTGTACGTAATTCATGGCTGACGTTGGCAACAAAATCCTTGCGCATTTCTTCCAGTTGTTTCAAACGGGTGATGTCATGAATCAGGATCAGGCGATCCTTGCGGCCAAACAGGGTGATATTGAACTGCAGGTAAATGCGCGGATTGATGGGCGATCGAATCGTGAGCGGTTCCTGATAATCGGCCTTGTCGAAGTAGGCCTTGAATTCTGGTGTGCGGATCAGGTTGGTGATGGGCTGGCCAATGTCTACCGGGTTGCGTAACCCCAGGTAGTTTTGTGCGGCCTGGTTCCAGAATTCCAGCGCGCCGCTGGCATCCACCATCAAGACAGAATCTTGCAGGGCCGCGGTTGAGTCCTGGATACGATTGATAATGGCCTGCAGGCGCTGCTGGTGTTTGATATTGCTTTGCTGCAAGCGCTGGTTCTCGGTAAAAATCGCTCCCCAGATGCCCAGTGTTCGCGGTAATACGGTGGTTTGTCCCTGATCCAGCCAGCGGTGCAGGCGGTACAGTTGCAGCCATTGCCAGGTGATATAGGCCCCCATCATCAAACACAATGCTTCCAGCGGCCGGTCAAAAAAGACGTAACCACAACCAACGGCCAGAATCAGCAAGTAGACAAGGCGGCGCAATTCTCTGCGCCAGACGGGGGACATCAAAATTCAGGAGGCTTTGGTCGAAAAGCGGTAGCCGGTGCCACGCACGGTTTGGATCAGTTGTTCGTGAGACTCACCGAGTGCTTTGCGCAGACGACGAATATGCACGTCAACGGTGCGCTCTTCAACGTACACATTACCACCCCAGACTTGATCGAGCAGCTGGGCTCGGGAGTAGGCCCGTTCCTGGTGGGTCATGAAAAACTGCAACAAACGATACTCCGTAGGGCCGATGTCAATCGGGTCGCCATGAGCGGTAACGCGATGGCAGACCGGGTCCAGCATCAGGCCGCTGACTTCAATGGGCTCTTCGATGCCTTGTGGGGTGGAACGGCGCAAGACGGCTTTCAGTCGTGCGACCAGTTCTCGAGGGGAAAACGGTTTGGTGATGTAGTCATCTGCCCCCGCTTCCAGCCCTTGTACTTTGTTATCTTCTTCGCCCTTGGCCGTCAGCATGATGATTGGCAACTCAGCGGTGCGGTCTTCACGCTTGAGGCGCCGGGCAAATTCGACGCCACTGGTGCCTGGCAGCATCCAGTCGAGTAAAATCATATCAGGCTTTCGATCGATAATCTGCGCATGTGCTTCCTGTACATTGGCAGCCTCAAGGCATTCATACCCGGCCATTTCCAGGGCCACGGCGATCATTTCCCGGATAGGGGCTTCATCGTCCACAATAAGAACGGTCTTGCCAGCTTTGGTCATAAGGCTCGTCACGCAAATGTCACAATAGGAATAATGCGGAGGTATTACACTGACCTAGTGTTACAAGCATGTGACACTGTTGGCATTGGCGTCAAGCCTGACACCAATTACGCGCTGGACAGGGCGTAGTGTGACAGGAGTCCGGCCCAGATCAGCGTGCCATACCAATGGGCTGCCAGAAACACTTTCATGCAGGCTTCCCGGCGGCGACTGCGGATAGACCATAATTGCCAGACCAGATACCCTCCGGCGACGCACCAGGCCAGATAAAACGGCCAGCTTGCTTCCAGCTGATTGCCCGTCAGTAACAGACAAAAATGCGCCATTCCGTAGAGAATGGCGATCATGGTGACATCCAGGTCGCCAAACAGGATCGCCGTGCTTTTGACACCAATCAGCAGGTCATCGTCGCGGTCGACCATGGCGTAAATTGTGTCGTAACCGACCGTCCAGCAAACATTGGCAATAAACAATAACCAGCAGACAGCGGTCAGCTCATTGGCCTGTGCGGCAAAGGCCATTGGAATCGCCCAGGAAAATGCAGCGCCGAGAAACACCTGTGGCAAATGGGTATGGCGTTTCATAAAGGGATAAAGTGCTGCCAGAGCGACCCCGCCGAGGGATAACCAGATGGTCAGGGCATTGGTCAACAGCACCAGCGCCAGACTGATCAGGCACAGCACAATAAAGCCGGATAATGCTTCGCGGTCAGAGATGCGTCCTTGAGTCAGGGGACGGTCCTGGGTGCGTTTGACATGGCGGTCGATATGACGGTCGGCGTAGTCGTTAATAACACAACCGGCCGACCGCATAAGAAATACGCCCAGAGTAAAAATCACCAGATTGGCAATGGAGGGAATGCCCTCGGCGGCAATCCACAGCGCCCACAAGGTTGGCCAGAGCAGCAGATAAGAGCCAATCGGCCGGTTCAGGCGTGTCAGCTGCACCCACTGATACCAGTTGGGCCAGAGTTTGTTGAGTGAGGCGGACAGAGGTGATTGCATAATCAACGCCTTGTGTCGTCTGACAAAGGAAAGGAGGCGGATACCAGCAAGGACGAGAAGGCTTCCGTTACCAGCAGTGGTGCACCATGAATTGTAAATACCGAACGCCTGGCCCAGCCAAACGGGTTGGGCTGGTTGACTGTTGACGCCCTTGTGCGGCTGAATTTCAGCGGTTGGCGGCGCAAACTGGGCTGGCGGAACAGATAGCTGCCAAGCGAGCGGTTACCAAGATGGCGAATCTGTTGTCCTACCCGTGCAAGGCTGGTCAATGGAATGGCAGTGCGGGCTCGCACCAGTTCCGTTTGTCCCAGGCACAAGGAAACCTCGCGTACCCAAACGGGTTGGCGTCCGTGCAGCTTCAGGTCTGCCTGTTCGGTTGGTAAAGCCGGGCCGCAATATTGTCGGATAACCTTGACCGAAAATGTGCTTGGGTCCAGTGCCTGCAAACGCTTGGTCAGTGACCCGGCGTCATTGAGCCAGTGACGCCACTCGCGGGGAATGCTCGCTGGTGTTACACAAAAGCGCCCGCTCCAGCGTGGTGTTGTGGCCAGAAGTTGCGCATGGTATCTGGGTATAGTGCTTTTCATGGCGGCGCAGCATGCGTCAAATCGCATTTAGTGGCAAGAGGATTGCTCTGTCCATTGATTTTATGCGGGTTGGACAGTAGCTTAGGCGGCCGAAGTATCGAGTCGGCTGATGCAACATCGGCTCCAGCCGTTATTATGACAGGTGTGACATGAAAAAATGGCAGTGCGTGGTGTGCGGCTGGATCTACGATGAAGCTGAAGGCGCACCAGAAGAAGGTATCCCGGCAGGTACCCCTTGGGAGGACGTGCCAGCAGACTTTACCTGCCCGGATTGCGGTGTCGGTAAAGATGATTTTGAAATGATAGAGATTTGACCATTGATTCCGACCTGCTGTCCCCCAACGGTAACCCCTGCCGATGCCCGCTGGGCATTGATTGTTGTTGCCGATGCGGTTGCCGATGCGGTTGCCGATGCGAGCACCGCCGCTGGCTACCAACGGGTGCACGACTACTGTCAACGCCATGGACCCGCGTCGGTGCTCTTGATTTGTGCCAATGATGGCCAGCAAGAACAGTCCAGCGCAGCGGATATGGCGGAGCGTCTGGGAATCGTGGTGCTGAACAACACCCCGGTGACCAGGATCGACCATTCTGGCCGCTGCCTTGAGACGCCGCTGGGGCGATTTGACTTCGAAACACTGATTGTCGCGCCTGCTCATCTGGCGGATAACGTTGATACCGAGCAAGCCTTGTGTGACCACAAGCGCCAGCCATAACGGTATTCGTTAGCAGCCGCCGCCGTATACAAAGTACTAATATGAATAGTGCTGTCGGTAGCCACTGCGCTGACGGTAACAGATAACCGATATTCCTGAGCCTGCGAAGCAGGCCGTACAACCAGGCGTTATGCCTAACTTATCGAGAGGATTCATCTCCATGCGTAAACCAGAACTGGCGGCCGCCATTGCTGAAAAAACAGACCTGAGCAAAGAAAAAGCAACAGAAATCATCACCGTTGTCACCGATCGTATTGCCCAGGCACTTTCCGAAGGCGAGAACGTCAGCCTGATTGGCTTTGGTACCTTTGAAGTACGTCAGCGTGCTGAACGTCAGGGCAAAAACCCGCAAACAGGGGAAGCCATCACCATTGCGGCAGCCAAGGTACCCGCTTTCAAACCCGGTAAAGCCCTGAAAGATTCGGTGCAGTAAGCCGATATGATGGATGCCGCAACGCTGACCCGGCACTGGGTGGAAACATTGGTTATCGGCGAGGGGTTATGCCCTTTTGCTGCGCCAGTGATGCCAGCACTGCGGATCGATATTTGTGAGCATCCTGACCTTGATCAGGCCACGGCCGAGTTTATGGATTTACTCACCGAAGTGGCCAGGGCAGACAGCGAGACATTGCCAACGGCATTGTTTGTTGTGCCTGGGCTGGTCAAGGAATTTGATGAGTACTGGAACTGGAGTCTGATTTGCGAACAGTTACTGGTACAAATGGGTTACGAAGGCCTGCTACAGTTAGCGACCTTTCACCCTAACTATTGTTTTGATGGTGAGCCGCTGGATGATCCGGGCAACTTCACCAACCGTTCTCCCTTCCCCATGCTGCACATTATCCGCGAGGCGCATATAGAGCAGGCGCTGGCCTCGGTTCCCTTTCCTGAACGTATTCCCGAACGCAACCAGAAGCACCTGCGACGCCTGGGTATTGCCGGTGTGCTGGCGTTGATGCCAGAGCTGGCAAACACGGAAGTATTGTCTGATCAGCCGTCAGCGCAGGGCTGGCGGCCGAAATAACCACCGGGATTTGCCTGGCAAATCCGATTGCCGCCGATCAGGCTGACAGTACGGAAGACTGGCCCATTGATTCCCTGGCTCGCTGGATCACCGTTTCCGTGGCGTCGCGTACCGTCTCTTTGTCAAGACCCAGAGTCTGGAGGATTTTGGTATCCAGTGCTTCTTTCGGGCCATCGCCGTAACCATGAGCGCGTAAACTACGAGTGGTGATATTCAGCAGTCGGGCGTAATGGGCGTGGGCGCCGTTGTAGCGTGAATTATGTTGCTGCCGCAGGGCTGTGACGACCTCATCCGGGAGATGCCACTGATCGATCAGGCAGGCGGCAATCTGTTCACGTGTCAGAGCCAGTACATGACGTTCGATGCAAGAACGGTTGATATGTGGATTGGCTTCAATATAGCGATTGATCAGCGCCAGTTGATGTGGAAAGACATGAGCCAGCAATAAAAAACCGAAGTTATGCAGTAACCCGGCCAGATTGGCCAGGCTGCAGTCCAGCTGCTTGTCTTCTGGACAGCGTCGGGAAAGCTCACTGGCCAGCTCGGCTCCCATGGCTGCTTGTTGCCAGAACGGGGTATAGCCTCTGGGGCCTTCGTGGGGCATATCAATATGACGTCCCAGTGCCAGATGCGAGACCAGTTCAACCCCGAGTACGTGCAGGATGGTCTCTTTGATGGTTGGCTCGGTATCTTTGGATTGATAACAGGGAGAGTGCTTCCAGTTAAGGATTATCTCGTTGATAGCGGGGTTTTGCTGAAGCGTGTGCGCCAGGCTCTCGAGGTTGGCATCCGGGTCGATTCGCAGCTCAATAATACGCCGTACGGTCTCTGGTAACGGTGGCAGGTCGAGAGTGTCCTGCAAGCGTGGTTGAACGCGCAGCAAAGTAAACTGTTGTATTGCGGTGTTGATATCCTCCATGTCCTCGCTGGCTGTTGCGTGGAATGGGTCCTCTTTTGGTGGGGCCGAATAATGTCCCAGCTGCGAATGGGCGATCAGTGCCCGTACCTGCTCGGCTGGTAGTTGCAATAACGTGTCGTTGGTATCAGAGGGAATATACAGGGAGTTGTTTTCGAGTAACGAGTGATCCACCAGGGTTTCGATATGGGTAAGCTGTGGTGGAGCCGGAAAATTATCCAATCCCAGTGTGTTCTTGAGGGATTGCACCTCATTGGGCAGGAGTGCTGTATATTGCCGACCCAGTTGGTGCGTCAGCTGTTTCAGGTCCAACAGGCGGTTGGCCGGGATCAGCACCTGTATCTTGCTATAGCTATCTTTAAGGAAGATAACGCTGGCCAGATTGCCGGATGGCATGGCACTTTTACTGATCATGGTCGGTCACCTGTAATGTCGTCTCGGGTGGCTTGTACGGAGAGGCCTTGTGCCTTGTGAGCAAGCGGCAAAATTGCCGCGGCCAATCAGTGTGGGTACATACAATATAGATCAGATGAGCGTATTTACTTGGGCTGGATCAGTAACCGCTGATATGTGCCCACTGGAGCATAAAAAAAGACATTGGCTTGGTACTGAGAGAATCATATTTGGATCAATAAGGGGTAGATATGGCCCATGAGATGTATTTTTTCAATCTTTATTGATACGACCATTGGATAACTTTTGACAGTTTTGTTAATTAGGTCTCATTTTTGATATGTTTCTGAACAGAATTGATTGGTTGGTATGCTACAGGGTACATCTATTTAATCCTGCACGGCGGCAACCCGCGCCCAGAGTGAGCACCGGACTAAACAGATGTCCCCTACACGGCAGCATAACGCTCGGCATCGCCCAGCCATCGGAGAATCAGGGGCTCGACCCGTTGCGGGTGCTGGTGCCAAAGCTGAGTCGCCATCTCTCGTACCTGGGGTAATAATTCGGCATCACGTTGCAGGTCGGCGACGCGCAGCATTTGCAAGCCGGTCTGGCGCGTGCCAAGCACTTCCCCCGGGCCTCGCAGCATCAGGTCTTGTTCGGCAATATAAAAACCATCCTGGCTTTCTCGCATCACGTGCAGGCGTTGCTTGCTGGTGAACGAGAGCGGCGCCTTGTACAGCAAGACACAGTGACTGGCGACAGAGCCACGGCCAACCCGGCCCCGCAACTGGTGCAGTTGTGCCAGCCCCAGACGTTCCGGGTTTTCAATTACCATCAGACTGGCATTCGGTACATCGACACCGACCTCAATCACCGTTGTCGCGACCAGCAGATCCAGCTGGTGGGCTTTGAAGGCCGCCATAACGGCGGCTTTTTCGGCAGCTTTCATGCGGCCATGCACCAGCCCGATACGTAAATGCGGCAGTTGTGTCGCCAGGTCTTCGGCGGTGTTTTCAGCGGCCTGACATTGCAGCGCCTCACTTTCTTCAATCAGGGTACAGACCCAGTAGGCCTGGGCCTGCTCACGACAGGCATGATCGACTCGCTGAATCACTTCTTCGCGGCGCTGGTCGGATACCACGACGGTGGTAATCGGGCTGCGCCCTGGTGGCAGTTCGTCAATGATGGAGGTATCCAGGTCGGCGTAGGCACTCATGGCCAGGGTACGGGGAATGGGAGTGGCAGTCATGATCAACTGGTGTGGTGACAAGCCATCGAGATTCCCCTTGTCTTTCAGTGCCAGACGCTGGTGGACACCAAAGCGATGCTGCTCATCAACAATCACCAGTGCCAGACGATGAAAATGCACTTCTTCCTGAAACAGCGCGTGCGTACCAACAATCAGCTGGGCCTGGCCTGCGGCAATCGCTTCCAGAGCGGCAACACGTGCCTTGCCCTTGGTTTTTCCGGCCAGCCAGCCACACGGGATACCCAGTGGTTCGAACCAGTCACTCAAGTTCTGGAAATGCTGTTCGGCAAGAATTTCTGTCGGTGCCATCAGGGCGACCTGAAATCCGGCTTCCAGCACGTGGCAGGCTGCCAGCGCCGCTACCAGGGTCTTGCCGGAGCCAACGTCGCCTTGCACCAGCCGTAACATGGGTAATGGCCGGGCCAGATCGGTGATGATCTCGTTGGTTACCCGTTGCTGGGCCGCGGTTGGGGTAAAAGGCAGCTGTGCAAGCAATGCCTGATGGAGGGTCCGGGTTCCCTGAATGACAGGTGCTCCAGGCTGCTGTGCACTGGCCCGCAGGCGTTGCATCGACAGTTGATGTGCCAACAGCTCTTCCAGAATCAGGCGCTGCTGCGCCGGGTGGTGTGCGTTTGCCATTTCTGCCAGTTCGACTTCCCGGGGAGGGCGGTGCAAAAACAGCAAGGCTTGCTTCAGGGAAGGCAGCCCCCATTGTTGCAGCCAGTCGAGTGGCAACAGGTCATCCAGAGGAATTTCGTTTGCGGCCAGTCGTTCCAGCGCCTGATCCATCAACAGCCGCAGGCGCTGCTGGCTGATGCCTTCGGTGGTTGGGTAAACGGGAGTCAGTTGCGGCTCGGGCAGGTCGTCCAGGCCATTGTCGAGCAGTTGATACTCCGGGTGATAGAGCTCCAGACCACTGGCTCCCCGCCGGGCTTCGCCGTAACAACGTACCAGCGCCCCACGACGAAACTGGTTTTTCTGGGCAGCACTGAAATGATAAAAACGAATGCTGAGTACGCCGCTGTGGTCAGCAATCTTGACCAGCAAGCTGCGGCGTTTGCCAAACAAGACATCGGCTGAACGCACTTCCCCCTGTACCACGGCAGGTTGTTGATGCTGCAGGTTGCCAATCATCTGGATACGACTGCGATCTTCATAGCGAAATGGCAAGTGGAACACCAGATCAGCCAGCGAGTGAATATTCAGTCGCTGCAGCTGCTCGCGCAGTTTTGGGCCAACGCCTTTAAGCCGGGTCAGATCAAGCTGTTTGTCCATGACGAGACGGGCCTAGCCAATACGGCATTGACGGGCAGTATCCAGTAGCAAGTCGACAGCTTGCCCGCGGGGGAAGCTGGCGCGCCAGGCCAGGGCAACGGTACGGAATGGCTGTGGGTTGGTAAACGGGCGAGTGATTACCAGTGTCAGGTCGAGATTGTTAACGGCACTTTCGGGCAATACGGTAATGCCCAGTCCGGAGGCGACCATGTGTTTCAGGGTTTCCAGCGAGCTGCCTTCCAGTACGCTGCCCAGGCGGGTGTGGTGCTTGTGGCTCAACACCGGGCAATATTCGAACACCTGGTCGCGAAAGCAATGGCCTTCCCCCAGCATCAGCAGGTCTTCGTCTGCCAGTTGTTCCGGGGCGATGGTCTGTTGGGATTTCCACGGGTGATTCTTGGGTAACACGACCACAAAATTTTCATCATAGAGCGACCGGGTCAGTACATCCGGTTCGTTAAACGGCAGCGCCACAATAATGGCGTCGAGATCTCCGTCGCGAAGTTGGCGACGTAATACACCAGTGTAGTTTTCTTCCAGGTACAGCGGCATGGTCGGGGCACGCTGGTGAATCTGTGGTACCAGATGAGGAAACAGATATGGCCCAATGGTGAAAATAGCTCCCAGTTTCAGCGGCGAGCTGAGTTGGTCCTTGCCTGAACTGGCCAGTTCCCGAATGGTACGGGCTTCTTCTAACACCCGTTGTGCCTGGGCCACGATACGTTCACCGATCGGTGTGATCGAAACTGCACTTTTGCTACGCTCGAAAATGGCAATATCCAGTTCACCTTCCAGCTTTTTGATGGCGACACTGAGAGTGGGCTGGCTGACAAAACATTTCTCGGCAGCGCGGCCGAAGTGCTTCTCCTGGGCGAGCGTCACAATGTACTTGAGTTCGGTCAGGGTCATAATTGGCTGCCTTCATGGCTATTTTGAGTTTGATTTAGTCTACCTATGGAGTGGGCGGAGTAAAAGCCTGAACGACGGGTCATTTTTCCACCGCTAGCGAGCTGGCTATTGATCTCAGTACGGATAACACAAATAACCGGATTGAGCTGTGATCCGGGTCGCTGGCATTATGCGTGTGATTGAGAGAGCTGGCGCTCGAGAATTTTTTTCAGATGCCTGCTAATGAAGCAGTGCAGCAAATAAGTTGACCTGTGTCTTAGTACATGGGCGTCAGTAACCGTGGTTGGATCAAGCAGGAGAAGGTGATGGCACGTATTCTGATTGTGGGGGCAGGCGATGTAGGCGGTACCTTGGCCAGGCAATTGGCCCAGCAGCATCAGGTGTGGGGGCTGCGACGCAGCAGTGCAGAGAACAGCACTAACCTGCAATGGATTCAGGCTGATGTAACCAGGCCGGAAACACTGCAGGATTTGCCATCCGGGCTGGATCTGGTGATCTACAGCGTGGCATCGCCATTATTTACCCAGGAAGGCTATCACGACTATTACGTCAATGGTGTGCAGCATGTGCTGGAAGCGTTGGCTCCACAGTCGGTGCGACGGTTTATTTTTGTGTCCAGCTCCAGTGTGTATCACCAGTCCAGGGGTGAGTGGGTAGACGAGACATCGGCCACCGAGCCACGCTCGTTTGCGGGCAAGGAGTTGTTGCAGGCAGAACAGTTACTGCTCAATAGCACAATCGCGACCACCGCGGTACGGTTTACCGGTATCTACGGCCCGGGTCGTAATCGCCTGATTGAGCAAGCCCGCCATGGTGGCCACTGCGACCCTGAGCCGCCAGTGTGGACCAATCGTATTCATCGCGATGATTGTGTGGGGGTATTGACGCTGCTGTGTGAAAAAGCACTGGCCGGAGAGCCGCTGGAGTCGGTGTATCTGGCCACCGATGATGAACCGGCGACGCTATTTGATGTGCTGGAATGGATGAAGGACCGGATTGCCGACGTTGAGCCGGATCACGATGTGCCGGAAGTTTCGCGTCGGGCCAATCGCCGTTGTCGTAACGACCGTATCAAGGCATTGGGCTATGCGTTTCGCTTCCGGAATTACCGCGCAGGTTATGACGTATTGTTGGACGAGCTGGGGTATCTCTGAACGGTCAGGCAAAGGGGGAGTGACAATCGCTCGATCGGGATAGTCTCGCTGGCAGACCAACAGACTGACACCGGCTCAGGGTTCGGTGTCAGCTTTTCAGGCGCACGATCTTGTTGACACCGGATACGTTACGCAACTTGCGGATCACCCGTGCCAGGTGCTTGCGCCCCTGGATATTGACTTTCAGTTGGGTCACGCTGAGGCGGGCATCACGCTCCTCAACGCTGATTTTGTCGATACTGGCATCGGCGGTATGAATCGCACTGGCAAGATCCACAATCAAGCCGCGGCGGTTTTCCATATACACCTTGAGGTTGACGGTAAACTCGCTGTGGATGTCTTTTTCCCAGCGTAGCGTGACGCATTTTTCCGGGTTGTTACGCAAATCTTCAATATTGCGGCAGGTTTCCGTATGTACCACCAGTCCTTTGCCGGAGCTGACATGGCCGATAATCGGATCGCCGGGAATCGGGCTGCAGCATTTGGCAAAACTGACGACCAGGCCTTCAGTACCACTGATGGACAACGGCTGTTCGGCACTGGCTTGCAGGTCGATATCGGTATCCCGGTAAGCGGCAAGAAAACGTCGTGCCATTAATGGTGCCATACGATTGCCGGAACCAATTTCCTCGAGCAGATCGTCAAGATGTTCGAGGCCGGTTTCTTTCAGCACCAGATCGATCTGGTCATGGCTGATGTCGTCCAGCGACTTGTCGAGTCCGGCCAGGGCCTTGTTGAGCAAGCGTTCGCCCAGTGCGACGGATTCGGATTGCCGTTGGTTTTTCAGATAGCTGCGGATATTGGAACGGGCTTTGCCCGAGACCACAAAGTTGAGCCAGGCCGGGTTGGGCTGGGCATTGGCAGCGGTCACAATTTGTACCGTCTGGCCGCTTTGCAGTTTGGCACTCAAGGGCGACAGTTGTCGGTCGATACGGCAGGCGATGCACTGGTTGCCAACATCGGTATGCACCGCGTAGGCGAAGTCGATGGCGGTAGCGCCAGCGGTCAGTGTGAGAATCTTGCCCTTGGGAGTGAAGACGTAGATTTCATCCGGGAACAGATCCACTTTGACGTGCTCAACAAATTCCAGCGGACTGCCAGCATTTTTCTGTAATTCCAGCAGGTTCTGTACCCACTGATGGGCACGCTGGGAACCGCTGATCTGGTCGCTTTCAGATTTATACAGCCAGTGGGCAGCAATGCCATAGTTGGCCATGGCATCCATTTCTTCCGTACGAATCTGGATTTCAATCGGTACATCGCCAGCGTTGAACAGGGTGGTATGCAGCGATTGGTAACCATTGGCTTTGGGTATGGCGACGTAGTCCTTGAAGCGGCCGGAAATCGGTTTGTAAAGGCCGTGCATCAGGCCAAGAATCCGATAGCAGGTGTCTACTTCGCTGGTGATAATACGGAAGCCATAGACATCCATGATTTCGTCGATGTCTTTTTTCTTCGATCGCGCCATCTTGCTGTAGATGCTGTACAGATGTTTTTCGCGACCAACAACCCGAGCCGAAATATTGTATTCACTCAGACGGTTCCGGATGCTGTTTGATATCTGTGAAATGATTTCGGCATGGCGGCCGCGATGATTCTTGACGGCTTTGCGAATCAGATTCGAGCGCATCGGGTGCATGGCTTCAAAGCACAGGTCTTCCATTTCGACACGAATGCTGTTGAGACCCAGACGATGGGCAATCGGGGAATAGATATCGAGGGTTTCGCGGGCAATACGGCGGCGCTTGTCGGGGCGTAATGATCCGAGGGTGCGCATGTTGTGCAAGCGGTCGGCGAGCTTGACCAGAATGACGCGAATGTCTTTCGCCATGGCCATGGCCATTTTCTGGAAGTTTTCTGCCTGCTGCTGCTGTTTGTCTTCAAAATGAATATGGGTCAGTTTGGAGACACCATCCACCAGGTCCGTGACCACATCACCAAACTGGGTGGCAAGGGCGGGTTTGGGGATGCCGGTATCTTCAATCACATCGTGCAGCATGGCGGCCATCAGGCTCTGGTAATCCAGATGCATGTCGGCGAGGATGCTGGCGACGGCGAGGGGGTGAATAATATAGGGCTCGCCACTGCGCCGACGCTGGCCATCATGGGCCTGCTCGGCGTAGTAGTAAGCTCGGCGCACCTGCTGGACTTGCTGGCGGCTGAGATAATGCGACAGGCGTTCGGACAAGGCATCAATCGTGGGCATTAGGTTCTCCGAAAAATTGATGCATTGGCTTGGGCTCAGTATTGGTCGGCTTTAGCGGCCTCTTCCTGGGCAGCAATCGTCGCAGGGGTAACCAGCTCCGCTGAAATCTCGCGCAGGGCAATAACCGTTGGTTTATCGTTCTCTTCCGGTACTAATGGCTCAAAGCCTTCGACCGCAAGCTGGCGGGCGCGTTTGGTCGCCAGCATTACCAATTCAAAGCGGTTATCAACGTTGGTCAGACAATCTTCAACAGTTACGCGGGCCATAAACATTCCGTCAAGTAAGAAATCGTTAGAACAGAGTATATTAGCGGATTTTGAGCGATATGTAAGCAGTGTATTTCAGCTTTGCGTGTCGCCAAGCAGTAATGACGTCAGAGTATCGGCATGGCGGGCTTGTTGGGCCTCGATGCGATGGCGGCGGGCAATAATAATCGCACGCAGTTCTGCCAGGGTGTTGTCAAATTCGTCGTTGATAATCAGGTAGTCGTATTCGCCATAATGGCTCATTTCTGATCGGGCATCCTGCATGCGGCGATTGATTGTGGCTTCGTTATCCTGGCCACGGCCTTGCAGCCGCTCCCTTAATGCCGCGATTGATGGCGGCGCAATAAAGACCGAGACGGCGTCGGGCATCAAATGCCGCACTTGCTGTGCTCCTTGCCAGTCAATTTCCAGAATCACATCACGGCCAGCAGCCAGCTCGCTTTCCACCCAGCGCTGTGAGGTACCGTAGTAATTATCGAATACCTGGGCATGTTCAAGAAAGGCACCCGCGTCGACCATTTGCTGGAATTCTGCATGGCTGACAAAGTGATAGGCCGTGCCATTTTCTTCGCCTGGGCGGGGAGCACGGGTGGTGTGGGATACCGAGACACCGATATGGGATGTGGTGTTCAGCAGGGCGTTGACCAGGCTGGTTTTACCAGCGCCGGAGGGCGCAGAAAAAATAAACAGAGTACCAATCATGACAGGGAAGTCTTCTTGCGGGTTCGGGGATTCCGGCAGTATATCGAAAATGGAGCCAATTATCGGCCGCTTGCGGTGAATATAACGGACCGGGGCAGAGTGGGCCGCCCCGGCCGGGCCAGAGGTATTATTGCGGACGGGTGCTGGTACAAATGTCCCGATCATCAAAGCGGCGCGCAGCGGCCAGCAGATTCGGGTAGTCGGTCAAGCTGTGCAGCGCTCGAAACAGTGTCCAGTCGACCATGCAAATCAGGCAGATGGTCGGATAATGCCAGTCATCAAACTGCCCTGCTGCAGCCTGCTGGTCGAGCCAGTGGAGGGAGTCTTCGATACGTTCCCGTTGCAGTTTGAAAATCAGCCGGTCTTCTTCTACGGGCAGCTCAGAACGCTGGCTCATCAGCAGGATGACCATGGAGTCGCTGACTGCATCAATAACACTGATCTGATTGTACTGTGCAAGCGTCAGTTGCGGCTGTTGCAGGCGTTGCTGCAAGTGCTGGTAGATAACGTGGGAGTCAAAAATACGGCTGCCATCGTCTTCCAGTACCGGCATCTTGCGAATGGGCGTAATCGTGGCGAATGCAGCCCGGCCTTCGTCCGTCAGGATGTCGACTGGCTGGAATGTGTAATCAACCCCTTCCAGCTGCATTCTGATACGCCGGGCAAAGGGGGAAGTCTGATTGCCGTGCAAGATGATGGCCATGCCTGTCTCCTTGAAAAATAACGATTAACCAGCAAACACTGTCTTGGTGACATGATGCTACGGATTACGCTGGCAGGCCAGCGGTGGTGACGGTTGCCTGCTTGAGCGGCCTGGGAAACCGGTGCCGGCCGTCTGACCAGGTGGTCAGAAGGTGTGATCAAAGCGTCAGAAAGAGTGAGCAAGGTAAATAGAACACGCGTTGCCTGCTATGTATCTTTTCACTACAATGCGAATCATTACTATTTTTAATCCTCCCTCATTCTCTTAGCACTAGGGTTTGTCATGCCGGTTTCTTTGGTGGCGCAGAAGCAGTTCGGCGCCCTTTACAAGGATCACCACCCTTGGCTGCTGTTGTTATTACGGCGGCGACTGGGTTGTGACGACGATGCCGCCGATCTGGCCCAGGATGCTTTTATCCGGCTGATGAACCGGCCCCAGACGCTGGAAGGTAATGAAGCCCGAGCGTATCTGACCACGGTGGCAAAAGGGCTGTGTGTCGATTTATGGCGTCGCCGTCAGGTTGAGAACGCCTGGCAAGAGGCGGTGGCAGCCTGGCCGGAAAATGTGACGCCTTCGCTGGAAGAACAAGCACTGGTTATCGAAGCCTTGTGTGAAGTCGATACCATGCTGCGGCAGATGCCAGAAAAAGTGGCCAGGGCATTCCTGCTCTCACGCCTGGAAGGGCTGACCTATCGCGAGATCGGGCAACGCCTGGAGGTTTCTGAGCGCATGGTCAAAAAATATATGGCCAGTGCCATGTACGAATGTGCCTTGCTGGAAATGAACACCATGGAAGCGCAGCCATGACACTGGATCATGATCGCCAGCGCGCCCTGCGTGAGGCCTCGCAATGGTATGCCTGCCTGGAAGATGAGCAGCTGGACCCTGCTGAACAGCAGGCCTGGCAAGCCTGGCTGGATAGCAGTGACGCCAATCGCCAGGCCTGGCGTCATATCGAAAGTGTTGCTGAACGTTTTGATGGCCTGCGTGGTGCCAGTAATGCGCTGCCGGTCAGGGAAACACTGACCGGCTTGCAACAGCAGCGCCAGAGTCGCCGCGGCGCACTAAAGAGTCTGGCTGTGCTGGGAGCCGTGGCTGGAGGTTGCTGGGTTGCCATGCCTTACCAGCACTGGCAGGCAGATGAACGCAGCGCCGTGGGAGAAATCAGGCAGTTGCAATTGGCCGATAACTGCCGGGCCTGGCTGAATACCGACAGCAGTATGAATACGGACTTCCACAATGGCCGGCGACAAATCCTACTGCAACGAGGCGATCTTTTTGTTGAAACCAGTCATGGGTCTGCCGAGTTGCAGTCGGCGACGGCAAACGCCGATGTGCGCTGTCGTGGTGGACGCTTCGCCTTGCGTCGTCGCAACACCGGCGGCGATCTGTTGGCTGTGTTTGAGGGTGCCGTAACACTGCATGGCCGTGATGGCAAAAAACGACACCTGCGAGCAGGGCAACAATGCCATGTGCACCGGGGGAGTATGTCCGCTCTGGGGCCGGCAGACCCTCGCCATGAATCCTGGATACATCATCTATTGTTGGCCCACGATGAGCCGTTGGCAGAGCTGACGGCAGAACTGGAACGCTATCGCCATGGTTTTATTCATGTTGACCCGGCCGCGGCACGCTTGCGGGTGACGGGTTCCTTCCCGACCCAGGATACCGATATGGCGCTGGATATGCTCAGTGCCAGCTTGCCGGTGCAGGTAGAGTACCCGTTACCCTGGTGGGTCAATATCACTCATAGCTGATAAGAAGATTAATTCTCATTTGTTTATGAGAATGGTTCACCTTTTTGATGGCTAATTCGATATGTCTGTATAAGTTCCTCAAAAAACAGATCAACAGCCCTGAAAAAGGAGTAATGGATGTTATTTAGAAATTTCCGCCCGCGGGTAGGATGTCATGCACTGCTGCTATCTGCAGCGATGGGATTGGGTGTTGCCGCTCCGGCTGCGGTTGCTCAGGATGCCTCCACGAACCTTAGCCAGTTCTCTATTCCTGCGGGTGATCTTGGTACCGCCATTACGCGTTTTGCGGCGCAAAGCGGTGTATCACTGAGTGTTTCGTCATCCATGCTGGCCAACCGCCAGACCCAAGGCCTGGAAGGCAACTATAGTATCGGACAAGCTCTGAAGCTGTTGCTGGAAGGCACCGGTCTGACAGCCAGCAAGCAAGCCAATGGCAGCTACCTGTTGACTGATACCCCGGTTGCAGCGGCTGTATTGAACGCCGGTGACCCGCTGATGCTGCAAACCATGGTGGTTTCTGCAGCAGGTTTCGAGCAGAAACTCACCGATGCACCGGCCAGTATCTCGGTTGTTGATCAGAAAGAACTGAACAGCCGTCCTTACACAACGCTGCTGGATGTTGTGCGGGAGCTGGAAGGGGTCGACATTGGCGAAACCCGTGACAAAACCGGTCAGGGCACCATCAGCATGCGGGGCATGGGTTCCGATTACACACTGATTCTGGTGGATGGCCGTCGCCAGAATAACCACGGCGATATTTACCCCAACAGCTTTGGTGGTAACCAGTTCAACCACATTCCACCACTGACTGCGATTGAACGGGTCGAAGTGATTCGTGGACCGGCATCCACGCTTTATGGTGCCGATGCACTGGGTGGTGTGATTAACGTTATTACCAAAAAGGTCACTGACGAGTGGACCGGCGGTATCAACTTCAGCCGTACGCTGCAAGAAAACGATGACTTTGGTGATGATACCACCATTGATTTCAACGTTATGGGGCCACTGATCAAAGACAAACTCGGTGTTGCGGTACGTGGTAGCCTCTATGACCGTGAAGCGTCCAACCCGGAATATGATTCCGTTATCGATCCCTACGGTGATACACAAACCCGTTCCCTGGGCTTTGGCGGCGGTGGTAAAACCGTCGATAACACCAACAAATCCCTGGGTTTCCGTTTGAGCTGGACGCCGGATGCCCGTCAAACCGTCGTCTTCGATATCGACACCTCGGAACAGGTGTATGACAACTCAATGAACTCTGACGGCAGCTATCCGCTAGGTACGGTGGACAGTATTGATCGCTTGTGGTCAAGCAGCCCTCGGGCAGGCTACAAAGAAGAGCAGAGCTTTACTCGTGACCAGTGGTCACTGGCTCACGAAGGCGACTGGGACTTCGGTCACAGCAACGTTTCTCTGGCGTATATCGAGACAGCCAACAAAGGCCGTACCTTACCGCTGACAGCCACCGAGCGCGCCCTGCAAACGGAAATCTACGAAGGAACGGGCGATTACGCAGGCTTAAGTGAAGAAGAGCGTATGGAAATCATGGAAGATGAATTCCTGCCTCGTCCTGACCGGGTCATGACCAGTAGCCAGTACACTCTGGATGCCAAACTGGATCTGCCGATTGAAGACCTGGCCGGCGAGCACTTGCTGGTGGTTGGCCTCCAATATATTGACGGCGAACTGGAAGACGGCGTTTTTGGCATGGAAGACGGTGATGAAGGCAGTGGTGCTGTTTCCGATCACGAAATGTACTCACTGTTTGTCGAAGACAACTGGACTCCCATTACCCCTCTGACCATTACCGCGGGTATCCGTTACGACGACCACTCTCAGTTTGGTAGCAATACCAGCCCGCGCCTTTATGGTGTGTACGATGTACAGCCTGGCTGGACTGTTAAAGGTGGTGTCAGCACCGGTTACAAGACACCTAAAACCACCGATCTGTACGATGGTATTACCGGCTTTGGTGGCCAGGGCACCAGCCCGTTTGTCGGTAACCCGGATCTGGAACCGGAAACCAGCGTCAATACCGAAGTGGCCTTGTACTGGGAATCATTGGTCAAGCGCGATAATGCCAATATCACCGTGTTCCACAACAAGTTTGAAAATAAAATTGTCAGTGGTGACACCGTTTATAGCTGTGCCCAGACAGGTGGCGTGAAACCTTGTGCTAACTTGGGTGCGTATGAAGATATTGGCTACGACAGCTATAGCCAAAAGATCAACATCGACGAAGCTGAAATCAAGGGTGCTGAGCTGGCGGGTCGTTACCAGATTCTGGATGACCTGGCGTTCCGTATGAACTACACCTACACCGACAGCGAGCAAACCAGTGGTTCTGAAAAAGGCCAGCCGTTAACCGATACCGCCAAACACATGGCCAATGCCACGCTGGAATGGCAGGTTGATGAACGCACCAACCTGTTCCTGACCATGGAAAAACGCTCGGATCGCTTCCGTGGGGTGGATGAATACGATCGTCACCTCTACTACAAAAGCTATCAGGTCTTACACCTGGGTGGCTCTATCGCACTCAACGAGTCGGTGACCATTCATGGCCGTATCAACAACCTGCTGGATGAAGACTTTACCAGCTACACCACCGCGTTTGAGGACAACAATAACGACGGTGTATACGACAGTGATGATGATGAAGTTATCTACACGGATGACTACAACAACAAAGACAAGGCCCGTAACTTCTGGGCTGGTGTCAGCATTACTTTCTAAATAGCCTGATTGCACTGCGCGTCCTTCCGGACGCGCAGTTCATAATCCCAACCGGTATTCCTCTTCTCCAGCTTCTCCAGCTTCTCCAGCTTCTCCAGCTTCTTTGTTGCTCCGAACCCTCCAGACTCCTGGTTATTCCGAAGCTGTGTTGTCGTCGATAAACCAACCGGCAGCGGTTGTGCCATCAGCAGAAAACCTCCGATTGATTCAATGTTATAATTTGGCCATCAATATTGAGGGGATCATTATGTCGAAAGCATTTGAATTACAGGGGATCGTACATTCCATTGACGAAACCAAAGCCTACGGCCAGAACGGCTTCACCAAACGGGAATTTGTGGTCAAGCTGACCGGTGATGGCGAGAAACCAGAATACCCGAACTATATCGCGCTGGAGCTGATCAAGGATAAATGTGCCTTGATGGACAGTTATAACCCAGGTGATGAAGTGCAGGTCAGTTTCAACCTGTCGGGTCGTTTATGGAGTGCGGCAGGCAAGCCGGAAAAATGTTTTACCAGCCTGCAAGCCTGGCGGGTTGAGCGTGTCGGAGATGCGGTGCAGTCAGGTGGCGGCTCTCCGTTTGCCCAGACCATGCCCAATTACGATGATGATGTGCCGTTCTGAGCGATATTGCTGGTGAAGGTTTCAGACACTTCCACTGGCAAGTGCCTGAATGCCCACTTGCCGGGTCAGATTCCTGATCCGGCAGGAGTCAGGACTGAATCTGTCATCCTGTTTTCTGGTGGTATTTCAAAGAACCCAATCACCGTACTGCTTCAGCGCGACCAATCAGGCCTTGAGGGCGCATCACCAGCAGACCAATTACGATCGACAGCGAGATGGCATCGCGGAACGGCAGTAGCTCCTGAGGCAAAGAAGCCCGCAAGCTGACCTCCAGAATGCCGAGCAAGAATCCTCCCAGAACGGCACCGTTAAGGCTGCCCAAACCGCCCAGTACAACAGCGGTAAACGCCTTGAGTACCGGTACAAACCCCATCAGTGGATCAACCGAACCGCGTTGTGCCACCCATAAAAAGCCCGACAGTCCAGCCAGCAGGCCTGAAATGGCAAAGGCGCCAATAATCACCCGGTCGGCAGAAATTCCCATCAGACGCGTTACCGAAAAATCCTGCGCCGCCGATCGCATCGCCAGCCCCAAGGTTGAGAACCGTAAAAAGCCGACCAGCCCAATCAGTGCCACCAGAGAGACGGCAATTGAGATTGCTTGCAATGTACCTATTTGTAACCCGCCCACATTCAATGACTGGGTGAGCCATTCTGGAACCGGGACCGCAATCGGTCGGGGCGAGATAAAGTTCTGGAACACCACATGCAGGATTGAACTGACCGCAAAGGTCGTCAGCAGCATGGTTGTTAACGACGCACCCCGTACGGGACGAAAGGCAATGCGTTCGGTCATCGCCGCTGCCGCCCCGGCGAGCAGACAAGCACTGATGACTGCCAGGCCAAATGGCCAGCCCAATGTGGTGGCGACAAATACCAGCGCGTAGCCAGACAAGGTCATGATTTCGCCGTGGGCAAAATTGATCATTCCCAGTACCGAAAAAACCATCGCCAAGCCCAGCCCCAGCAGCGCATAAACACCACCCAGAGCAATGGCATTGAGGGCCTGTTGTGCAAACACTTCCATTATTGGTGTGCTCCAAAAAAGAGATCTTTAAGGTTGGCGTCGCTCAACATATTAGCGGCGGTGTCGGTGGCGAGGATCTCGCCATGGCTCATCACGTAACCGCGGTCGGATACGCGTAAAGCCCGCTCGATATCCTGCTCGACCAGTAGTACAGAAATGCCCCATTGCCGCAGCTCGGCAATAACCTGAAAAATCGTATCGACGATCTTTGGAGCCAGTCCCAGCGACGGTTCATCAAGCAGTAGTATTCTGGGCCTGGACATCAGCGCCCGGGCGATGGCCAGTATTTGCTGCTCACCGCCGGAGAGAGTGCCCGCTCGCTGGTGATAACGTTCCTTGAGCACCGGAAAGGTGTCGAGCAGGCGTACCTGCTCGGCCGCACGATCCTTGTTGGAAGCACCGCCCAGTCGCAGGTTTTCTGCCACTGTCAGCCCGGAGAACACCCGGCGACCTTCCGGGCTCAAGGTCAGCCCAGCCCGTACCATTTGTTCCGTCGAAAAGCCGGACACATCCTGTCCATCCAGATATATCTGGCCCGAGCGCTGCACCAACCCCACAATGGCCATCAGCGTTGATGACTTCCCTGCCCCGTTTGGCCCGATCAGCGTGACGATTTCCCCGGCGTTGACTGTCAGGTCAAGCTGGCGAACGGCTCTGATGCCACTGTAGTTGACGTCCAGCCCGCGCACCTCGAGCGCGGGCTGTGTGTGTCTTTGGGTCGGGGCTTCCATTTATTTGCTCCGTGGCAGAATGGCGGCGTCAATCACACGGGTATCCAGATGGATCACAGCACCGTCTGATACCTGGTTGATCGAAACGGATCGTGCAGGAACCCGTTCGCGACCGGCATAGCTGATCTTGCCGGTTACTACGTCGAGACCATCAATGGCATCAATGGCATCGCGCAAGGCACGTCCATCAACACTGCCAGCTGCAATAGCCGCTGCTTCGATAACCTGCATCATGTCGTAACCGGTGGCGGCAAAACTGTTGCTCAGCTTTTTGCCGTAAAAGGCCTCGTATTGGTCAAAGAAATCACCCAACCGGGTTCCTGGTGTTGGATAACCCGCATTGGTGAACACCACGCCTTCGGAAATCGTGCCCAGTGATACCGTGGTGGGAGAGTCAATGCCATCACTGCCGTATACGGCTGAGGTAACACCAGCGGAACGCAACTGGCGCAAAAAGGCCGGAAAGTCAGGTTCATAGGCCGACGTCATGACCACATCTGGCTGTGGGTCGAGGTTGGTAATGTGGGTTACTTCGGCGGAAAAGTCTTGCTGACCCAAAGAGTAAGTCCCTTTGCCGACGACCTTGCCGCCCTGTTTTTCGAAAACTTCACCAAAATACAGCGGCAGGTTACCGGTGTAGGTGGTTTCTGGAGAAACCAGCAAATAGGCGGTTTCCAACTCTTGCTCGTGGGCGTACTGGGCCAGCGTTGCGCCCTGAACAATGTCGGCGGCGTAGTTGACGAAGTAGAACTCACCGATGGCCTGGGTCAGGCTGGCGTTGGTTGCACAGGTCGAAAACGATGGGATACCGGCATCCTGGGCAATCAGGCCACCGGCAATGGCCGGATCATCGTCGCAAGGCAGGACAATGACGTTGGCGCCATCATCGATCATTTCCTGCACGACCACGGATGTTTGTACTGTGTCGGAACGTACATCGTGGATGATGGCTTCAACTTTATAGGGGCCATTGCTGGCGTTGATGTCGGCAATGGCAATCTTGGCGCCTTCAACGGTCGGCGTGTCGTAAGGAGCAAGATAGCCGGTCAGAGAAACGGCGAATCCGATCTTCAACGTGTCCTGGGCAAATGCGGGTGCCGCTGTCATGGAGACGGCAAGCGAGAGGGCAAAATGGCGGATCATCTGAGACTGTTTCATCTGCTTTTCCTTTCTGTTATGCGAGGTTGTGGGTTTATTCGGACAGGGTGGATTGACCTTCGCCGAAGTACGCCGCAGCGACTTCGGGGTTTTCTCTAATGTGTTCCGGCGAGGCGAGCGCGATCAGTTTTCCCTCATTGAGTACTGCGACCCGGTTGGACAGGCGCAAAATCATGGGCAGGTCATGATCGACCAGTAGAATCCCCAGACCATTCTCATCACGCAGTGACATGATCAGTGCGGCCAGATCATCTGTTTCGGTACTGTTCATACCCGCCGCAGGCTCATCAAGCAGCAGAAAGTCCGGGCAAATAGCCAAGGCTCTGGCAATTTCAAGACGACGCTGCTGGCCATAAGACAGCGTGCTGGCTGTGCGCAGCGCCATGCCATCAAGACCCACCCGTGTCAGGATGTCTGCGACCGTTGGACTGTTGGCCGGGCCGGGAACCGATACCATGGCTGCGGAGACGTTCTCTGCAACACTGAGGCGAGCGAACAGGCGAATGTTCTGGAAGGTGCGGGCTACCCCGTTATGAGCATAGGCAACCGGATTGCCCTGTGCCATTTGGGTGTCATGTACCCATACTTCGCCCTCATCAAACCGCTGGATACCGGAGGCACAGGACAGAAAGGTCGACTTGCCGGAGCCATTCGGGCCAATCAGGCCCAGAATCTCACCCTGCTGAAGATCAATAGAGACGGCATCCAGTGCTGTTACGCCACCGTAACGCTTGGTCAGTGACTGGACCCGGATCGATTTGGGTGTCTGACTGGCTGTGGGACGAGGCGTGTTGATAACGGAGCGTTTGTAGACTCGTGGCTTGATGTCAAACGGCAGAAAATCATCCAGCTCCTTCAGGCCAAAGATACCTTCGGGGCGACGGTAGAGCGTCAGGATCAAGGCGACACTGATACCGATCGTTGTCAGGCCAAATAGCGCCGGAATCTGGATCGGCCCCAGACTGAAACCTGGCTCAGCCTGACGGAGCACTTCAGTAATCATGGTGATCACGGCAACGCCGACCACGGCACCGGCAGTACTGGAGGCACCACCAACGATCAACATGGCCAGCAAGGAAAAGGTCAGCGTGAAATAAAATTCCTTGGGAGAGAATACCCCCAGGTGCAGCGCAAACATGGCTCCGCCAAGCGCGGTGAAGGCGATGGATAAACAGAACACAATGGTACGGTTACGCTTGATCGAGATACCGGATGCCGCCGCCGCTGCTTCATCTTCCCGGACTGCCCGGGCAGCCAGGCCCCAGCGACTGTGCTTGAACCAGTCGGCAACAAAAATGGTGATGATGGCTCCGATGGCCGCGGATATCGGGCTGACAAGTTTCGGAATACCATAGAGCGCTTGTGCTCCCCGGGTGAATGTTGTGCCGCCAACCAGCAGGCTATGGGCAACAATCAGCAAGCCGAGAGTGGCGATGGTGGCCGAAGCACCGTTCAAGCGCGAGATCGCCAGACCGATACCTGCACCAATCAGCCCAACCACGAATACAGTGATCACGATACCCAGCAGTGGCGGGGCGCTGAAAGTACTCAGAAAATCCGGCAAATTGGGCAGCAAGGCACTCTTGCGTGCCGCTGGCATGACCAGAATCGCGGTCAGATACGCGGCAATGGCCATAAAAGCCGGATGGCCAAAGCTGACAATTCCGGTGTTGCCGACGTAAATACCCAGAGCCACCACCAGTACAACCAGAATAAAGAAGTAGCTCACCGTATTGTTCATGGCGGTACTGCCAAACACCGTTGCTGTGGTGGCGATGGCCAGCAGGATCAGGGCCAGCGTAATATTGCCCAGTCTCATGAGAGCACCTCCATCGCTTCATCGAGGCGGAAGGCCTTGCGCAGTGCGGTGAGTAAATCAATGGCTCCGCGGTTGTCGGAGTGGACACAAATCGACTCTGCATCGACGCGCACAGTGGCACCGTTGACCGCTGTGGTATAGCCGCTGGCGATGGCCTGACGGGCCCGGGCGGCGGCTTGTGTTGCATCGAGGGAACCCGGGTCTGTAACGATGAGCAGATGACCATGCTCGTTGTAGTCCAGATCGGCATAGAACTCACCAACAAAGGTGACGCCCTTGGCCTTATAGGTCGTTTCCTGGCAGGTGCCGCCCAAACCCAGCACCGGCAAGTTGAATGCCAGTGCCGCATCGGCAATGGCTTCTGCAATGCGGTGATCGCGGCAGGCCATGCCGTATAAGGCGCCGTGCGGTTTGATATGGGAGAGGGTGACACCGCGTCCGCGCAGCATGCCGTCCAGCGCACCAACCTGATACTTGATCATGGTGAGCAGCTCAGCCGGTGCAATCTTCATTTCTCGGCGGCCAAAGCCTTGCAGGTCTGGCAGTGACGGGTGTGCGCCGATTTGCTTGCCGTGCTCAATCGCCATATCGACGGTTTGCTGCATGATGACCGGGTCCGATGCATGAAAACCACAGGCAATATTGGCCTGATCGATCAGGGGCATGATCGCCTCATCATTGGCGAGGCGGTATTTGCCGAAGCCCTCGCCCATGTCGCAGTTGATCAGTGGCCGCATCGTTAATGTCTCCTAAACTCAGTGAAGTGTGTTCAGGAGGTATTAGGGTTGACGGCAGGTGATTAATCAATTTTATTATACTTCCCAACTTGTATGAGAAAAATTTATGTCTATAACGCTACGCCAACTCCGGTATTTCGTCAGCGCAGCGGAGTCGGGCATGATGTCGTCGGCAGCGTCGATGTGTAATGTGACGCAATCGGCCATTACGCTGTCGATCAAATCCCTTGAGGAGCAGATCGGTTTTGACCTGTTCGAGCGCACCGCCCACGGCGTGAATCTCAGCTTTGAAGGACAGCGTTTTTTAGGCAAAGCCCGCGAAATTCTCTCGCTGGTCTCCAATGCAGCGATTTCCAGCGTTGAATCAGAAGCCAGCAAACACAGTGGCTCGATTACGGTGGGGGCCACCGATACGGTGATGGGTTATTTTCTGATGCCGCATCTGGCACGTTTCAAATCACGGTTTCCACATATCGACGTTAATATCATCGAGATGGGACGGCAGCAGATTGAGGATGCCCTGATCGCCGGTACGCTCGATATTGCCGTTATGCTGGTGTCCAATTTGCAGCGACAGGATGAGCTGGCGGCGTCCGTTTTGCGCCCGTCACAGCGGCGTTTGTGGCTGCCGTCACGTCATCCATTGCTGTTGAAGCAGTCCATTACACTGGCCGATGTTGCCAAAGAGCCAATGGTGATGTTGACAGTAGACGAAGCGGAAGAAAGCGCCTTGAACTATTGGAGTCATCTGCCCCAGGAACCTCGCATCGTATTACGCAGCGCCAACGTCGAAGCCATTCGCACGGCGGTCGCCAGCGGTCTGGGCGTGACTATCCTGTCAGATATGGTGTTCCGGACCTGGTCGCTGGAAGGAGACCGGATCGAAGCCCGGGATCTCGCCACCCGGGTGCCACCAATGGATATCGGCTTGTCCTGGCGGCTGGGGGCCACGCTGTCGCCCAGTGCCCAGGAGTTTCAGAGCTTTATCAAGGCGGCCTCGGTAGGCATCGTCAAATAAGGCTTTATCCTGGTATAAGTTTTTTAAATACCAGGGGCTAAGTATTTGAAAATTGCAAGTTCGCCGCGGGCGTCGTTCTATTGGGGAACGACAACCGATGGAGAACTTCTCATGACTCAGTACAAAACCTACAAGCCTGAAGGCATTTCCGATCCTTATGGCACTTACGTACACGGTATCGAGCCGCCGGTCGGTTCACGTATGGTTTTCGTTTCAGGACAAATCCCCGTTGCCTTCGATGGCACCGTGCCTGAGACAATGGAAGGTCAGGCAACGGTTTGCTGGCAAAACATCGAAGCGACTCTCAAGGCCGCAGGTCTTGGTATCGAGAATATTGTACGGACTACCCAATATCTGACGGATGCCTCTATGTACCCGGAAGCCAATGCCGTACGCGCCAAGATGCTCGGCACTCATCGCACGGCCTCGGTTTCTATTACGGTTCCGGCTCTGATTGAACCTACCTGGTTGATCGAAATTGACGCCATTGCTGCCGCACCGGCTGAATAACAGGATTAATCATATGCTGGCCATTAATGCTTTTGGTGAACGCCAATTCACCTTCGATTTTGCCAACACGGCACTGCTTATCGTGGATATGCAGCGCGACTTTATTGAAGACGGTGGCGCTTGTGGTGCTGGCGGTGCTGACGTAAAACCGCTGCAAGCCGTTATTCCCCATGTGCAATCCATGTTGCAGCTGTTCCGTGAAAAGGGGGCTCCTGTCGTTCATACACGGTATGGATTCAAACCCGATATGTCGGATCTGCCAGAGCCTGTCCGGTTACAAAGCAAGGAAGCGGGTGGAGAGTATGGTACCGCGGGTCCTTTGGGGCGCATTCTGACGCAAGGCGAACCCGGTTTTCAGATTGTTCCTGAACTGAAGCCTCGGCCAGGTGAAACGATCATTGATAAATCCACTTTTGGTGCTTTCACTTACACCGAGCTGGATTCTATCTTGCGTAGCAAAGGGGTAACGCACGTTATCATCTGTGGCGTGACGACACAGTGCTGCGTTGAAGGCACTTTGCGGGAGGCGGTTGATCGCGGCTATTTTGTTCTGACTCTGGCTGACAGTTGTGGTGCTTTCGAAGAGAGCTTGCAGCGTGGGACATTGACCACGATTCAGAGTGAAGGCCATTTGTTTGGCTGGATCGCCAATAGCACCGACGTATTGGCTGCTGTCTGATTTTTAATCAGGCTCTTCCTGGGCTGACATGATGCCGGGGGAGGCTGATCCTGATTGCCTGGTGTCGGGTTGAAAACCCGGCCCAGGCATTTTTACTTCTTTGTTTCTCTCTTGTTTCTCTCTTGTTTCTCTCTTGTTTCTCTCTTGTTTCTCTCTTGTTTCTCTCTTGTTTCTCTC
>NZ_JAUORS010000023.1:0-55326 GCF_030548165.1 Oceanobacter sp. 5_MG-2023 | reverse complement strand
TTCTGGCTCATGGTTGGCACCTCTGTTGGTGAAGAGTTTATCTCTTCTTGAGGTGTCCGGGATATTCAACCAGAACAGTGCAGTGACTTGTCGTGGAAAGCCAGATTCATATTGTCGAGGGCTTTCAGGCCACCCCAGTATTTGCACAACCCTTCGGTTTGCAGAACGATATCCTGGCTCATTTGCGACGCTCCACCCAGTTCTCGATAAAACCGGCAATGCCGGATTTGAACACCATCACCATGGCGATAATCATCAGCCCCATCGGCAACAGCCAGTGTTCGGTCATATGTTCAAAGATATAGTGCAGACCGGAGTACACTGCGGTGCCCAGAATCGCCCCATAAATGCTGCCCATCCCCCCCAGAATCGACATCACTAACGCCGACCCGGAAGTCTGCCAGGACATCATCGACGGATTGACGTAGCCGTATTGCAGGGCAAACAGATAACCGGCATAGGATGCCAGCGCCGACGCCATCACATAGCTGATCAGTCGAAACAGAAAGACGTTGTAGCCCAGCGCCGTGGTACGGTCCGGATTGTTTTTGACGGCATCCATAATGCGACCGAACCGCGATGCCAGCACCAGCTTCCAGAATGCCAGACAGTTGAATAACGACAGCAGGCAGAAGTAATAAAAGTGAATCGGGTTATCGAGGTCAAAAAACGCCAGTCCAAACAGACTGGTATCCGGTTTCATCAGAATAAACAGACCATCGTTGCCGCCAAAATGAATCGAATCGGAGAAAAAATAGAAACACATCTGGGCAATCGCCAGCGTAATCATAATCATATAGATGCCACTGGTACGCAGCACGATCACACCCACCAGCAAGGCAATCACCGCAGCAATCACACAGATATAAAAAGTATATACCCAGAAATTCACTGCCTCGTACTCCGGTGCGATCATAAAAAACAGATAGCCTCCCAAGCCGTAGAACATCGAGTGTCCCAGGGTGATCAAGCCACAACGCCCCACCAGATAATCCAGCGACATCACAAAGATGGCGAAAATCAGTACCGTGGTCAGCTTGTTGATATAAAAAACGTTCTGCTCCAGAAATAACGGCAACAGCAACGCCAGCGGAAAAAATATCCAGACGAACAATTGTTCGGTCTTATTGGTAAATATCATCGCGACATACCGCCCTTAGTTGGAAAACAGGCCCTGTGGCTTGATCAGTAAAATCACTGCCATCAGGATATACACCACCATCGACGACACCGCAGGAAACAGCACAGAGGCAAAGGTATCGACAATGCCGACCATCAAGGCCGCCACAAAAGCGCCCTTGATCGAGCCCATGCCACCAATCACCACCACCACAAAACAGGTGATCAGCACATGCTCACCCATACCGGGCACAATCGATGCGATCGGTGCCGAAATCACTCCCGCCAACGCTGCCAACATTACCCCGGCACCAAATACAATGGTGTACAGACGGTTAATATCGATCCCCAGACACTCAACCATCTCGCGGTTGGACTCTCCGGCCCGGATCAACATACCCAGCCGGGTACGGTTGATCAGCAAGTACAAACCAGCGGCCAATACCAGACACAGCACCGCCACAAACAGTCGATAGACGGGGTAAGCCACCAGTTCGGTCAGCTGGATCGAGCCGCTCAGCAGCTCCGGCACATCCACCCCGAGGGAGTCGTTCCCCCACAGCAGACTTTGCAGAGCGTTAAACACAAAGATCATGCCGATGGTCAGCAGCACCTGATCGAGATGATTACGTTTGTACAGGCGGCAGATCAGCGTTTTTTCAATCACTATCCCCAGTGCCAACGCAATCACTGCCGACAACAGCGCTCCCAACAGAAAACTGTCGGTGTGCAGGGTGAAATACCAGGCCAGGTAAGCCCCGACCATATACATGGAGCCGTGGGCAAGGTTGAGAATCCCCATGACCCCAAACACCAGCGTCAGCCCCGATGCAATCAGAAACAGCAGCAAGCCATACTGCAAACCGTTCAGCAGCTGGACCAGAAATATTGCGAAGTCCATCAATACGATCCCCTTGAAGAATCATCCGGAAACCCTTGTCTGCTGCCCGGCATCACCGGCCCGGGCAGCAGGCAAGGCATGATCAGTTACTTCGACAGCCGCGAGCCGGGTCTTCCAGGGCTTCTGCGGCAATGCCGGTCACCTTGTTGACGCCATTCTCGACGGTGCGGAGGTAAATGGTCTGGATCGGGTTGTGGGCTTTGGAGAAGTGGAACTCACCCCGTGGACTAGGGATAACGGCGTCTTCCATCACCTGGATCAGGGCGTCGCGATCACTGATATTGCCGTTTAACTTGTCCACCGCCTGGGCGATCAACAAACCGGTATCAAACCCCTGTACACCGTACAGATCGGCATCTTTGCCAAACTCGGCGGCGTAGGCGGCACGGAAGCGATGGTTAGCTGGAATATCCAGTTCATCCGCATAGTGCAGACCGGTAACAATGCCTTCGGCCGCGTTACCCTGTGCTGCCAGTGTCCCTTCGGTGAGGAAGCCGGAACCCAGCAGCGGAATCTTGCCGCTCAAGCCCATGGCGTTGTAATCCTTCACAAATTTCACCGCGCCACCACCGGCAAAGAACACAAACACGGCATCCGGTTTCAGTGCGGCAATTTCTGTGATGTAGGACTGGAATTCGGTTTTGGGGAACGGCACCAGAATCTTCTTCAGTACCTTGCCGCCACCCTTGCTGAACGACTCTTCAAAGGCGTCCAGGCTCTCTTTGCCAAAGCTGTAGTTCCAGCTCATGGTCACCACTTTTTTGTAGCCTTTATCGAGAGCAACCTGACCCATCGGGTACGACGGCTGCCAGGCAGAAAAAGACGTGCGGAATACATTGGGTGCGCACCAGGGGCCGGTTGCCACGTTGGCACCGGCATTGGGAATGATCATGATCGGCTTTTTGTTACGCAGCACTTTCAACATGCCCATGGCGACCCCGGAATGCACCGGCCCAACAATAAAGTCTGCGTCTTTCTGACTCATCAACGCGGTCGCAATTTCAGGTGCCCGATCCGGGCGGGCTTCGGTATCCATTTCAATATATTCAATGGTACGGCCATGCAGTTTGTCGGCGTTTTGTTCCAGCGCCAGTTTCAAACCGTTGCGACCGGCATCTCCCAGCGCAGCGTACACACCACTGAACGGCAACATGATACCGACCCGAATCGGGTCTTCCTTGGCGACAGCGGCAGCGCTGGACAACACGGAAGCAAGCAACACCGCAGCAGCGGTAACGAGAGGTTTATAATGATTCATAGTTTTGCCCGGATTCTTATTATTGAGTTGTACGACCATTTAAAGCCGCCACTCTTCAGGCAAATAGCCAATTTGTGCAGCCCTCTATCCCCTCCTTGCACAGAGAGGATAAACAGGCAGATGAAGGGTCAAAACGTCATATCAAACCGCTGTGCCAGACAGCCATCGGCTTCTTGCTTGCTACCAGGCAAGCGTTTGAAAAATCGAAAAAAAACAGCATCAGCAAAGCATCAGGTCTCAGCCCTCTCGCGCCAGGCTGGCCATCAGCAAACGGTGAATACGTTCGGTCGTCTGTGCCGGTTGTCCTGCCTGGCGGCAAGGTTCGATCACGGGTAAACAGATCTCGTCCACTTCCAGCGGATGGCCTTTTTCCCGGTCAACCAGCATGGAGGTTTTGATGTCGTCAAAGTCTGAAATCAACTGGAACATATCGGCGGCATCCTGGGCTGTCAGGCCCACACCCAGATGCTGCGCCGCCCGCACTGTTTCATCCATCATGTCCTGGATAATGCGCCCTAACACCGGATCGGAAGTCATCGAACGGGTGGTCAGCCAGGTCAGTGCCGACAGTGGATTTACACCGTTGTTGATCACCAGCTTGCGCCACAACGCCTGCTGGATATCGTCACTCAGGGTGCAAGGAATACCTGCTGTCACCAGCGCCGCCTGCCATTGCAATAACGTCGGCTGCCAACCGGGATTGCGCACCGCATCGGGCCAGGCGCCCATTTCTATTTGCGCCACACCGGTGGCAGCCACCTGACCCGGGGCAATGATATGTCCGCCAATCCGTACTGCCAGCCCGCCCAGGGTTCTGTTCATACCGATCACTTCGGCAATCAGCGGCTCATTCCCCACGCCGTTCTGCAACGACAACACCGGGGTATCGGCCACCCCCAGCCAGTCGGCCAATTCTGCCATCAGGCTGGCGGTAGCGGTGGCCTTGGTGGCCAACATGATCAGATCAAATTCAGCACAGCGATAATCAGCCTGCAGTGCTGCCATATCGCAGGCAGCTACCGGGGCGGTCAGTTCAAAGTCCGGGTGCGTGACGGCCAGCCCTTGCTGTTGCAGCGCCTGCAAATGGGCACCACGGGCGACCAATACCACATCGTGACCGGCATCCACTAACCGGGCGGCGTAATAACAACCGATGCCACCGGCTCCCAGCATTAACAGTTTCATTGTTGACTTCTCCTGATAGTGTCACGCCACGGACGCTGCCTGGCTGGCCGTACGCAGTCTGTCGCGATCCAAAACACAAAACAAAAACGGCCGCATCATAGCGGCCGTTGTCATACCAGAACCCTTATCCCGATCAGACAAAACGACCGGTAACGGTACCCAGCCCCTGGTAACGGACACTGAAATTATCCCCTTTTTGGCACTGTACCGCTGCCGTGATTCCCCCAGTCATAATAAACGTACCGGCAGGAATTTCTTCACCACGCTCGCCAAACATATTCGCCAGCATGGCAACCGATGCCGCCGGGTGGCCCAGTACCGCGGCACCTGCACCGGTGGCGATCACTTCGCCATTGATTTCCATCACCACGCCAAAGTTTTTCAGGTCGACATTTTCAACCCGTTGCATCTGGCCACCGGTAATAAACCGGGTCGATGAGGAGTTATCGGCAATCACGCTCTTCAGGTCAAATTTGAAATCCTTGTAGCGGGAGTCAATCACTTCCACGGCAGGCAAAACAAAGTCGGTCGCGGCCAGCGCATCGGCAATGGTCACACCAGGGCCTTTCAGCGCTTTTTTGGTGACAAAGGCGATTTCGGCTTCAATCTTGGGGTGAATCAGTTCATCGGTTTTGATTTCGCCACCGTCGGACACGGCAAAATAATCCGCCAGGAAGCCGTAACACGGATGCTCAACGCCCATCTGGGCCATTTTTGCCCAGCTGGTCAGGCCCATTTTCAGGCCAACGATCTTGTTGCCACGCGCTTCTTTACGACGGCGAATTTCCCACTGGATATCAAACGCATCCTTGTAAGTCATTTCCGGGTAGTCGTCTGTCAGCTTGGTGACTTCGTAAGCTTCCAGTTCGGCCTGTTCCAGATGGGCTGCTGCCGCGGCAATCTGTTCCTGATTCAGGTTGTTGTCACTCATATTCGGTGCCTCTGTTTGTGTCACATCGGCTATCCCATAGCCGATGTAGCGGTAACCTCATCAATGGGTCACTTGGAGAATTGGGGTACTCGGTGCCTGCGGCTTCCCACACATCCGGCATGGGAAGCGGCACCCGCTACGGTAGAACGAAGTCCTAGCCTTTGGCTTTGGCCATGGTCAGTGCCAGATCTTCGATCATGTCTTCCTGGCCACCCACGGTGCCACGCTTACCCAGTTCCACCAGGATGTCGCGGGCGCTGACGCCGTATTTCTTTTCGGCACGTTGGGCAAACAGCAGGAAGGAGCTGTAAACACCGGCGTAACCCAGCGTCAGGGAATCCCGGTCGATACGGATGATCTGGTCCATCAAGGGGGTAATCAGGTCTTCGGCGACGTCCATGATCTTGAACAGGTCGATGCCGGTGTGGCAGCCCATGCGGTCGAGTACCGCGCACAGTACTTCCAGCGGCGTGTTACCCGCTCCGGCACCCAGCCCGGCGACCGATCCATCGATCCGCGCCGCGCCGGCTTCAATGGCCGCAATGGAGTTGGCGACACCCATGGCCATGTTGTGATGGCCGTGGAAACCCAGCTCGATGGCGCTGTCCAGTTCGTTACGCAAGGCACCCAGTTTTTCGGTAACGTCGTCTGGCAGCATGTAACCGGCAGAGTCGGTGCAGTAAATGCAGTTAGCGCCGTAGCTGACCATCAGTTTGGCCTGTTCGATCAGTTTTTCCGGCGAGGCCATATGCGCCATCATCAGGAAGCCGACGGTGTCCATATCCATTTCGCGGGCAATGCTGATGTGTTGCTGGGAAACGTCGGCTTCGGTGCAGTGGGTGGCGACCCGAATGGTGGAGACACCCAGCTCTTTGGCCATTTTGAGGTGATCTACGGTGCCGATACCGGGCAGCAGCAGCGCGGAGATTTTTGCCTGTTTCATTTTTGGAATCACAGCGCCCAGGTATTCCTCGTCGCTGTGAGCCGGAAAGCCGTAGTTCACCGATGAGCCACCAAGGCCATCGCCGTGGGTGACTTCGATCAGTGGCATACCGGCGTCGTCCATCGCACAGGCGATAGAGACCATGTCGTCCACACTGATCTGATGACGTTTGGCGTGCATGCCGTCACGCAGGGACATGTCGTGCAATTTCACATTTTTGCCGTTCAGGTTCATTGCTTCTTCCTCCGTCTCTTATTCGCCACGGGCTGGCAGTGTGATGGTGCCGCTGGCGGCTTCTTCGGCAAACATTTCGGCGGTACGCAAACCGGCGGCGGTCATGATGTCGAGGTTGCCGGCGTACTTGGGCAAGAAATCCCCCAGACCTTCAACTTCCATAAACATGGACACCCGGTTGCCATCGAACACCGGGCCGTTCACCAGGCGGTAACCCGGTACGTATTGTTGTACTTCGGCGACCATGGCGTGGACAGATGCGGTAATGGCATCACGATCCGGCTCACTGGCTGTCAGGCAGTGGACGGTGTCGCGCATCATCAGTGGCGGTTCAGCCGGGTTGATAATGATGATGGCCTTGCCTTGTTTGGCGCCCCCGACCCTGGCGACAGCGCCAGCGGTGGTGCGGGTGAATTCGTCGATGTTCTGACGGGTGCCGGGGCCAACGGATTTGGACGACACAGTGGCGATGATTTCACCATAATCGACGGCTTGTACCTGAGAGACGGCGGCCACCATGGGAATGGTGGCCTGACCACCACACGTCACCATATTGACGTTCATCTCGAGGTTTTTGGCGTGTTCGGCCAGATTCACCGGCGGCACGCAAAAAGGGCCAATCGCGGCGGGGGTAAGGTCGATCATGATCACCCCCAGCTCATTGAGCTTGCGCGAGTTTTCCGCATGCACATAGGCAGAGGTGGCATCAAAGGCGACGCGGATATCATCGGCTATCACCTGTTCGAGAATGCCATCAACACCCGTGGCGCAGGTTTTGATTCCCATCGCGGCGGCACGCTTGAGGCCTTCGGATTCCGGGTCAATACCCACCATCCAGACCGGTTCGATCCATTCGGAACGTTGCATTTTCATCAGCAGATCGGTGCCGATATTGCCTGGGCCGATAATGACGGCTTTGAGTTTTTTAGACATAAAAATTTCCTCGCTGAATCTAGCGCTTATACGAAACGAACGGAGGCAGAACCGATACCGCCAATGCTGACCGACATAAAATCACCCGCTTTCACTGGCTCCAGTGGTACCAGAGAGCCAGACAGAATGACTTCACCGGCTTTCAGTGGGATACCAAATTCACCCAGTGTATTGGCCAGCCAGGTAACGCAGTTCACCGGGGAACCCAGAGCTGCGGCACCGGCACCGGTGCTGATAATCGCCCCGTTCTTTTCGACCACCATGCCGCAGCTGGTCAGGTCGACATCCAGCGGGCTGACCGCGGTATCACCAAGCACAAACAGGCCACAGGAGGCGTTGTCAGCCACGGTGTCTTCAATCTTGATTTGCCAGTTTTCAATGCGGGAGTCGACGATTTCAAAGCAGGGAATCACAAAGTCGGTCGCGGCCAGCACGTCGGCATTGGTGATGCCGGGGCCTAGCAGGTCATTTTTCAGCACAAAGGCGATTTCGCCTTCGGCTTTCGGTTGAATCATCAGCTCACTGATGGGCATTTCCTGACCCTGGCTGTAGGCCATTTTGTCGGTCAGAAAACCGAAATCCGGCTGATGCACATTGAGCATGTTCTGCACGGCCTTGGAGGTAACACCAATCTTTTTGCCGATAATGCGTTCTCCGGCTTCGATACGGCGCTCATTCATACGTAATGAAACGTGATAAGCATCCTTGATGGTGATGTCGGGATAGCGCTCCGTCAGTGGGCGCAGCGTCGTACGGTTAACCAGCGCGTTATACAGCTCGTCTCCCGCTTGCTTGATATCAGCTTCATTCATAAAAAAATACCATCCATCTCGGTGAATAAATCAGCAGTATTGCGACCGATAAATACTGCTTGAATCAGGGTGCGGCGACGGGAATGTGATTTGGCAAATATCTGTTTGGAATTATTAAATTGCTATTTGCCAAACCGAAGCGTCATGACGCCGTTGGTGTTAACCAATGTACTCCTCAGCCAATTCTGCTCAACCGACTAAATTTGAAATACAAGATCCCAACTATGAGTGTTAGCCTGGCCCTACCGTGATTATGTGGTTATCCATATGGCAGCGATGGGAGATTTGCCGACCGGGAGATGGGGATATAGCCGGGATTGGCTGTTGACCAAGTAGCGGCCAAGCAACCGTTAAAGCCCGCAGAACCACGGCTCTGGTCCGATACAGGGCGGACAACCGCCATGGTGCCAACAGCAGACAGCAGCACTTATGACGGCCAGTCATCTACAGGGGACATCCATTTAATCTGGTGCTCACTCTGGGCTACCGGATGGTTTCGAATCACGAAGCCGACTTGCAGGCCTGACGGGTCAAGTCAAAAGTCGGCGACACCGAGTCGAGATCATCCGGCAGCCCCCGAAGGGCGCGGGTTGCCGCCGTCCAGTGCGGTGTTGACGAATTTGAAAAGGACTCCTCATTTCGCTGCATTCGTCGCCTTGCCCTGAACAACGGCAATACTCGCGCAGAGCCGTGCAGGATTAAATGGATGTCCCCTACAGGTTTAGCGGAAGCGTTCATCCGAACGGCGGTTTTTAACGTCGGCTTCGCTGGCTTGCAACCAGCCGGATGTGCTGCTGGTGATCGCATCAAATTGGTCAATATAGGGTTTGATATCCAGCAATGGCGTGCCGTCCAGTACATCCACCCCTTCCACTTGCAAGATATTGTCTGTAATACCGGTCAGCTTCACAATCGACATACCAATATGATTGGGCCGTAATGGCGAACGGGTGGAAAACACACCACGCTCTTGGGTATCCATAAAAGGAGTTACACGTAATGCAGTCCGGGTAGCCTGATGAAAACAGTAAAAGATATAAATATGGCTGAATCCATCGAGATCTTGCAGACCTTCCTGATATTGTTTATCCAGAATAATATGCCCGGCTACTCCGTCAGCACCCTTGGGCTGAACGGGCATACCAGCAATATGAGTATAAGGAGAGTGTATTATTCCGATCGGGCTTATATCATGTATATCCATTATGTCCTGCCTGAGTTTAATCAATTATACGCTGACGGCTGGCTTCAGATCACAACACCAGCAGCAACACCCCACGATAAACCTCCGCTATAGACCTCCACGATCAACGGCTTGCAACGACCGGCAATGGCGTGGCAACTGGATTGCAGCCAGGCTACGCACCCCTCGCCCAACCCTTGCCGCCAGTAATCCGTCCAGCCCAGACCGCTCACACCGTCAGCGACCAGTCTGGGAAAACGCTCATACCGACGAGCAGTAACCAGACACCCGTACCAGCGGAGATCATGCGTTTCTTGTGGTAACCACTTGCCTGCAATTTTCATCCCGCTTAGCCAGCGGCTGATGGCATGGCGACAACAACCGCACGGCGTAACAAAATAGCCATTAAAATCAATCGATTACATTTAAAAACCGATAACTCCTGCACCACCGGCAGGCTGTTATTATGAGGTTTAATGGTCGGCCGGAGACGCTTTCAGACAAAATCATGTCGTATACCGTCGCAAGACAACACAGCACACCAACTGCCTTGCTTGTTTTATATACAGGCGAGCATGGGCGTGTTGTTTGTTTTTAATTGATATTTCAGTCATCAATATATGGCTAATCGCTTGAATTGACGGACTGTTAATTTCACTCTCAGAGCATTAGACGGATCTGTAATTTTTTGCTATACCTAATAAAAAAATAAGCACAGCTGGCTAAAAAACTGCTCAGCGAATAATCCATCATCGATATGACAATCATTTTCCAATTACTATAATCGGACGCTCTCATGCCCTGTTTATCTGCCTTCCAGCCGTTTTTGTATGTTACGACCCGAGTCGCCCGATGCCGACTCTACACATTGTTCCTGGCTGGTATAACAGCCCTGATAATGCCTCTGAGCAGTTTCGCTGCCCAGATTGCTGTTATTGAAAGCTACCATCCAGAGTACGAATGGGATGCCCAATACCTCAAAGCCATTGATGACAGCCTGGGTAAAATCCACCAGATCCAGACCTATTCCCTCGATACCAAACGTCTGACCAAGGATAACTGGCCAATCCGGGCGCAACAGATACTTGAGCGAGTCAAGGCACAAAAGCCGGCAGTCGCGCTTATTGGTGACGACAATGCGCTGGAGTTGATGGGTGAATCCCTGCAAGCGCTGGGTATCCCGATTGTCTTTCTCGGTATCAACGGTGGGCCAGAACAGCACCCGGTATTGCTTAAAAAAGGGGTGACCGGTGTGCAGGAGCGACCATTTTTTGACCAAAGCATTCGCCATATACGCAAGATGGTCTCCAACCCGGATCGCTTCCTGATTCTGGCGGATGATTCTCCCACCATGCGCAGTACGATCCAGGAACGTTTTGGCGACCAGCGCAAGGAAACCATCCACGGCTCAGAAGTGGATATCCTGCTGACCAACGATCGTGACACCTGGCTGAATGCCATCACCAATGGCAAATCCAATGGCTACGCCGCTGTTATTGTCGGCACGTATCACACCATTCGGGACGGCCAGGGCGTACGAGCAGACCCAACCGACCTGATGCAAATGGCTCACAGCAGCTCGAGCCTTCCGATTTTTGCCTTGTGGGATGTGTTTATTGGTAAAGGTAAAGCAGCGGGCGGCTTTACCGTCTCAGCGTATAATGAAGGCCGTCATGCGGCACGACTGGTCAAATTGCTACTGAACGGTACAGCAATAGATAAATTGCCTCATACCCAATCCCAGAAAGGCGAGCATGTTTATAGCGAGAGTGGTTTGCAACACTGGAATCTGCACCTGTCTACCCTGGATGCCAGCCAGACACGCTTCAAGGACTGATACCCTCATTCACCCATTATTCACCGGGTAGCCCTCAATCGCGACAGCTACCCATAACGGCGGGCTTCAGCAGCCGTCTCCCCCAGGTTCGCTCTGTTAATCCAGCCCTGCAACAGAGCAAGCAACCACCGCTGTCCATTTTCTCCAATTATTCCGTGTTCTGCGCGACGCCATTTGCCGCGCTCACTGCCAACAATGCGCCAGATCTGGATTAAATTGGAAAAGACTATGGAACAGCCCTTCACTTTTATCTATCACGTCAGCTGCTCACAGTGTACCTGGCAGTCCCAGTTCAAAGCACTGAGCGATCTCCCCGATGAGTGCCCGCACTGCCATGCACTCGCCTTGCACGTGGATCAGGAAAACACCCCACCGACGACTCCCCAACCTGCTTTACTTAGGCAGCTTATGTGACACAATTCACATTATTTCGCGTTATACCACCTCCTAGTGGAATAACAAACCAAATGCTCATAAGGATATGAAATATGTCTAACGATTATTCGACATTTGCACGCCGCATGGAGATGCTGCGCATGATTCCGGAAGAGCCCCTGACGCCGATCACTACTCGGGCGATCTGGGAAAAACTCAATCTTTCCTTCCCTTGTCACAAACGCACGGTTGAACGGGATCTGGTCGAGCTGTCCCAGCATTACGCTTATTATTGCACTGAACAGGGCCGCAGCCAGGCCTGGTCTTTTATGAAAGGCCGCAAAGAGCTGGCACCCACCAGTAATGCCGTAATTGCCCTGAGCTATATCCAGGCAAAGCCCTATTTGGAACAGGTGTTACCTGCCGAAGTGTACCAGGGTATCGAACCCCAGTTTATGGAAGCGGAAGCCACGCTGCAGCGCCACGGCAGCCACCTGAGTACCTGGCCCGACCGGGTACGGGTATTACCCGGAATGAAACAGCTGCACAAACCCACCGTCGATACCCAGGTATGGGCCACCCTGACCCAGGCATTACTGCTGGGCAAAAAATTTACTGCCCAGTACGCCAAACGCAGCGCTGATCACCCGAAAACCTTGCTGTTTTCCCCTCTGGGAATGGTCAGTAAAGGCAATATCCACTATCTGATTGCCACCGCTAACCAGCACACCAACCCGGTTATTTTTGCACTGCACCGCATGGCGAATGCGGCGTTATCTGACGACAATATCGACGAAAACCTGCAATTCAATATCGATGATTACATCTCGCGATTTGGCTGGACTCCCGCTGGAGAGATCATCCTTGAAGCCGATATTTCCCCCGAAGTGGCTTATCTGCTGGGTGAAACACCACTTAGTCAAACACAGGAAATCACGCCGCTTGACGATGGCAGTGACTGGTACCGACTGGTGGCTACCATCACCGACGATCAGGAAAGCAAATGGTGGGTATACGGTTTGAATCGTAATATCCGCGTCACCTCGCCGTCACACTGGGTTGATGAATTCAAGGATACAACCCGTCAAATGCTGGCCTTGTATGAATAACCCCCAAACCAGCGCCTGACTCACCGTCTAATTCATCCCTAACTCACCGCCTCAGGCCAGCGCCACGTCAGCGCATACCATACGGCCAGTCATTCTGTTTCTGTTTGCCATAAAATCGTATCGGCACGGCCACCCTCGCGATAGCCATAACAGGTGTTCGTCATATGTTTGCGGTTAACCGGACTGCTGGCGTAACCAGGCTCATGTTGCAGGCGATAACCTTGAATGGTCTGGAAAGCAGCCGTTGCCAACACCGGCAATAATTCGGTCAGATGAGTACAGGCATACGAACGGCCGAGTGCTTCCTTGACGTCATTGATCCAGCCAGAACGGATTTTGATACCGACCAGCAAGTCGTAGCGAGGCCCAGCGCCAGAGCAATCCCGATACGGTGTGGAACGCATATCAGCACGCACTTCCCGAATCACCAGGCGATCATCGACCGCCAGGGTCATGGTCATGTCATGCAAGGGGGAACCAACCGGCAGCTCACCCTTGTCACGCAGATGAAATGCGTAGTGCTTGGTATCCATCATGGTGGCTTCCACTTCCCACAAGCCATCACTGCGCAGGTAGCCCTGCACGTCAATCTGGCGACGATGTAATGGTGTACGGGTAACAGGACGAATGTCTTCGGGCATGCGGATACTCACAGTGAATCGATAAATCAGCCGGGTATGATAACCGGCTTGCCGCAAGAGACCCAAACCTCAGGCTTCACACATCAAAAAACCATAAGCCCACCACCACGGCAGTGATCATGCCAACGCCATCACAGAGCAACCCGGCCCAGAGGGCATAACGGATTCGGGTAATACCCACCACACCAAAATAGACCGCCAGCACATAAAAGGTGGTTTCGGTGCTGCCTTGCATTACCGCCGCAATATGCCCGGCCACTGAGTCGACGCCCTGGCTATTCATCACATCCAGCATCATGGCGCGGGCACCGCTGCCGCTGAACGGCTTCATCAGCGCCACCGGCAAGGCATCAACAAACAGCGTGCTGACCCCCAATACCGTCAGCAACCAGCGCACGCCATCCAGCAACAGGTCAAGGGCACCACTGGCACGAAAAACACCAATCGCCACCAGCATCGCCAGCAGATAAGGAATCAACTGCACCGCGGTTTCAAAACCGCTTTTGGCGCCGCAAACAAACTGCTCATACACTGGCTGTCGCCGCCATAACCCGGCAGCAATCAGACTGACGATCAACAACATAATGATACCGTTGGCCAGCTGCTGTGAGGTATCCGCCAGTTGCTCCACCGGTAATGACCCAAGCCAGAAAACCATGGTCGCGACCAGCGCCACCAGCCCTCCCAGATACGCCAGCAGTACGGCATCCAGACGGATTTTTTGCCACCACATCACCGCCAGCAAACCCGTCAATGTGGACGCGGTGGTGGCCAATAAAATGGGTACAAATACATCAGCAGGATTCGCCGCGCCCAACTGGGTACGGTACATAAAAATGGTGACGGGCAATAAAGTGACAGAGGAGGTATTCAGCACCAGAAACAGGATCTGGGCATTACTGGCGGTATCTTTGAGAGGATTCAGTGTTTGCAGAGCCTGCATCGCCTTGATGCCCAGCGGCGTGGCGGCGTTATCCAACCCCAGCATATTGGCAGCCAGGTTCATGGTGATAGCCCCTTGTGCTTCATGTCCCGCAGGCACTTCCGGCATCAGCCGCCGAAACAGCGGTGCCAAGCCTCGGCCGAGCCAGTGAATAACACCGGTTTTTTCGGCGATGGCAAACAGCCCCGACCACAACGCCAGCAGACCGATCAGCCCGATAGCAATATCAACCGAAAGGGTCGCCATATCGAAACTGGCATTCACCAGTTGCTGAAACACCTCGCTGTCACCGCCGGCCCAACGCACCAGAGCCGTGGCAAAACCGACCAGAAAAAACAACGCCCAAACAAGATTCAAGCACGGCTCCCGACTATCTGCATTGAGCTTCGATTTATACGCACTCAGTGGTGAATGTCCAGCAACCAGGCTCGACACCCTGCCCTGCAGAACACCTCAACGCCATCGACCAGCGCCAGAAAAAATCCCAAAAAAAACGGCCACAAGGGCCGTCAAAACTAGATCTAACAGAGGGAGAGCAGATAAACAATGAAACTGCTTGTGTTAAGAGGTACTTACCGGCATTTGGTTCCCTGGCGCTGTAAAAAATAATGATTCTTTGCTATCCGGCACCGTTGTCGCGGCGAACATTACCAAGTTAGTGCTTGCGACTGGCACAGGAACCCATAAGCTGGGCGTTTATCTAACCTGGAGCTTCCATGAACCTGCCAGCCCGAGCCACGCCTGTTCTCATGCTGCTGATTTGCGTGATTTGCTGGGGCAGTGTGTTTCCTATTTCCAAAGTCCTGTTGCAATCGGTTTCCGGGCTGTCATTGCTGATGTGGCGGTTTCTGATCGCGCTGGTCTGTGTCTGTCTTTATCTGCTGGTGCAGCGCAAGCCCTGGCCGACACTGAGCGGATCGCAATATCTGGTTCTGGCGGCACTTGGCGTGCTCGGGGTGGGCAGTTTCAACCTCGCTCTTTACGAAGGTTTGCCCTACACCGAGGCCACCAACGGTGCCCTGATCATGGCGCTCAGTCCATTGGTGACGTCGATTGCAGCGGGAGCACTGGCCCGCCGCTGGCTCTCGGTTCAACAGTGGATCAGTCTGACCATTGGCCTGATCGGCGCAACTCTGGTGATTACCAACGGCGATGTTATGTCGCTGCTGCAACACGGCCTTAATCGTGGTGACCTGCTGATCAGCATCGGCATGTTGTGCTGGGCGGCCTTTACCATTGCCTCACAACGCGTCAGCCACTGGCTGCCTCCCATGTCGTTTACCCTGGTTACCATGACGGCGGGCTGGCTGGCGGTCAGTGTGTATGGCCTGCTGTTCAAGGAGATTCACCCCTGGCAAGAAATTCAGCTGCTCAACCCGATCGAGTGGCTGCAGTTGTTGCACATCAGCCTCTTTGGTTCTGTGCTGGCGTATCTGTTCTGGATTCAGGGCGTCAAGGCCATTGGTGCTGCCAATGCTTCGCTGTATTTTAATTTGGTGCCGGTGTCGGCTGCCTTGATTGCGCTGGCCATGGGGGTGCAGCTGAGTCTGATCCAGATCCTCGGCATTACCATTACCATTGTCGGGCTGAGTCTACCCTGGCTGGCCCGCTCGTTGTGGGCACGGCGGCATCAGGATGGGTTGCCACAATAAAAAGCCGGTACTCCGCCACTCATGGCGACCACACGCCTGGTCACTGGTCACTGGCCGACAACAAACAACAAACAACCGGCATAAAAAAAGACAGTGGTGAAAAACACACACTGTCTTCTAACCAGCCGAATAACCAACAAGCAGAATCCTGTATCAGCCCAGCAAATGCACCGCCCACAAGGTGATGCCCGGGAAGATGATCATCAGAATTACCCGCAAGATATCCGAGAGCAGGAACGGAATCACACCCTTGAATGCATCCGTCATCAGCAAATCCTTGTCGAAGGACTTGATGATAAATACGTTCATGCCTACCGGCGGCGTAATCAAACCGACTTCAACCACCACCAGCGCAATAATACCAAACCAGATGCCCAGATCTTCCGCCGGCATACCAAAATCCATCACCGCAATAATCGGGTAGTAGATCGGAATGGTCAGCAAGATCATCGCCAGGCTATCCATAAAACAGCCCAGAATCAGATAGGTCAGCAACATGATTGTCAGCACCAGATACGGCGACAGGTCGGCAGCCAGAATCATATCGGCACCCAATGAGGGTAACTGCGTCAGCGCAATAAAAACGCTGAACAGGTCGGCACCCAACAGGATGAAAAAAATCATCGCCGTCGATACCGCCGTTTTAAGAATGCTGTCGCGAAAATCCGCCAACCGCATCTTGCCATGGGTAAAAGCCAGAATGGCCGTCAGGATCACTCCGACAGAGGCGGCTTCGGTAGGGGTAAAGATACCGGCATAAATACCGCCCAGAACAATCAGAAAAATCACCGAAATATGCCAGACATCACCGGTGGAACGAAATTTCTGCACCCACGTGGTTTTTGGCCCGGCCGGGCCGGAGTCCGGTTTCAGTCGTACATAAATCGCAATCGCCAGCATATAGCCGAACGCCGCCATAAAACCCGGAACAAAGGCTGCCAGAAACATTTTGGCGATATTTTGTTCGGTCAGTACCGAGAAGATAATCAGCACCATTGATGGCGGAATAAGAATCCCCAGGGTTCCCCCTGCCGCCAGCGCTCCGGCAGCCAGACCCGGCTGATAATTATTGGCTTTCATTTCTGGCAAGGCGACCTTGCCCATGGTGGAGGCAGTGGCCAGTGAGGAACCACAAATCGCTCCGAACGCGGCACAGCCGGAAATCGACGCCATCGCCAAACCGCCTCTTAACTGTCCGACCCAGACGTTGCAGGTACGAAACAGTTCACGGGTAATACCGGCACGGGTGGCCAGTTCGCCCATCAGCAAGAATAACGGTACCACCGACAGGTCGAAGGTGGAAAACTTGGACACCGGTACCGTGCCCATATAGTTCAGCACCGACTCCGGCCCGGCCAGCAGGCCATAACCCAGAGCGCCACAGGCCATCATCGACAGCGCGATCGGAATACGCAGCGCCATCAACACCATCAGCAATGCCATCATGGCAAAGGCCAGTTCTACATTGCTCATTTCCCGGCTCCACGTACAAAAGTGACGATACGATCAAGGCTCGTCAGGGCAATCAGGGCGGAAGACAATACGCCCGGTACAAACACAATCCAGAGCGGCAGTTCCAGAAGCATACTCTGCTCCATATAGTCGTAGGCATCGATACCGCCCAGCGTCAGCTGCCAGATCAGTACCAGTGATACGATCAGGAAAAACACTTCCCCCACCGTTTCCAGCAAGGCGACGGATCGCGGGGCCAGGTTATTGGTGAAAATATCCACCACCACATGGCCGTTACAACGGTGGCCTTCCGGTAAAAACAGAAAGACGGTTATACCCAGGCCAGCTTCCACCAGCTCGTAATCACCTTCGATAGCAGCACCAAACAGCGTACGACCGGTGATGCTGATCACCGTCATGGTGGCCAACATCAGCATCAAAAAACCGCCCAACAGTGCGAACTGACGGGACAGCCATGCCATACCGAGACGTACCTGTTCCAGCCAGACTGGCTGGGTCAGGGATATATCAGTCATGAGCCACTAACGACCTGCTGGTATTTTTTGATCAGGCTAACGGCTTTTTTGTACAGTGCCGTACCATTTTCGCCGTCGTCATTCATATCTTCTATCCAGTCGTCAGTCACCGGTTGCATGGTTTGCTTCCAGCGAGCCGTTTCTTCCTCTGTCAGGGTATAGAAGGGGTTGTTTTCTGCTTCAGAAGCGGCATATCCCGGCAGCTCGGCCAGGTCCATGGCATGACCCAAACGGCGGGCTTCGTTGATACCGGAGTTGTTATCGATCACCTGTTTTAAATCCGCGGGTAATTTCGCGTAGGCTTTCTTGTTCATGGTAAAGAGGAAGAACTGGGTATACAGACCGTGTTCACCCTTGATCTCGGTATGGTTGGGTGCCAACTGCTGTATTTTTAGCGGGTTAACCACCTCAAACGGCATCACCGCTACATCCACAACCCCTTTGGACAAGGCACTCGGCAGGGCTGGCACCGGCATAAATACCGGGGAACCGCCGACCAGACTGAAGGCTTCAGCCATCGCTTTGTTGGGTGCCCGCATTTTCAGGCCTTCCATATCCGCAGTGGTCTTGATCAGCACGTCACGGGAATGCAGTGCACCCGGAGCATGGGTATGAATGGCCAGCAAATGCACATCGCTCAGCTCATCCTGCATTTCTGTTTCGGCATACTCCTGCATCGCCATACTGGTTGCTTCGGCACTGGCGGGCATAAAGGGCAATTCAAACACACCAGCTTTCGAGAAACGGCCCGGAGTATAACCACCGACTGTCCAGACAATATCGGCTACGCCTTTACGGGCCTGGTCAAACAGCTGCGGCGGTTTGCCACCCAACTGCATTGCCGGATAAATATCGATTTTGATACGGCCATCGGACTCTGCCATCACCTTGTTGGCCCAGGGCACCATCATTTTTTGGTGAGCCGCGGACAACGGCGTCAGGAAGTGATGTAACTTGAAGGTAAATTCAGGTTCAGCAGCCTGGGTGTTCAAGGTTGCCATACCAGCAACGGTAAGGCTCAACGTCAGGAGCAGCTTTTTCAATTTCATTGTTTGTCACCTTGTTATTTTTATCGGGCATATCTTGCCACCAGCAAAATCATGCACCCCAGGAACTGTCTGAGGGTTTGACCGACATTTTTGTCTGGATGTAATTCATCCTTATTGGCACCAGTACACTCACTGGATCATGGCAACTGGCAGTTACTAAACAGCAACTTGATCAACGGTATCAAGCTAGCATCCCGAGCCGCCATGCAGATAATTAAATAAGCATAAGAGCCATTCATTTTTTGCATAGAGGTTATCTATCGATGGCAATCTCTTCTGTTTTTAACGTTATTAGACAACGCTTTTGATGGTACAAACCAGCCTGTCAATATCTCATAAATAGCCTTTTAATATCCCATCAACAGCCAGCAAAAAGCCCGACAAACCCCCATAAACAGCCTCTTTTTAGCTTATTATGGATAAAATCCGGCTGACTCTGAGCAGCCAGCCGTGGCTCGGTCATGTTGGCCGAACAGCGTGATCAGAAGCTGTTGGCAGCACTCGCAACAGCTTCAGGCTATAGCAAAAACAAATAGCACTCGGAGAAAATTGGAATACCGGATGAGTAGCACAAGCCAAGATGTTGCAGGCATACTGGCCGACAGAAAAACAGGCGCGACTCGCGCTGCTGTGCCGATCGATGGATGCACCGGACAATCAGTATGTCATTTAAGTACCAGCAGCATGCTGACGGTATTCAGGGATTCAACCACATAGTACGAGGGGATTTATGCCTGATACATCGATGTCCCTGCCCGCCACCCTGACACTGGTTCCCTATCCGTCAGAACCGGACAATCCATCGCTGCCACGGTGGCGACTGGACAACCGTTCAGGGGCAGCTCTCTTGTTACGCCCGGGCGCGGATACTCACACCGCTGCCGTACCGGCGCTGCAGCAACACGAGTGCAAATTGTTTGGCAAACTGATGATTTCCGAGCTGCTCTTTGTTGAGCAGACCGAACTGCTCTGCCGCACCAGTGCCGACAGTTATCTGTTGTTGCTGGTGATCGAAAGTCACCCTGAAAATCCGCACAACACCAGGCAACCAGAGCCGCCAACCCATACTGGATGCTTGCTGAATCCGGGCACGGCGCTAGTGCTGGGTTATCCACCAGGCTGCCGGGTGATGACGTTATCCATTCCGGCCCCGGAGTTGCTGCAAGCCCTGGCCGCGATGGGGTATTCCCAGGATCACAATAGCGATACGGCTGACCTCACCTTGCAGCTTTCTGATACCGATGACGCCCTGCCAGAAGCGCTTTATCATATTCTGCAGGCGATGCGAGCTTCGGCCTCACGCCCGATCACAGCGGCCACCCGGCGCTGCTATGAACAGCTGCTGTACGATACCCTGCTGGACAGTGTCACGATCCAGCAACAACAACCCGGACAGCCAACCATCAGCAAACACCCGCAAATTGAACAGGTACGGCAGCTGGTGATGACCCATATCACCGAAGATTTTGATCTCCGTGATATTGCTTCTGCCTGCAAGGTCAGCGTCAAAACTCTCTACAACCTGTTTAATCGGGAGTTGGGGATCACACCCTCGGTATTTATCCGCCACCGCAAACTTGAAGCCGCCTACGCCGATATCCAGCACTGCCCAGAGCACAACATCACTCATATCGCGACCCGCTACGGCTTTACCAACCTCAGTCGTTTTGCCGCTTACTTCCGCGAACAGTATGGCGAATCACCCTCTGAGACGCTGCGCAAACGCCGCCAGCAAGATGCCACTGCCCCAGCGGGGGCATCTATTTAATCCGGTATTTAATCCGGAGCTCACTCTGGGCTACTGGATGGAGCTACTGACTGAATGGAGCACCTGGTTCGTCAAAAACCACATGCCTTTTATCCTCACCCTGCCCACAGACAGACACAAAAAAACCGGGCAAGCCCGGTTTCCTGTTGTAACAAGAGTGTGGCCACTCTTGCTTGCAGAACAACGATAACAAACACATTGACGGAGCTGTTTTTCAAACAGCGCGTCAGGCCCGACCGGACAGCACACCACAACCGTTGCTGCCCGGCTCCGGGATCAGAACTTGTAAATGGCCATCACTTCCAGCTGCTTACCCTTCGGACGGATGTTAGGGAAAGTGCTGGTGTTGTTTAATGTACCCACGTCCTGCTTACGGAATTCAACCCCCAGATCCAGACCCTTGGTGTAGTTGTAGATCACGTTGGCATTCATGGCATTCAGCTCGCTGTCAGCGTCATCATCGACACCAATGTGAGCCATACGAATGGTGGCTTTGGTTTTTTCGTTAACCTGGTAAGCCACTGCGGCGGTATAACCGGTTTGTTGTACCAGCTTGCCATCTTCCGCATCGGAGTTTTTCCCACCATAAGCTCCTGCAACACCAAAACCGGTGTAAACGCCCAGGCCTTTACCAGTGTAAGCACTGCCGTACAGAGTGACATCACCCATACCCAGTTTACCGGCGAAAGAGAAACCACCACCAAAGACGGAGTTTTCATCGTCATTGTTGGAACCATCGCCCTGAGCGACATCACGGCCAACCGCCGCGACAGTGTAGCCGGAGCCACCTTCAAAACGTTGGGTATAAGCCGCCACCATGTCCGGGAAAGCCGCACCGGTATTCACAGGGTCCTGCAAGCTGATACGAACCGGGCCAGAGGTGTAATGCATCACCAGGTTCGGGCGAACGGTACCGCCGTTACCACCAATCGTACCAAGACCAGGACCCCAGAAGTTAACCTGGGCAGCATCCATTGGAGCGGTTGCAAAGAAAGCACCACTCCAGGTTTGCCCCAGAGTAACCTTATCGATTTGCATATAAGCGTGACGCAAACGCCAGTCATAAGTTGAAGAGTTGAAATAACCGCCGTAAAAGTCACCCTCAATAAAGGTCGTGATTTTATGGCCATCCACAACACGCTCGGTTTTGAAATTCAGACGAGACTGACGAGCAGTCGCATCAAAAGAATTACTGACATCGTTAGCGGCATCGGCATCCGGACGGTTAAACACGCCTTCTGCCTTGATGTAACCGCCAACGCTGTAGGTGACGCCATTCATTTCAGCGACTTGTCCTGCACCGGCAGCGGATGCCAGTACGGATGATGCAATAGCCAAAGCTAATGTATGCTTCTTCATGTTTACGCCTTTATTATTTATTGTTTTCGTTCTCCAACGGTTGCTCTGCTGTCAAACAAGCGTCAGTCAATCAACCCCTCCAGTGTCGTACAGCCTTATCAGAAAGGCTGTACATATATTGAAAACACCATACGCTGCGTGTAAAAAGCCATCGAATTACCGCTTGCTGCCATAACTTTTTGAGATACCAGAGATTTTTTTCATCGATTATGGGTCACAACGGGTTACTTTTTGTTATGGCCGACAACCAGCCCGCAACAGAACCAGCCACAACCAGCCCAATAGCCATCAACCCCAGGCCACCCACACCAGCCCCTGAAAACCCCAGTAATCTCAACCCTATTCCCCAGCAATCGGAATGGGTGACGATCGAACCCAACGCAGTCAAAACCATCCTGACACACCGGACTCCTCCCCAAATGATGTCAAAAAAGTACCAGTGATAATCACTATCCTCCATTCAGGATCTGATCAGTCTTGTCCATTATGCAGCCGATACCAGACACTATTCAGTTGAGGCAAACATGAAAACTATAACGACTCAGGTAGCCATCATTGGCTCCGGCCCATCCGGTTTGCTGCTGGGCCAGCTGTTACACAAACACGGCATTGATAACGTGATTATTGACCGCGTTGATGGCGACTACATCCTTGGCCGCATTCGGGCGGGTATTCTGGAGCAAGGGTTTGTTGACCTGGTACGGGAAGCCGGGGTCGCGGAACGTATGGATGCCGAAGGTCATATCCACGAAGGTTTTGAACTGTCGATGAACGGCGAGCGCACCCGCATTGACCTGAAAGGGCTGACCGGAGGCGACACGGTGATGTGTTACGGCCAGGTCGAAATTACCCGGGACTTGATTGAAGCACGTCAGGCCCTGGACTTACCGACCTACTACAACGCCAGCGACGCCACACCTCACGACGTAAAAAGCGACGCCCCCTATGTCACATTTGTACATAAGGGTGAAGAATACCGCCTCGACTGTGATTACATTGCCGGTTGCGACGGTTTTCACGGCGTATCCCGCCAGACGATTCCAGCCGAAGTCCGTACCGAGCACGAACGTGTTTACCCGTTTGGCTGGCTCGGCTTTATGGCCGATGTCCCCCCCTGTAACCACGAACTGATCTATGCCATGAGTGATCGCGGTTTTGCCCTGGCCAGTCAGCGCTCTGCCACCCGTTCACGCTATTACCTGCAAGTACCGTTAACCGACAATATCGATGACTGGAGCGACGAACGCTTCTGGACTGAGATAAAAAAACGCCTGCCCGCAGATATCGCCGCCAATATGGAAACCGGCCCGAGCATTGAAAAAAGCATCGCGCCATTACGCTCGTTTGTGTGTGAACCGATGCAATACGGCAATCTGTTTCTGGTCGGAGACGCCGCCCATATCGTGCCACCTACCGGTGCCAAAGGGCTAAACCTGGCCGCCTCCGATGTGGCCACGCTGTGCAAGATCATGGTTCGGGTTTACAAGGAAGGCGACAAGAGCTGTATCACACAGTACTCCGATATTGCCTTGCGCCGGGTCTGGAACGGTGAACGCTTCAGCTGGTGGATGACCAGCATGATGCACGATTTTGGTGACGACCTGTCCGGGGGCAACAATATGGAACCCTTGATGTACAAACGCTTTATGGAATCGGAGCTGAATTATTATCTGGGTTCAGACAATGGTCGCAAGGTCATTGCGGAGCAGTACGTGGGTTTGCCTTACGAAGACCTGAAGTCCTGAAGTAAGTAAGCCGGTGTCCCTGAATCAGGTTCAGGGACAATACCTCACTACATAACCCCACACCGAACCCCACCGTCTTGCCGGACAGGGCCATGCTTTTTATTTATGGCCCATGGTCCGGAATCCATGGGTTGTGACGGCAACCCTATGACCACCTGAGTTCCCTTCTCAACAGCTCTCTCAATGCCACACTTGAGCGCTAAAGAAGGTGGCAAAATGCGGCCGCAGGCGGCACATTCGCCGCTCCAGTTGCGGCCATTCCAGTAGCAACAGGTCCCTGGCGGACTGCATCTGTAAACGCTGATCCACGGTAGTGGCTTGCGACCACTGCCTGGCCACCAGCTCCGTGCAGCGGCTCAGTTTGACCAGCGCCATTTCGGCTCGTCCGGCTTCCAGGTAAGCGTCCACCAGATTCAGCAAGGGGGCCACGACCGCTAGCAAGGCCGGCTCTGACAACCGGGCGGCGGCATCCAATTCCGCATAACCCAGACTCAGCGCCTTATGGAAATCGTCGCAGGCTTGCTGCGGATTGCCAGCCAGCAGCGTTCGTTGTCCGGATTCAATCCAGAAAACCCAGCCGTCCGGCATATCCTGCCCAGTCACATTACGTTTACGGGATGCCCGGTTCATCGTTTTGCCCCGTCAGTGTGGCACCCGCTGTTTGTCGTCAGATGCCGCCCTGGGTCAGCTTCGCCGGATCCAGTAATCGCTCCAGCTCAGCCCGCCCCAAATTGGTTTGCTCGTCCGCCACGTCCAGTACCGGCCGTTTTTCTTTATACGCCTGCTTGGCAATCTCTGCCGCTTTCATATAACCCACAATCGGATTCAGCGCAGTCACCAGAATCGGATTACGCGCCAGCGCCTGCTGCAGATTGGCTTCGTTCACAGTAAAGGTGGCAATGGCCTTGTCGGCCAGCAAGTGTGAGGCATTGGCGGCCAGCTCAATACTGCCCAGCAGATTAAACGCAATCAATGGCAGCATGACATTCAACTCAAAATTGCCAGATTGGCCACCGATGGTAATGGCAGTATCGTTGCCAATAATCTGGGCCGCCACCATGGCCGTGGCTTCGGGGATCACCGGATTGACCTTGCCCGGCATAATCGATGAACCAGGCTGCAGGGCTTCCAGTTCAATTTCTCCCAACCCTGCCAGTGGGCCAGAGTTCATCCAACGCAAGTCATTGGCGATTTTCATCAGGGCGACAGCCAGGGTTTTGATCGACGCAGAGGTTTGTACTGCCACGTCCTGCGAGCTGATCAACATAAACAGGTCCGGGCCAGGCTGGAACGGTAAACCGGTTAACTTGCTCAGTTCATGGTTAAACAATTCGGCAAATTCCGGATGCGCATTCACTCCGGTACCTACCGCCGTTCCTCCCTGCGCCAGACGCAGCAGCTGGGTCAATTGATGGTCCAGGTTCTTGCGGCAGCTGCGAATCTGCTCCGCCCAGGCCCCCAGGCTCTGGCTCAGACGTACCGGCATGGCGTCCATCAGATGGGTACGGCCGGTTTTGACGTAGCCGTCCACACTGGCGGCCTTGCTGCGTATTTCCCGGTACAGGTGATCCAGCGCCGGAATCAATACATCACTGAGCGTGATTGCGGCACTGATATGAATACTGCTTGGAATAATATCGTTACTGCTCTGGCCACAATTAACGTGATCATTGGCACTCACGGTCTGGCCCAACGAGCGGCTCGCCAGCGTCGCAATCACTTCGTTGGCGTTCATATTGGTGCTGGTACCGGAGCCGGTCTGGAAGACGTCCACCGGAAAGTGAGTCATCAGAGCCTCATCGGCCAACAGTTGATCCACAGCACCTACAATCGCGGCAGCAATGTCGCTCTCCAGCAGCCCCAACTGACTGTTGGCCCGGGCTGCCGCTGACTTGGCCAACAGCAAGGAGGTGATAAAAGGCTGAGGCAGACTGCGGCCGCTGATGGGGAAGTTATTGATGGCGCGTTGGGTTTGTGCGCCCCACAGTGCCGCCTCCGGTACTTGTAACTCACCCATGCTGTCTGTAACGGTACGATAATTCATGCTGTTCTCCTTGGCTTGTAACTCAACAAAATCGTCATCCTGCAGAATATTCCAGGCTGTAGCCGGCAATGGTGCGTAACTGCCACTGCAAGCGATTAACTGAACGCCGCTGATGGGGCTTGGAGGCAATCGACGACAGGCCATTCAGTGGATGATGGCTGTAGTCCATACACAGCTGCCGCCAGTTTTCCGGCACCAGTTCATCGGCAATGGCTTCCAGCAACAAATCATATTCGCGGCGGTAAACACGCCGTTTGATGCAGTTGCAGCTACGTGGAAAAACAATTTCTTCCAGATCCAGCCAGCGCTGAATATTTCCCGGGCTGTCTGGCTCTGTGCCATATCGCACGGCATGACGCATCGAGATCAGTTCCAGGTAGTTATCCATTGCTTGTTGACTGGCCATTTACATGCTCCTGCATCCGGTTTGGACCGATAAGTTGTCGTCAGTTCTGCACTCAGCCATTGCCGGCCACCACAGAAACAAAGAATTGATGTTCAGGGTTGATTTATTAATGATAATGATTAGCATTCGTTAAAACGTCAACCCGATATCGCTTATCCGGGCATTAATTTCATTCTCTGAGAGCAACACGTCATGACCAACATCCGCACCGGCATCATTTTTGGCACCGACACCGGCAACACCGAGGACATCGCACACCGCATGGCCGACCAGCTTCAGCAGTACAATATCACCGCCGAGATTTACAACATTACTGAGGCCGACCCGGAAACCTTCAGTAACTATGATCTGCTGATACTGGGTATTCCGACCTGGGACTTTGGCGGCATTCAGGCCGACTGGGATGATATGGAAGAGATCTTGCCGCAACTGGATCTGAGCCGACCGGTGGTGGCGCTTTACGGTCTCGGGGATCAGTTTGGTTATGGCGATTATTTTGTTGATGCCATGGGCTGGCTGCATAACCATTTGCAACTGTCCGGCGCCCGGTTTGCCGGTTACTGGCCAACCACAGGCTATGAATTTGACGCCTCGCTGGCGACGCTGGCAGACGGCAAGCAGTTCTGTGGCCTGGCCATTGATGAAGACCAGCAATTTGATCTCACTGACGACCGGGTCGGCCGCTGGATCAGCCAGGTGATGAGCGAATACCGCCAGCTCGCCGATGTGGCGGAAGCAGGCTAAAGCCGGCCAAGTCCGTTCACCGCCCCGGTACTCCGGATGCCATCGTCACGATGACATCCGCCGGGATGGTCGCTGGTCAGATCCCCCGCAAAAATACCAGCAGATCCTGTTGCCCGGTTTCTTGCAATGCTTCCCAGGCTTGCCGGGCAGCCTCGGCTTCACCTCCGTGCCAGTTAATGGCTTCCACCAGCGTTTCGGCACGGCCATCATGCAAAAAACGCGAGTCGCCATTCCCTTCGATCAGCCCCAGTCCCCACAGCGGTGGAGTTTTCCACTCGCGGTCACCTGCGTCACCTTCCTTCATGCCATCACTGAGTGCTTCCCCCATATCGTGCAGCAGCAGGTCGGTATAGGCATAAATGGTTTGCTGGTTCAGCTGCTCGAACGCTGACGTATCCCCGGTGGTCAGTGTCGGCCGATGACAATCGTCACAGCCGACCTGCTCAAACAGACCGGCACCACGGTCAAACTGTGTCTGGTCGTCGATACGGCGGTCGTACACCGCCAGCAGTGTCAGAAAATCATTAATGGCGTTGAGACTATCCAGGCTGACTTCGGGGTCGCCCCCACTGGGCTGTTCGCTGCAGATCGATTGCTGATCGGTGCAGGGTTCCGCCGGATTCAGCGGCGTTGTCAGCCCCATATCCTGATGCAACGCCCCCGCGCTCTGGCCTCTCAGGGTGCATTGCACCGCTTTCCAGCCAAAACGGCCGAGACAGGCGACTCCTTCCCGCTCCAGTGAATGGGCACGGCCGGAAATACCATCCTGATCCTGATCATCCGGGTCATGCCACTGCAGGATTTGTGCTTCCGGCACCAGCTCCAGCAAACCCACACCGGTCAGTTGGGGGGACAAGCGCGGTCCCAGCTGTACGCCATCATCTAACGTGTGCTCGGCTTCCGATAGCTGAAATTGTGGCTGCCCCAGTCCAATATCCTGCCAGGTCACGCGACCTTCCGGAGCACCAACCGTGGCCGATGTTTGCAGCTGGCCACCCAAATAAGTATCGGGCTGGCCATCCAGTGTCCCCAGGCGGAACAGAATCCCATGTGACGTGGTGCCATCGTCATTCAGGCTGGCAGCACGACCAGACACCAGATGACAGTCGTCGCAGGCAGAGGCAATAAACAGCGGCCCGAGGCCATCCAGCAGAGTCCGGCTGCCCGGTGCCGCGGTCCAATCAGCGACAAACAGTTCCCGCCCCTGGGACACCGTCGGCGCGGTCGCAAGATCCAGCCCCGGAATAAACTGCAGAAATGCCAGGTCATCCTGGAAGGTCACCGTTGCCGCGCCTCCCACCGCTTGCCATTCTCGCGGCTCTTCGGTGTCCGGGTCTGTGCTTGGGTCTGGGGTTGTATCGACGGGCGCTTCCGTGGTTGTGCCAGAATCCGCCGATGTTCCATCCGCTCCACAGCCACTCAGGCTGACCAGTGTCAACGTCGACAACAACAAAGTGGCCGCCCAATGGGCGGCCTCTTTGTCGGGCTGATGTCTGAAAAAGATGTTTTTCATGGCTCGACCGATGACATCACCAGAGTAGGTACACGATAGGTCCAAAGATCAATGGTGCCTTCTCCGCCGCCCAAAGAGCCCTGGAAGCTCCAGCCCCAGGAGAACACGCTGCCATCCTGACGCTGACCAATGGTGTGCAAGGCACCATTACCCAGATCCACTACATTATCGAAACCAAAAACTGATGATGATGGCTCACTGACGTCGCCATCCTGCTCCAGCCCCAAGGTGCCGAGCATGTTTTGTCCCCATGGATAGACCTGGCCGTCTTCACGTTCGGCAAAGCTCTGGTTGCCTCCCGCCCATACCGCAACGGCATCCTCAAACCAGGGCAGTTTTTTCGGGCTGGTGATTTCTTTTGGCCAGTCAGGATCAACATTGTCATTGTCGTACAGGCCTATCTGGCTGCTGTAGTTCAGACCCCAGCCATACACGGCGCCGCTCTGGGCCACCGCCAAGACATGACCTTTACCGGCCACAACGGCTTCGATGGGTTCATCGATGCTGATTTGCGTGGGCGTTGGGTGCTCATCGGTATCTTCGGTGCCCAGTCCGAGCTGGCCATAGTTGTTCTGGCCCCAGCTCCAGACCCGCCCATCGCTATCCACCGCCAGGGAGAAGGAAGCCCCGGATGCAATCTGGATGATATTGCTGACATTCGCTTTCACCGGTACATCCCGATCTTCCGTGGTGCCGTCACCCAACTGGCCGTACCGGTTGGTGCCAAACGCCGAGACAGTGCCATCCTGATGCAAGACCAGCGTCTGGTTATAACCCCGGGTCACTGCGACCGCATCGGTGATACCGGCTACCTGCAACGGCGTTGATGCATCGTCTTCATTGAGGGTATCCGAGTCGGCCTCTCCCTGCCCCAGCTGGCCACTGCCACCATTACCCCACATCCAGATGGTCCCGTCATCGGCCAGCGCTGCTGAGGTGTTCTGCCCAAAGGCGAGGGACAGAAAGGTCGGCTCGGTGGTGATCATTACCGGAGCATACGGATGCTCATCCACATTCAGGTCAGAGCTCGGGTTGGACACAAAACCCAGCCCGGCCTGGCCGTAGTTGTTGCGGCCCCAGCTGTAGGTGCCATCGGCACGAATAGTGCCAGAGTGCGCATTACCACCAGCCACCGGTTTACCAAAATACGCCGTATGGGTTTCCACTACCTGATTACCGGCGGTGTCGGTCGCGGTGACTTCATAGTGGTTGCTGCCAGGTGTCAGCAGCAGGCGTGCCTGATATTGGCCATCGTCGGCATCCGCTGCTGCCGTGACGGTTTGATCACCCAGGGTGACACTGACGTCAGACACTGCCTGGTTATCCGTGGCATTGATACGCACCGTCGTCGTCAGCGCCTGGGTCGCATGACCATTGGATGGAAACACAAAGGACAATTCTGGTGCTTGTGTATCGAGAATCAGCGTGCGGGTGTCGCTGGTGGTATTACCGGCGGCATCGGTAACGGTGATTTCCAGCTCGTTGTCACCGTCGGTCAGCGTTAGATCGACGCTGAAGCTGTCGTTATCCAGTGTCGCAACCACATGATCGCCATTCAGCAGCACGGTGACGGCACTGACCGACTCGTTATCGCTGACATTACCTTCCAGCGTCACCGCCGCAGTCGCCACCATGGACTGATCGGCCGGGGTGATATTAAACACTTCCGGCAGCTCAGTATCCTTTGAGGAGTCAGAATCTGATCCACATCCCGCCAAGGCCAACGATGCCAGGAATACCGAGTAATACAGACGATTCATTACGCCTCTCCATTGTTATTGAGTTATTTATCAGTACATATAGAAAACAAATCGTACCTTTCCTTGCAATTAAATACAAATCATTATTATTTAGATTATGTTATGGTTTTATCTGGAGAGTTGAAAAGACAGGACAGCTACGCCTGACCTGAGCAGGATGCTCAGGCAGTCAGATGGGTAAATAAAAGCGAGGGATAAAAAAAGAGGAATAAAAAAGCGAGATCAAATTGCGTAGGGCCAGCCGCTGTCCGGTTCTGGACGTTGTGCGGCTGCCCACTATCAAGCGTCAAGCGTCAGCCATGTACTTCGCTGTTATCCAGCGCGGCGGCGGCTCCTAACAATCCGGGGTTATCGGCCACACACAGCCAGACCGGAACGTCTTCAAGATAGTGTTGAAAGCGGCCCTTGTTAATCATCGCAGCATGAAACTGGCTGGCCAAAAACAGCTCTTTGACACGAGGCAAGATGCCGCCACACAAATACACACCGCCACGGGCACCCAGCGTCAGTGCCTGATCACCCACAACCGCTCCCAATATTTCAAAAAAATGCGTCAGGGTGCGACGCCCTAACGAGTGTTCGTCTTGTTGTGCCTGCTGACTGATGCTGGCTGGAGTAGCACACTCAGCGTCAAGCCCGTGGATTTGCGCCAGTATCTGATACATGTCCAGCAACCCCTGCCCAGACAACAGGCGCTCGACCGATACCCGGCCGTAGCGTTGCTGCATGCCTTGCAGAATGGCGTATTCTGCCGCGCTGGTCGGTGCAAAGCTGACGTGACCACCTTCGCCAGACAGCGGTACCCAGCCGCCTTGTACTGGCACCAGCCCTGAGACTCCGAGGCCGGTACCCGGGCCAATCACCAGCCGCGTGCCCTGTTCATACCAATGCCCCTCAGCCTGTGAATGACAGACTGCCGTATGGCCAATATGCACATCGACCAGGTCCTGCCCCGGCACCTGCAGCATACCCAACGCCATCGCGGTAAAATCGTTGACCAGTTTGAGTTGCTGCAGGCCGAGGTGATTCATCAATTGCTGACGATGGAATACCCAGTGATTGTTGGTCATAACAATATCGTCGTCAGTCACCGGGCAAGCCAACGCCAGACAGGCCCGATGAATACCGCTGACGCCCATCTGCCTGCTGTAGCACTGGATAGAGGCTTCGATGCCGGGAAAGTCGGCAGTTTCCAGCGTCAGGATATGGCTGAGAGTGACGCTACCGGGCTTCACCAAGGCAAAACGGGCGTTGGTGCCGCCGATATCCCCGACCAAGACATGCTCCCCAGCCAGCACAGGCTCGTCGAAAACCGCCGCTGGCACCGGATAATCGGCGAACGGCTTCATGCCTCGACCTCGGAATTACGACCAGCCTCCGAACCGTTACCTTGCAGATGCTCCGGCACCTGGTCGGTGTCGGAACTAAAGCAGAATACCGTGGCACCCCGCTCGGCTTCGTTCACCTGGCTGCGCATCGGGCCAAACAGTTCACGCCCCATACCCAGCCCATGCTGCTTGACCACCGCCGGTTCGCTGGCCGGGCGCTGCAACCAGAGGTCATCCTCTGCCAGCAATAACAACTCACCGGTCGTGGCATCGAGACGAATCCGGTCGCCGTCCTGCACATGCGCCAACGGCCCGCCCAGTTGGGCTTCTGGCCAGACATGGATCGCCGCCGGGACTTTGCCGGAGGCTCCGGACATACGACCGTCGGTCACCAGCGCCACCTTGAAGCCCTTGTCTTGCAGCGTGCCCAAAAACGGCGTCAGTTTATGCAGCTCGGGCATGCCGATGGCGTTGGGGCCCTGATAACGCACCACCGCAATAAAATCTTTCTCCAGTTCTCCGCGCTTGAAAGCCTCGGCCAGATCGTCCTGGTCGTTAAAAACAATGGCGGGAGCTTCGACCACTCGATGTGCTTCTGCTACCGCCGAGACCTTGATCACGCCACGGCCGAGGTTGCCACGCATCAGCTTCAGGCCACCATTGGCCGAGAACGGCGTCGCGGCCGGACGCAAGACCTGATCATCCAGCGAGCTGGTTGTGCCTTCGCGCCAGACCAGTTCGCCATCCTGTAAAAACGGCTCCTGGGTATAACGGGACAAACCATGGCCCATAATGGTCATCACATCGTCGTGCAAATAACCGGCTCCGAGTAACTCCCGCACGATATAACCAACACCCCCTGCGGCATGAAAATGATTGATATCAGCTTCGCCATTGGGGTAAACCCGGGCAATCAGAGGCACCACATCGGACAAATCGGAAAAGTCCTGCCAGTCAATAATCACCCCAGCCGCTGCCGCAATGGCAATGATATGCATGGTGTGATTGGTGGAACCGCCGGTGGCCAGCAAGGCCACAATGCCGTTCACCAGCGATTTCTCATCGACGATTTCATACAGCGGTGTGTAGCGACCATTGGGAGCCGTCAGGCGTACCGCTTGCTGCGCCGCATAACGGGTCAGCTGCTCACGCAATTCGGTGCCCGGATTCACAAAGGAAGAGCCGGGCAAGTGCAGCCCCATGATCTCAACCATCATCTGGTTGGAGTTGGCAGTGCCGTAAAAAGTACAGGTACCGGCGCTGTGATAGGAATCGGATTCACATTGCAGCAAGGCATCACGACCGATCTTGCCCTGGGCGTATTCCTGGCGAATACGGGCTTTTTCCTTGTTCGGCAAGCCGGAAGGCATTGGCCCGGCAGGGACAAACACGGTGGGCAAATGCCCGAACCGCAACGCCCCCATTAGCAGGCCCGGAACAATCTTGTCGCATACCCCCAGATACAACGCGGCATCAAACATGTTGTGCGACAGCGATACCGCTGTTGCCATGGCGATCAGATCCCGGCTGAACAACGACAGCTCCATCCCCGGCTGCCCCTGGGTCACGCCGTCACACATGGCCGGCACCCCACCTGCAAACTGGGCCACAGAGCCAAGTTCCCGAATGGCGTCACGGATCTGATCCGGATAGCGCTCAAACGGCTGGTGCGCCGACAGCATGTCATTGTAGGCCGACACCATGGCCACATTGACCTGGTTGACCATTTTCAGTACGGCCTTGTCGTCTGTATTACAGGCGGCAAAGCCATGGGCCAGATTGCCACACGACAAGGTACCGCGGTGAACGCCTTGCTCTTCGGCCGCTTTCATTTGCGCCAGGTAAGCACGACGAGTGGGTTGACTACGTTTGATAATGCGCTTGGTGACCTGCTCAACGACGGGATGCATCATGCCTCCGGAAAACGGTTCGTTAGTAAATTGTATTTGTTGTTTGCGGCTGGTCTTGCAGCCGGGAAATCTCTGCTCAGTGATTTGGTCGATCCTTTGATTAAAGCACGTTGGCGGAGCCTCAAACAGCCATGGTAGCCGCTCTCGGGCGACTGTCATCGTGCCGGATCAATACCATAGTCACAAAGCGCCCATTCCTGCCATCACAGACAGGCCATGGCCTGGATTTCTATATTGAAAAATATTGATATAGTTTTTCAAGCTGCTACTATGCCTGCCATGACACAGACCGACGTATCACCTGTTGCCGCTCCGGCCAGAAACGAACTCAATGCAGAACAGATCGCCCATGCTTGCAAAGCCCTGGGCGACCCGCTGCGACTGGCCATTGTGCAGCTGCTGGGGCGTGGTTCTTTTGGCGTACTGGAATTGTGCGAGCTGTTGGATATCAAACAGTCCAGCATGAGCCATCACCTGAAGATCCTGGCCCAGGCCCGCCTGGTCAGCAATCAACGGGAAGGCAACAGTATTTTTTATCGCCGCCCGTTACTGGCCAGTCACGACCGCTGGACCCAGTGGCTGGCGACGACGCTGGCAACGCTGGATGCACTGAACGATCCACAAGACAACGGGGTCGAACAGCGCTTGCAGCAGGTGCTGGCCAACCGGGCAGCAGCCTGCGCCGAATTTTTTGCCCGTAATGCCGCCGCGTTCAAGCAGCAGCAAGATCTGATCGCCTCCTACGACCAGTACGGAGAACCGCTGGAGCGACTGATCACGACCATGGATACACCGACCCGGCGAGCACTGGAAATCGGCCCCGGTGAAGGGGCATTTTTACCCGCGCTGGCGCGTCGTTTTGACCAGGTATTGGCACTGGATATTTCGGCACCGATGCTGCAAAAAGCACAACAGCGCATCGACCAGCAGCCGCTAGACAATGTCTCCTGCCAGCTGGGAGACAGCAGTGCCATTACCGAGAGCCACCGTCATCAGTTCGACCTGGTGGTCGCCAATATGGTGCTGCATCACGTACCGGCACCCAAAACCATTTTTGCCGACGTCGCCCGCTTGTTGACCGACGATGGCTGTTTTTTGGTAACCGACCTCTGTCGGCACCAACAAGCCTGGGCACGGGAATCCTGCGGGGATCTCTGGCTCGGCTTTGAACCGGATGACCTGACCGCCTGGGCGGTTGAGTCCGGCTTGAACGAAGGCCAGAGTCAATACCTCGGCTTGCGGAACGGGTTCCAGATCCAGTTCCGGCTGTTTTATCGCGCCTGATACCCCAGGTGACACCCAATAACCCGATAACAGCAGATGCCTGCCCTGCCGTTATTTTTGAGGATTCAGAGCATGAGCGAATATTCAATTTTCACCTCCGAGTCGGTCTCTGAAGGCCATCCGGACAAAATGGCCGACCAGATTTCCGATGCCGTCCTGGACGCCATCCTGAAAGATGATCCCTATGCCCGCGTTGCCGTTGAAACCATGGTCAAGACCGGCATGGCGATTGTCGCCGGTGAAGTCCGCACCAGCACTTACGTTGATCTCGAAGACCTGATCCGTGGCGTCATTCTCGACATCGGCTACAACAGCTCCGATGTCGGTTTTGATGGTGCTTCCTGTGCTGTCATCAACGCCATTGGCAAACAGTCCGCCGACATCGCCATGGGCGTTGACGAAGGTGACAACAAAGACCTCGGGGCTGGCGATCAGGGATTGATGTTTGGTTATGCCACCAAAGAAACTCCGGTACTGATGCCTGCTGCCATTTATTACGCCCACCGTCTGGTGGAAAAACAGGCCGAACTGCGCAAAAACGGCACTCTGAGCTGGCTGCGTCCGGATGCCAAATCACAGGTCACCCTACGTTACGAAAACGGCCTGCCTGTCGCCGTCGATGCCGTGGTGTTGTCCACCCAACACGACGAAGGCATCAGCCTGGATGTACTGCGCGAAGCGGTAATGGACGAGATTCTCAAGCCGGTACTGCCTGCCGAGTGGCTGCACACCGACACCCTGTACCACATCAACCCGACCGGTAACTTCGTTATTGGTGGCCCGGTCGGTGACTGCGGCCTGACCGGCCGCAAGATTATCGTCGATACCTACGGCGGTGCTGCCCGTCACGGCGGCGGTGCCTTCTCCGGCAAAGACCCGTCCAAGGTTGACCGCTCAGCTGCTTATGCCGGTCGCTACGTTGCCAAAAACATCGTCGCAGCCGGACTGGCCGACAAGTGTGAGATCCAGGTGTCTTACGCTATTGGTGTCGCCGAACCGACGTCCATCTCCATCAATACCTTCGGCACCAACACCATCGCTGAAGAACGCATCGCAGAACTGGTGCGCGAACACTTTGACCTGCGCCCACAAGGCATTATCGACATGCTCGACCTGCGCCGCCCGATCTACCGCGCCACCGCGGCTTATGGTCACTTCGGTCGCGAAGAACCCAACTTCACCTGGGAAAAAACCGACAAGGCCGCCACGCTGAAAGACGCCGCCGGTCTGTAATTTTTCTTTCCGAGGCAGACGCTTCTGCGCTGCCTGCGGAACACAATCTGATCATTCAACAAAGGTCAGCCGCATCGATGCATCGACGCTGATCTTTGTCGTCCACCACCAGAGGACCACTCATGAGCTTTACTGATTACCAAGTTGCCGATATCACCCTGGCTGACTGGGGCCGCAAAGAAATCCAGATCGCCGAAGGCGAAATGCCTGCGCTGATGGCGTTACGTCGCAAGTACAAAGAAGCCCAGCCATTGGCCGGTGCGAAGATCATGGGCTGTATTCACATGACCATTCAGACCGCCGTGCTGATCGAAACCCTGATCGATCTGGGTGCCGAAGTACGCTGGTCTTCCTGCAATATTTTCTCAACCCAGGATCACGCCGCTGCCGCTATTGCTGCCGCCGGCATCCCGGTATTCGCCTGGAAAGGGGAAACTGAAGAAGAATTCCTCTGGTGCATCAAGCAAACCATTCTGGCTGGTAAAGACAGCGGCCAGCCATGGGATGCCAATATGATTCTGGACGATGGCGGCGACCTGACCGCAATGGTACACAGCGACTTCCCGCAACTGCTGGACGCAATTCATGGCATCTCGGAAGAAACCACCACCGGTGTTCACCGTTTGCTGGAGATGCTGGACAAGGGCGAACTGAAAGTCCCGGCCATCAACGTCAACGATTCGGTCACCAAATCCAAGAACGACAACAAATACGGCTGCCGTCATTCCCTCAACGATGCCATCAAACGCGGCACCGACCACTTGCTCAGCGGCAAGAAAGCGCTGGTGATTGGTTACGGCGACGTCGGCAAAGGCTCTGCGGCATCCCTGCGTCAGGAAGGCATGATCGTCAAGGTGTCTGAAGTTGACCCGATCTGTGCCATGCAAGCCTGCATGGACGGCTTTGAAGTCGTCTCGCCATACATTGACGGCAACAACACCGGTGAACTGGACTGTGTTGACGGCGACCTGCTGGGCAAAACCGACCTGATCGTTACCACCACTGGTAACGTCAACGTGTGTGACAAAAACATGCTGCAAAAACTGAAGCGCAGCGCCGTCGTTTGCAACATTGGTCACTTCGACAACGAGATCGACACCGCCTATATGCGCGACAACTGGGAATGGGACGAAATCAAACCCCAGGTACACAAGGTCTACCGCGACAAAGCCAGTGATGACCACTTGATTCTGTTATCAGAAGGCCGTCTGGTGAACCTCGGCAACGCAACCGGACACCCATCCCGCATCATGGATGGCTCCTTCGCCAACCAGGTACTGGCTCAGATCTATCTGTTTGAACGCAAGTTCGCCGACCTGATGGAAGCTGAAAAAGCCGAAAGCGTCTACGTGAAAGTGCTGCCGAAAAAACTCGACGAAGAAGTCGCCAAAGACATGGTTGAAGGTTTTGGTGGGGTGATTACCCGACTGACCGACACCCAGGCATCCTATATCAATGTCAAAGCCGATGGCCCTTACAAGCCAGAGTCTTACAAGTACTAAGACCAGACGCTGGACAGCGGAGGCCTGATCCTAATCGTGATCGGCCCCGCTCTCTGCCACAACCCGCCGTCTGAGATAACCACTCACATTATGGAGCGTCTGACGTCAGGCGAATAACATGACCACCCTGAGTTTCGAATTCTTCCCGACCAAAACTGCGGAAGGCACCCGTAAACTGCTGGCCGTTCAAGAACAACTGGCCCAGGCCAACCCGGAATTTTTCTCCGTTACCTACGGTGCCGGTGGTTCAACCCGAGACCGCACCCTGGCAATCGTTGAAGCTATCCAGCGAACCGGTGCCGCCGCCACTCCGCATTTATCTTGCGTTGGGGATTCCGTCGCATCACTCCGCGACCTGTTACAGATCTACAAGGATATGGGCATTCGCCGCATCGTCACCCTGCGAGGCGACCTGCCATCCGGTGCCGGGCTGGCCAGCAGCGAATTACGCTACGCCAATGAACTGGTCGAATTTATCCGCAAGGAAACCGGCGACTGGTTCACTCTGTATGTGGCCGCTTACCCGGAAAAACACCCCCAGTCCCGCTCATTTGAAGACGACCTGAAAAACTTCGTCCGCAAGGTCGAGGCTGGAGCCGATAACGCCATCACCCAATACTTCTTCAATGCCGACAGCTACTTCTGGTTTGTTGACCGGGTACGCGCCATGGGTGTCGATATTCCAATTATTCCGGGCATTATGCCGATCACCAACTACACCAAACTGGCACGTTTTTCCGACAGTTGTGGCGCTGAACTGCCCCGCTGGATCCGTAAACAACTGGAAGCTTATGGTGACGACAGCGACAGCATTCGGCAATTTGGTACCGAGGTCGTCACCCAGATGTGCGAACGCCTGTTAGCTGGTGGTGCACCCGGCCTGCATTTCTATACACTGAACCAGGCCGAACCGAGCTTGAAGGTGTGGGGGAATCTCTCTTAGATACCTTAAGGACAGGCTCAATAAACAGCCTGTCTTTTCTCCATGCATTTATTTTGTAGTAATATGTTCCTATTTCGAGCCGTCATTCAACAAGCAGTCATCCTGTCTATTAATATAATCTTCTAGCTCTGCCATCATATTTACTCTTACATCATCGGGAACATCTGACGATGAAATATATTGATCGTTGCTGCGATCTATATAAATCACATTAGGAGATGGAAGTGAACAGTCGGCCAAAGCCATAAACTCTTCCGAGATCGCACCAAATTGTTTAATTACTACCCGGTCATATGCAAACTCATCTTTCATCTCAAGGCGACCGGATTCACCCATACGATAATATTTAATATTATCCTCGACAGATCTCTTCAAATCCTCTTCACTGGCACCTGGTTTTGGTGGCACAACCGAAACTCCAGTTTCCATTTTAATCATCCGTGGCTCATCATTAATTTCTCCGTACATCATCCCTTTCAGAGAAATACCATCTGATGATTCAGCATCAAACATATCAAGAAAATCCAATACAGTTGGTTTTAAATCAATCAATGATACTGGAGCATTGACTGTCATTGGAGTGCTTAAATCATCTCCGAATTTTTTTGCATTCAATACGATATGAATTTGATCATCAACCAAAAGTGTATTCCCATGGCCTCGAAGAATCCGGGAAAAATTCCGGGAAGGATGATCCGGGTCTACACCGTCGACATAAGTTTGGGGGCTACCAATACCCTCTCCATGGTCTGAAAGCAAGACGACAATAGCATTCTCCAGTACTCCAGCCCTTTTCAACCCTGACATAAGGATATCGAATTGCTTGTCCAGCTCATATGCAGCCGCGCGATGCATTTCAACCTCTCCTTTGCCATAAAGCTCAAATGGCAATTTGTTCCATGCATAAGGATAATGTGCCAAACAAAAATGAACAGCCAAAAACAGTGGGGAATCACTTCCTGATCTTACCTTAAAGACTTCTTTGACAACGGATTCTGAAAACTTTTTTGGAACATAGGTTATCGGAGATACTCGATTATTATAAATATTAGGGAAAAGATATCGACCTGCCACCGAGTCCATAAAATAAGTAGCAAATGGATTATCAGAAAACCTGGGTATGATAAAATCAACAGCACCTTCCAGAGGCCCAACTACCTTATCGAAACCATATTCTTCATTAATATTATTAAACCGTCGTTCATCCTGTGCATAGACAGTAGTGTATCCTTCTTTTTTCAATATTACTGACAACAAATCTGGATATACATGTTTATTGAACTTATCATCTCCAAAAATACCGAGATTAAATCTCATGCCAGTCGTTGCTGGATACTTCCCTGTCAATATTGCATTCCACGCTGGAAAAGTTCTTCCCATTGGAGTATACGCACTGGTAAAATCAACACTATCATCCAGAAACTCAGAAACATGTGGCATATCTGAACGATAATGTTCAATCTGATTTTTTGATATAGAATCCATACCAATAAAAATAACATTGGTTTTCTCAGGAGGATTTAAAATATCAGTATTATTAGCTGCCGACTCATTACTCCAGAAAGGTGTTGAAAGATACAAGGACCCGAAAAAAACAATAAAAAATACCTGATATTCTTGATGTATTTTAACAAGAATAAAACTTCCAACAAGAAAAACCATCATTAAAAATAAAGAAATGTAAAATGATATCTTCTCATAAAAACCATTTAATTCCATCCCACCAGACATCATACTTACCGACAAAAAAGGATATTCTCTAATGGCATATCCTATAATAGAATAATCAACCAACCAAAACATTGCAGGAATCACTATAAAAAACCAGTATTCTCTACCTTTAACCATGAAAGACCAGGATATTCGAGATATCAGATAATATATCAGGAAAAATATACAGAAATGCACTCCAAGAAACAACAACACTTGAAGAACAATGCCTGATGATAAAGCAGAACTGACATTACCCATGCGTCCATAATCATTGAGATTCAATGAAAAAACATCCGCCCATCCGATATAGGCAACAAATATATAATTCAGAAAAGCCATAAAAAAAGCATACTGCTTTTTAAGCTTGGTAATTTCATCATATACTACAAAATTTTCTCTCAATCTGTTAACCAACAACAATTTATCCTCTCTATTCCTTAGGTATTTAGTATAGAAAGCCAAATTCAAAGCCCCCGCTTGATTATAACGATACCTGATTCATAATAAAAAATGCAATCAAGACCAAAAACGAACACCAAAAAATACTGATTTTATATATTTACTACCTGCCCTGCATTCACGGCACGGCACGGCAGTCTTCAGCAGAACACATTGTAGAAGCTCCTCAGCCTTGAGAAATGACGGTAAAAGTTGGGCAGCAAGAATGGAAGATCATCTCACGCAATACTTCGACAACTCAGTCGGCAGCCATGTCAATCTCAGTATGGTGTTACCCCCTTGGGAAACAAGTTACTTGATCTACGACGATAACTCTCACCCCCCTCTGAAGCTTACCCATGGAGAGGCTGAAAGTGACAGCCATGTGTCAAGAAGTGAAAGCCTGACACAGAAAGGATCAAATTTGAGACTATTAGTGAATAAATATGAAAATTAAGTCCATTCAAGCAACAATCTATTCATTCAAAATGGATTTTCCAACACTCGCTATGTTGATAATGTCCATACCCTACAAATATGACAATTTATAGCAACCATGAAAATACAGCTCTCTCCTGCGTACATTATTGGTGTTGGTCGCGATCGCATTTGCTATCGCCACCCGTATGATCCGGACTTTTGCATCAAGTTGCCGCTTCATAACGAAAAGCAGACCCGCCGAGAAAAAAGCTACTTTCTGTACTTGTTAAAGAAAGGGGCCGATCTGCGCTACATTGCCACCTATATGGGTGATGTCGAAACGTCCCTCGGCACTGGTGCGCTGTTTCCCATGATTCATGACGATCAAGGCCAGGTATCCCTGACGCTGACCCAGGTTATTCAGCAAGATCTTATGACCCCTGATGAAATCGATCGGAAACTGGAGCTGTTGCGGCATTACCTGCAAGACAATGGTATCTGTACCCGTGATGTCAGCCCGAACAATATTGCTTGCCGTCGCCGAGGTGAGCAAGTTGACTTTATTCTGATTGATGGCGTCAGTAGCCCTAACCACAACCCACTGACCATACGTATTCCAAGCCTGATCAGCCATGCTGTCGATAAATCCTGGCGTAGTCTGACAAGGAAGGTAGAGCAGCTAAGAGAAAAGCAGCAGTTTACCGATGCATTATCTTTGATTAGTGCTACATGAATTTAATCCTACAAATACCTAGAACAACCGCCAAATTGCAATCCTCAGAAGCCTCAAGTAGCATAGCTCGCCGCTGGGTTTAGATGCCCAAAGTCGCCTTGAGTCCTGTATGAATGTGCTTTTTTTCTCTGTTCGCCATCATCATCAAAACTACTTTCGCAAATTGAGTGAGCAGGCAAACCAGAGTCAGCAATATCAGGCGACTCTTGTACGCCATAGGCACTGGTGGTTACGTAATCCTTGGCCGCTATTTCGCAACCACCCGGAATTGGATGACGTCGTTCTCCTGAAACTTAAAGAAAAATGTCAGGACACCAACGACTATCATTTGCCAGCACATACCCGGTGGATCAACCAGTTATGGCTGGGCCTATTCAGCCGTTTTCTTTACCGGGCCTATTATAATGGCCTGCGGCGGCAACAACCGGATGTCGTGGTTACCTGGGGAGGGCTGATGTGGCACCAACGGCTATTTGTTCTGGCCGCCAGAGCCCAGGGGATAAAAACCCTGCTCATGGAAAATGGTCCCTTGCCCGCAACCACCACCATTGATCCGAAAGGGGTCAACTTTATCAACAGCTTGCCCCGGCAGCTGGACGCTCTGCCTTTGGTAACAAGCACTGACCGCCCGCTACCAGCAAGCCTGGTGCCTCGTCACAGCAATCGGCATAAGCCATCACAAGATGCACCCAGCGCAGATACTCCTCTGCCCAAACGTTATATTTTTGTGCCCTTTCAAGTGGATGCCGACCGGCAAATTTTGTGCTTTTCTCCCTGGCTTGCCAATATGCGCGACTTTTATCGCGCTTTGGAGCTGGGAGTTGAGCATTTGCCTGATGACGTTCAGATTGTGATCAAGGAACATCCCTCCTGCCCCAAGCATTATGCTGACTTGCATACTCGGCATTCACGTATCCACTTCGCCAACAGTCACAACACCCAGAAGCTGATTGAACAAGCGGAGCTGGTCATCACGATCAACAGCAGTGTTGGTCTTGAAGCCATGTTGCTTGAGAAACCGGTTGCCGTTGCAGGTCAGGCTTTCTACAACTTACCTGAACTTTGCCAGTCAGCAACAAGCCAAGCAGAGCTGAATCATATTCTGTCGAACCCGAACCTCTGGCAACCCTCAACAGAGGGTAGACGCTACTTGGGCTATCTTTACAACGAGTATTTGGTCAAAGGCTCCTGGAAACAGGCAGAACCTGATCATATTGCCGCCATGAATCAACGTATTGTCGAACTTTCTCAATAAGTGGTTTTTACTTATGTAGCGTCATTCGATATCGGCAATAACTGGCTCTCACGTCCCGCATGCCATCGAGTTCAGAAACCAGATGATTAACAACAGCACAAACAGGCAAACTCCCGGTTTGGTAGAAACCAGACCAGCAGGTAAACTGCCATCCCACGTTTGCCTGCTGGCTCAGAACAATGACCAATACTGTCTATTTTGCTTCTACAATCTTGCATTTATACGCTGCGGCAGTGATCGCCGCAGAGCGCACTGACGAGCAGGCGCATCTCGTCTTTATTGATCAACCGGAAGAGCGGGAATTTCCTTTGTATACACTGGTGCAAGACTGGCCACAGTCACCTTTTACCAGCGTCCAGCTCTTTTATGGCCGCTTCAAAGGCCTGGGAAATAAGCTCAAAAAACGCAAATTGCTGTTTACCAAACTCGAAGCGCTTATCAACAGATTACGACCAGCCAATCTGTTTGTTGGTAACGACCGGCGTATCGAATTCCAGTACAGCATGCATATAGCCGATAGCCTTGGCTGCAAACCGGTTGGTCACTATATGGATGAGGGAACATTCACCTATATGGGCAGGAAAGCATCCTCCGGCTTTGGTGACAAAGTGCTGGATAACCTGGCCAAAAAACTCAGCTATGGCTTCTGGTGGAAAAATCCGCCAACGGTGGGTGGTTCCGACTGGATCCAATATGTGTATGCCGCCTTTCCAGAACATATCCACCCACTGTTGAAAAACAAACACATTGTACAATTAAGCGCCAGTGGCTTTACCGCACCACCTCTGTTGGCCTTGTCTTCTCAATTGATGGAACAACATGGATTTGACCCGCGACAGCTGCAGCCATTGGATGTTTTATTCACCCTGCCCCACGAGTCGCTCTTTGAAAAAGATCCCGCCTATAAACAGCGGATCATGGCAATTCTGCAGCAGATGATACGGGATGGAAAACAGGTCGCGGCAAAGTATCATCCACGCAACAGCGGCCCGGATGTACTGCATCTACAAGCGGAAGGCGTTACCTTGCTTCCAGCCGGAATCAGCTTTGAAGCCATGCTGCCACACCTGCCAAACCAGTGTGAAATATGGGGAGATGTATCATCAACATTATTGATTGCCAAATGGCTAAGGCCTGAACTGGTCGTTTGTTCACTGCAGCAGGATAATCAGCAGCAGGCACTTGTTCATTTATTCAAGAAAATTGACGTTAAAATGAAACAAGCTTAAAGGGGGGAATTTGAAAAAGACTCGTCATTTCGCTGCATTCGTCGCCTTGCCCTGAACAACGGCAACACTCGCGCAGAGCCGTGCAGGATTAAATGGATGTCCCCTGAAGCTCAAGATGAAAACAGGATCTTGAGCCAATAACGATACTGCCGGACGTATCCTGGCTTCAATCGCCAGGCCTGCAGCAAATATTTCCTGGCTTGTGTCTTCTTCCCTTTGGCTAGCAGCAGTTTTGCCAGTGAGACATATTGATGTACCAGTTTTGTCTCATCGACCATATTTTTCAGCGTATCAATTTTTAACTGTAGAACCTGTATTGCCTTATCGCGATTAAAACCACTTTGAGTAATGCCATCCGGTAGAAACTCCTTAATAGAACCCACTTCATTAACAGCAAAAAGAGGCATTTTTTCAGCCAGTTGACACCAGAAATACCATACTTCAGCATTCCGGAACTGAGTCGTAAAGCGGGAATTTCCAATCGCATCAGCTTTGACAACATGAGTCATATCACCACGCATACGTTTCCCGAACATATAATCATTCAGGTAATTCATTTCACCATAGCGGCTGATTTTCGAAATAGGTTTTCCATTCTCAAATTGACAGTCCAATGAATACCAGTTGTATCCTGGATTTTTCTTGATTGCGGTCGTTATTTTTTCAAGACATTCTTCGGCAAGATAATCATCATCATCGATCCAGACAACGAAGGCCTCTTTATTTATCGTCAGGACTTCTTCCACTATCCGGTTGCGCACAGCGTTAACACCACTGTTTTTTTCCATGCATCGATAATGGATCTTACCTGGGTAACAGGATTGAAACTCAGCAATGGTGGCAGGAGTATGATCTGAGCTGGCATCATCAACGAACAGAATTTGCCAATCCCGAAAGGATTGGCTTGTAACGGATTTCAGTACTCTATTCAATAATTCAGCACGATTATAGGTTGGTATCGCAACAATAATTTGAGTCATTTTCATCATTAATTGATTGATATTGAAGCAGTCTATCAAAAAAACCATACGGTTTGGCACAACCTTCATATCAATCTTACCAGATATGACATTTCTTCCAATTAATATAAGGCTAGCCATCTCACAAGCAGGTTTTCTTCATTAGCTTTCAAAAATCAAGACCAATATATGACTTATCTATTCAATTAAAATAAATTCCGCACAGAATCAATTTATTATTATTTTGTCACTACCAACGTTTTTAACCTCTATATTCTTTTATCCATGGTGCCTTACGGTATATATCGTAAGGTCCATCCATCACATCGTCAGGATCTGGCTTGCCATGAAATTGGATCACTCTCGCACCTTCCGGTATGATTGCCTCTCCGGTTACTGTCATCACTCCGATTTTTCTTAACCACTTACCGATAATTCCATAGCTGTTTTTGATGCGTGCCCGGCATTGTTTCTTGAATGAAACCACCCACTGTTCAGGCCATAACCCAGCATCATCTACTTTTTCGGTAATCCAGTTTTGATCACCATAATAATCATTCATTACCTGGGCTGAGTTTTCTAAAAAATCTTCCCATACCTGAGGCTGAGAACCAATATTAAAACGAAATACAGAACTATTATATCCTCGTGTTTGCAAGTCTTCGGCGATCAAAAAGCTGCCGGGTTTATAAGAAAAAAAGTCATCCAAACCACCAACGATGACAACATCCAAGTCCATGTATAATAATTCTCCTTCCAGCTGATGAAAATCCTTCTGAAAAAGACTTAACTTGTGCCACCAACCAGAAATTTCCGTATTAACCAAGGGCAAGGGTTTGATCTTTGGGTAAATATCCCGCGCATCATCAGTAAGGCAATATAATACAAAATCAGCTGCCATGTTTTTTTCGATCATATCATACAGTCGATTAACATAACTTGACGGATATTTATCTCCCCATTTCACACAAATAATTTGATTCATCAGCCACCAAAATAATTTATTTTGTATTTTTCAAGCCATAAAAACCCATCTTCATTTTTATAAGCACTTTTAATTTCTGGAGTTCATAACTTCCCGGATTTTCCTTCCAACTTCTGGTTCTTTTTCTATTATTCCAAAGTTCTCAAGCACTGTAGCCGTTTCTTTTTTTAATGCGAGTCGCTCCAGCTCTTCATCAAGCAAACCATGATCAAGCATCCTGACCCAGCGACGATAATGATCCCCCATCTTTGTCACACCGCTATTGAGCAGACGTGCTCTGTTTTCTATACTTTTAACAAAGCACTCCCTGTTCCGTATAGGATAGTGATAGACGGTAATCGATGGATCAATGGTCTGATTTATAAAGCCCCATAAGTGCCAGGCTCTATGATTTCCACCCTTAACCCTTAACAATCCATGGTTGTTAACTATCACTTTTCCATTAATATTACCCAAAAAAACAGAGAAACTATCATTATTAATAATATCCTGGCCTTTGTTTAATATTGGTGACTTCACTCGATATGGAAAGTCAAGATAGTCAGAATCTCCTGAGAAAAACGTATCGTCCGGTATCATATTGGATCGACTACACTTTACAATTGAGCCCCATTTACCCAGATTACTCTTCAAATCCCCACTATCAGACAGCCAAAATTCATCAGCGTCATTGGCAATACTCCAGTCTGCACCCAGTATACGCCGGGATTTTGCAGCCATTTCTGTTTTCCAATTACTCTGCTGATAATCCAGTTCTGGTCTATCTATCACCAACATTTCGTGTTTTTTTGATAATTCGGCAATAACCTCTCTGGTTCCATCCGTTGAGCCATTATCCATCACAACAAAGCAATCAACCCCCTGATTTGAATGAAATCTGATATTATCCTCGATAATATCAACTTCATTTTTGATAAGCAGGTTCATGGAAAGTTTAAGCATATTTGTATGTATTCCAGCTCTTTTCGGGGGGAACACATTCAGATCAGAAGAATGGTTCGAGTGAGAAAGTTCCATAGCAATTATATCTGAAACAGTAATCCCTGAAAATCCAGATCTATCGTAGCTCTAAAAACGATTCACCGATGTTTGATTCCATACACTGGATCTCTCCAATAACACAAGGGTGTACTGGAAAAAACCGAATGCAGACATTCTGGCAGCCAGAATTCGAGTCATGGTTATCTTGTCTGTGGTGGCAAACAGCGGAGCAGAATCACAGCAAACCCAGAAGCTGCGTCTCGATTTGTTCAAGATCCGGAATAAATGCAGATTCGCCTTCAACGCTTACTGCCATCTGGTCCAATGAGCCCATTCCCATCACAGCATCCACTTGCTGGATATCCTGCTCCAGGACTCGGGTCAGTTTGGGAATACCCTGCACCAGGATGCCAAAGAAAGGCATTTCGGAATATTGGCCCACGCCGTTAATAATGGCAAAACGGGCATCCGGACTTGGCCGTGGGGCCGGCGTGCCGTTAAGCAGTTCGTAACAAATCACCGGTATGCCAATACCTCGCCACTGAATGCTGCCAATGATCCAGTCGACTCTGGAGTTGGTTGTCATCAGTTGAGAGAAAGGAATGATTTCAGCCACGGTAACGTTCGGGAGCAATAGCTGCCGGTCGTTCAGTGGAATCATCAGGCAATCGACCTGACCGGGCTGTTCAATATTGGCAGGTGTCTGGCTCATGGGTATTCATCCAGTGATTCTTGAGTCTATTCACCAGCTGATTAGCCAGCTGGAACGGGGTGCCGTGAAATGAAACCCGGCCGGTACCAAGCGCACTTTCAGGCATAGAAGCATTGGCACAGGTGGCCGGGGTTTGTATCCAGACCGGCAGTTCTCTTTCAGGTAAGGATACCAACGCTTCAGAACCGTCGTTGCCCATGCCGCTGAACAGGATAACGCCCATTCGGGTCTGAAAATACTGGTGTACGTTCACTATCACTTGATCAATGGATGGGCCGTACGGGCCAGACCAGTCATGCCGGGTCGATACTAACTGACCCTGGTTATCAAAACCAAATTCATCCGTAACAGGAGCGACCAGGACATCACCATTTTTCAGCTGTTGCCGATCGCCAAACAGGCGTAATGACAAGGCTGAATGACGGCCAATGGTGGTTGTCAGCGTTGCTTCAAAACGACTGTCGATGTGTTGGGCATAGACGAAGGCAACCGGCAGACCGGCAGGCAAGGCATCAAGAAATTGTTTGACCGCTTCCGGGCCACCCAGAGAGGCACCCAAAACCCATACTTCCTTGGCAGTCTGGCCGGTTAATACCGATGTGCTAAAGATTTTTGGCAACAGGATACGGCTCGGCTGCCGCTCTACCGGTGTCGCGATGCGCTCCAGGCTGGCGACACTTTCATCCACCAGTGGTTGGCAAGAAACCGGGACAATACCTTTTAGTTTTTGATACAGCCGTTTTTGCCAGCGTGGCAAGCTGTCGCAACCACGAGCCGGGGCTTTCTCAATACCCACCAGAACCGGCACCGGGCCGTGCATCAGCTCATCCAGCCAGTCGGACAATTCGTCATCGTTGTCACGGTTGATATCGACCAGCCAGGCATCCAGCGCCAGCTCTCGTCCCTGAATCAATTCCATCCGCGATGGGTCGGCACTGATGACTACTTCAAAGCCAAAATGCGCCATGGCAGCCTGCAACATGTGCTGTTGCAGGCGGTCATCAGCAATAATGCCAACCCGAGGCAAGATCACCTAGCGACCCTCACGCCCCAGCAGTCGATTGATGGTTCCCATCAGCGACTCTTCCTGGAACGGCTTGCCCAGATATTCATTTACACCAATGGCCATCGCCCGATCCCGGTGCTTGTCACCAGTACGAGAAGTAATCATCACAATAGGAATATCTTTCAGACGTTGATCGTGGCGTACCAGCGAAGCAACCTCAAAACCATCCATGCGCGGCATTTCGATATCCAGCAGCATCAGGTCTGGTTTGTGATCCTGCAGGGTTGCCATGGCGTCCACACCGTCACTGGCGGTATACACTTCCAGGCCATGACGTTCCAGCAAGCGAGTAGTTACCTTACGTACAGTTACCGAGTCATCCACCACCAGAACCCGAGACACTTTGGCCACCTGTTCGTGGCGCTGTTCAGCCATTTGGGCATCCAGCAATCGTGCTTGCTGGTATTCCAGAGAGGTCTGACTACGGATCATGGCAGGCAGGTCGAGAATGATCACCACGCTACCATCCCCCAGGATAGTACCCCCGGAGACACCCATCACTGAGGCAAACTGAGGCCCAAGGGCCTTAACCACGATTTCACGACTGCCCAGCAGTGAATCCACTTGCAGGGCATAAGGTACTGTCCCCTTGATCAGCAGAATCGGCAATGGCAGGGTCTGATTCGCTACTTTGGGCTGAGAACCATTTTCGAGCATAACCCCCAGATACTCCAGGCGATAGTCCTGCCCGGAATACTGATACTGGCGCTCGTTGGGTGGCATCTGATAGTAGCCTTGCAGCTCATTCGAGGAGGCCCGGACAATACCTTGAATATTATTCAGGGGAATGGCGTACAAATCATCGCCAATCTGCACCATCAATGCTCGGTTAACCGATACGGTAAATGGCAGGCGCACCACAAAACGAGTGCCGGCACCCTGTTCCGAGAGAATTTCAACCGTACCGCCCATCTGCTTGATTTCCGTGCTCACCACATCCAGGCCAACCCCACGACCGGAGATCTGGGTAACGTTGGCGGCGGTGGAGAATCCGGCCTGCAGGATAAATTGCAGCAGGTCATGATCAGTAATGCGGGCATCTTCTGTTAGCAGCCCTCGTTCAATGGCCTTGGCACGCACCGCATCCCGGTTGATACCTTTACCGTCATCCCGCAAGGTCAGAACAACGTCGCTGCCTTCCCGGCTGACTTCCAGGTCAATCGAACCAACATCCGGCTTGCCCGCGGCACGGCGTTCGGCAATGGATTCAATACCATGGTCAACGGCATTACGTACCATGTGCTCCAGCGGCGAAATCATCCGCTCCAGCAAAGATCGGTCAAGCTCACCTTCAGCGTTCAGAACCTGGAACTCGACTTGTTTATCGAGCTCCAGACTGACCTGCCGCACAATCCGGCGCAAACGCGGTACCAGGCGCTGGAAAGGCACCATCCGCGTTTTCATCAAGCCTTCTTGCAATTCGGTGTTTACCCGGCTTTGTTGCAGCAACAGGGTTTCTGCATCACGGGTTTTGTTTGACAGCGTGTCCTTGAGATCCAGCAAATCCGACGCCGATTCAACCAGACCACGGGATAATTGCTGAATGGTGGAGTAGCGGTCCATCTCCAGAGGATCAAAATCTTCATATTCCGGGCCATGGCGTTCCTGACGGAACAGTACCTGGGCTTCAGTCTCGATATCCAGACGGCGTAACTGGTCGCGCAAGCGATCCAGCGTGCCTTCCATTTCTTCCAGCGTGTAGGAGAAATCCGTGACCTGCTGTTCCAGTCGTCCACGACCAATCGAGGTTTCACCCGCCAGGTTAACCAGGTCATCCAGCAAATCGGCCGATACCTTGACCAGCTCTTGTGGCGCTTTACGTGCAGCCACCTGTTGGGCAGCTTCCGCGACGGAGGCTGGTACCGGGGCTGCCGCTACTGGCGTGCCTTGGGTCGTACGCAATGGCACCACATTACTGGCTACCGATGTATCCTGCGGTGCTGCTGACTCTGTTGCTGCCTCTGGTGTTACAGGCGCGACTACTGCCGGCTCTGATACGGTAGCGGCTGGAGGTGTTTCCTGCCCCTTAACAGAAGAGTCAGAAGGCTGTCTGGCTTCTGTTGTCTCATCCAGTCCGGTGTCGGTCGAATCCGCCTGATTTGACGGCGTATTTCGCGGCACAGTTTCAAGACTGTCATCACCGAGCAAGAGCATCTCACCCGACGCCAGCATGGTACCGATCTGTTCAATCTGACGAGCCAGTGCGTCCTGTTCCTGATAAGCCGATTTGAAAAATTCAGGGTCGGCCTGCAAGTAACCTTGCTGCACTTGCAAGATACGACTTTCAAATGCGTGAGCCTGATCGCCCAGAGTCACCAGACCGGCAAGACGTGCACCGCCTTTAAAGGTATGCAAGACACGCTGGGCCTCGTTGGCAGGCTCCATATTAGTGGGCGTTTTTTCCCATTCCTGCAGCGCCTGATCCAGTGCCTCGTACAGTTCCGCCGCTTCATCCAGAAAGATTTCCAGAATTTCCCGGTCGGTTTCATCCAGTGATTCCGACAGCACCTGGTCTGCCGCGACGGGCGTTACCTGATGCTCAACGTTCTGATCCGGTTTGGCAGCGACATTCGTATCACTGGCCATATCAGGCTCATCCGCGCTATCTGCATCCGGGTTCTGTACCACTTCGCCCTGCATATAGGCTTTTAACGAGCTCAGGATACTATCTGCCGAGCGGGGAGTCTGGCCGTAACGGATGCTGTCCAGCTGACCGCCCAGGTCATCATGGGCTGCTTGCAGCAAGGTAAACAGTCCGGGTTCTACCCCCAACCGGCCATTGTTGATGCGTTCGTACAGAGTCTCGAGGTCATGACACAGTGCCGCCACGTCGGCCTGTTCGGCCATACGGGCGCCCCCTTTCAGGGTATGCAGATCACGTTGCAAGTGAGCAACATTGACCAGGTTCTCAGGGTTGGCCCGCCATTCACTCAGAATCTGGTCGACAGATTCAATAATTTCTTCTGCTTCTTCGAGGAAGATTTCAAGAATTTCATCCGTACCATCATCCACCTCCATTACTGGCGGCGCTTCATCGACGATCGGTTCTGGTGTCGATTGCACGGTTTGCTGACTTTCAACCGCGTCAATGGTCAGCGGTGAATCAGTTGCCTGAGAGTCTTCAGCATCTGGAGTCTGTGGTGCAAAAGCCTCCGCCGATGGCGTACTGATAACCGCTTCGCTGGACGCAATGGTGGGTACTTCAATAGCCTCGACGGTCAATGCCAGCGTTTCCTGGTCATCGGTCGCTTCAGGCGTATCAATCTGTTCGACGGTATCATCAGAGATGAGCGGAACCAGATCGTCCTGTGGGTCGGTTTCCGCCACTTCGAGGGAATCCAACAGTTCAATCATGCTGTCATCAACGACAGGAACCCAGTCTTGAGATTCTTCGATCTCAAGTGTGTCGGACAACGACAGCAAACCGTTCTGTAAATCTGTATCAGACTCTGTAACTTCCAGCGTATCTGACAACTCGATCATGCTGTCATCGATAACCGGGATAACGTCCTGGAAATCGATAGCGGATTCTTCTACTTCCAGCGTATCCGGCAAGCCAGTCATACTGTCATCGATAACCGGAATAGCATCCTGATAATCGATAGCGGATTCTTCTACTTCCAGCGTTTCTGACAGCTCAACCATGCTGTCATCGATAACCGGGATAGCATCCTGGAAATCGACAGTGGACTCTTCTATTTCCAGCGTTTCTGACAGCTCAACCATGCTGTCATCGATAACCGGGATAGCATCCTGGAAATCGACAGCGGACTCTTCTACTTCCAGCGTTTCTGACAGCTCAACCATGCTGTCATCGATAACCGGAATAGCATCCTGAAAATCGACAGCGGATTCTTCTACTTCCAGCGTACCAGGCAAATCAAGCAAGCGATCGTCAATGACCGGTAGTAATGGTTCTGCTGTGTCAGACTCATGCACCAGCGGAACGTCTGTACCTTCCAAACCAGTTTCCGGCGACACTTCAGTATTCTGATGCACGGAGTCAGACGTCTGCCATGCCGTTGTCTGATCATGCGAATCTGGAGTTGTTGTATCTTCGACGTCAGAGAGCGGGCTGTACTCGATCGTGGCCGGTGTATCTGGGAGCTCACGATCATCACTGGCAGAGAAATCCAGCTCGATGGTATGTCCCAGGTCGCTAAAATCAGCGTCGGCCCCATCAGAATCGTCCAGCTGACGAGGAATAAAAGGTTCGTCCGACAGGAGCGGCAACTCTGCCTCAGAGACAGTTTGAGTGGCCTCTGGCGCAGATACCTGAGCCGTTTCAATACTGGATTGATCACCGGCCAACTCAAAAGACGGCTCGTCTTCAAAATCACGGTGATCATCAGAACCCGTTACTACCGGTTCAATATCCAGTGTCGTCGGGGCAGCGTTCCCGGCACTGGAGAACGGAGTGTTAATAGCGTCGGCCAGCGTCGCAACAGCTTCACCCGTATCGTTTTCCGGGGTGGGCTGATGCCATGCAGATCCAACGGAGTGGTCACTTAACTGATCAACATCATCTGCGCCGGCAGCAAGGTCGGTGGTCGCCTGGATGGTATCCGTTACCGGTGCAACGGCCATATCATCGTCAGCGGGAATGTCTCCCGGCGCTTCTCCAAAAGGGCTTTCGTCAACCTTTGCCTTGGCATCGGCATCCTCTGCCCAGGCTTTCAGCAGATGGGTAATACCCAGAATACGATCCAGAATGGCTGGCCGCTCAAGCGCTTGCCCTGCGGCCAGGCAGTCCATCATGTTCAGTAATTGCTCCTGGCCTTCCATTGCCAGTTCAGCCCAGTTATTTTGTTCTGCAGCCTGGGTTTTTTCCCCAGACTGACTGGCCTGCAAGTAAAAGCCGTGCAAGCTGGTAGCCAGTTCATGGATACGCGGTTGTTCCGCCTGTTCAGCGCCATCGGCCACTTCAACCAGATCGCGGCACAGGGCATCCAGAACACTGAAGTCACCACTTTTCTGCCACTGCCGCAGCAGTAAATCGGCTTCCAGCAACGAGTCCATACCATTCGCCAGGAATTGTGAAATAGCCTGGGGGTTGGGTGTCTTGATGACCGTGTTGTCATTCTGCAACAAGGTTGCCAGCAACGACTGCTCAACCTGTTCTATTCGCTGCAGATACGCTTGTTCCGCATCCGTCAGGTTTCGATACAGGTCTGTTTTATTCTGCAGTGCCGAGGCAATAAATACCGCGCCATCGTCTATCAGTTCAACCAGCTGTTCGCTGTTACTGACCTGATAGGCCCGTAATTCCTTGAGCAAGCGTTCGAGTGGGGCAGCCAGACAAGCAATACTGCTGATGCCTGCCATATGTGCGCTACCTTTGAGGGTATGCAGGGCTCGCTGTACCTGATCACCTAGCGGGTTATCAAAATAACTCCGGCGAGATGTTTCAACAAAGTCATTGACGGTTTCCAGATGACCGTTCGCTTCCTGGACGAATACTTCCAGTAAAGCACTGTCGTCATCAGTTTCATGACTGTCATCAACATCGCTGTCTGCTGCAGTAACTGCAGTAGCCGTTTGTTCCGTATCTGCTTGTTCAGTGACAGAAGCCTCTGCCGTGGCAGCTGCTGGCCCACTTCCCAGCACTTCTGCCAGATCGGGTACCGTCAGTCCTGCAGCCAGCGCGTGGGCGTAATCCATCAATGGCTGGGTATCGACACTCGGACCACCACGCTGACGGAAATCGTCAATCAACGCCGGCAAGACGCTCATGGTGTGTTCAACCACATCAATCAGGTTGTCGCTGGTTGAAATGGTCTTGTCGATCACCCGATTGAACATATTTTCAATCGACCAGGCCAGCTCTCCGATAATCAGAGCCTGAACCATACGACCACTGCCCTTCAGGGTATGGAACGCTCGCCTGACCGTCGTCAATGACTCGGCGTCGGCAATATCCTGTTTGTAGCGAGGCCAGTATTCTTTCAGTGTCTCGGTGACTTCTTCCGCTTCTTCCAGGAAGATTTCGATGATTTCATCATCGATCAGATCGTCATCAACTTCGACCAACAGATCGGCAACGGAGACCGGAGCTGGCGGTAACGCTGCTCGTGCTGCGGAGACAGCCGCAGAAGCGGCGGCAACAGGAGCAGCTGTCGTAATAATCTCTGGCTCTGGCTCTGGCTCTGGCTCTGGCTCTGGCTCTGGCTCTGGCTCTGGCTCTGGCTCTGGCTCTGGCTCTG
>NZ_JAUORS010000022.1:0-59734 GCF_030548165.1 Oceanobacter sp. 5_MG-2023 | reverse complement strand
ATGGAGCGGGAAACGAGATTCGAACTCGCGACCCCGACCTTGGCAAGGTCGTGCTCTACCAACTGAGCTATTCCCGCCTGTACCACTACTTGATCTACTAAAATGCACATCAAGAATATGGCATCCCCAAGGGGATTCGAACCCCTGTTGCCGCCGTGAAAGGGCAGTGTCCTAGGCCTCTAGACGATGGGGACGTCTCTGAAGTGGTGCGCATTTTACTTACCTTATTTTTTAATGCAAGCCCTTATCGAAAACAATTAGGCGCGACAGGTAGCTGCCAAGCTCATTGATGAGCCATAGAAACATACTTACACCACATCTACGCGGAGTTATAATGCCTTGACAATAACGGCGAGAAGCTTTGGTTGATGTTACTGGTATTTTTCAACATAATTGCAGGCAACAACGCTCTGAGTAACATACAACTCATCATACTCACCTTGAACACACTAGCAGAGCCCTTCTGAACACGTTGCCACTACCTACCGAAGCCTGCATCAACTCTGCATCGGAAGATGCTGAGCAGGCAGCCTTCAGGAAAGGAGTCTCTCCCCAGCCCTGACAGGAGTAAATTTGGAAGTCATTTCATGCCTTAAAGAACGGCTACAAACAAAACTGGCACGCTTCAACCGACTCAGTATGTCAATACAAACCATGGAAATTCTGAATTACAGTTCGACTGCTCTACCAAACACCAATCCTTCTATATACCATAGAAATATTTTAGCTTTAATGCAGTGAATTAAATGGAAATTGCCAAGCAGAAAGAAACCATTCTTTATGTAAGTTTTTCGAAAAGAGGTCAATATTACGCCAATGATGCCTCGGCTCGATATCGCTGCATCTATCAAGCTATGAAAAACTCGGCCAATGGCATTAAAAGTGACATAATTCATATGTCAGAAATAAAAAAAATCTCTCTGAAAAATTATTCAAAGATAATATTCCATCGCCCAAGAATATCAAGAAAACTGATTAAAGTTATAAAAAATATTTACAATCTTGGTATTACGGCAGAAGCTGATTTTGATGATCTATTATTTAGACCAGACTTGGCCTACTCCTCTCCAATGGTTCTCTGCAACAAAGAAAGCTTGGCGTCAGCAAAAAAGAATGCGCGGCGCTCCAAAGCTGCATTACTGTTATTCCATCGTTGCCACATGTCAACTACAGAGCTCATCAAGGCAGCAAAAGAAATTCATCCACAATGCCTCTACTATTTCACACCAAACCAGATACCATCTTTCGAAAAACCGGTTCAAAACAATTCTATCAAAGACAGATTCAACAACAAAATAATTCGATATTTTCCAGGAACGGCTAACCACACCAGTAACTTCAAAGCAATAGAATCTGCTTTAGAAAACTGGATTAAAAAAAATTCAGATACAAAACTGCATATCATCGGAGATATTGAAATATCCCCAACATTAGAAAATCTAGGCCGAGTATCTACAACTAAAAAACTACCTTATAACGAGCTAAGCCAGTATATTGACAGCAGCTGGATAACCATTGCTCCATTATTAAAAAACCCGTTTAACAACTGCAAAAGTGCCTTGAAATTCTGGGAGAGCGCAGCCCTTGGAGTACCAGTCGTAGCCTCCCAAAATCCAGATTTCGACAGATATTTTTGCGATGGATTAAAACTATTCAACAGTCAGGACGAATTTGAATTGGCACTAAAGACCCTCAGCAACAAAAAACAATATCACCAAGCATCTCTGAGCGCATTACAGGCCTCTGAAAATGCGTATTTCTATTGTCCTGATGATATAGTCAAAAAATTTGACAGCGACACCTCTATTCGCAGCTTCAACAAGTTAAACACCAGAAAAGAAAACCACCATCGCTATAAAAAACAACAAAAAAAATTCAAAAAACTTATTCGATCACCAAAACAGTTTTTCAAAGATTCAACTCTGAATCCGTTCAGAAGTTCCAGAAGAAAATCCGCAACTTGAGCTGTCAGAATAAGCTGATATTAAACCCAAACAAAGAGAAGAAAAACAACTGTAACAGTGGCGGCCTGATTAATGATTTATCGGACAAGCATATTGAAAATACTGCGATCATCTACAACAAAATAACACCTACTTATACCAAAAAATGAAAAACCGGCCATAGCCGGTTTTCTTAAGGTAAATCTGTGATTTTACTAGCAATTGATTTTTAAACTTAAAAAACAATTAAAACACCCACTTATTATCTTCAAAATCACAATTCATCCGCCCCAAACATAAAAATCAGTTCCTTTTACCCTAACCGTAAAACTATCCAGATCAGTATCTTTTGGTACTGGATATTTAAATCCTGACATCATTATATCTGTCATGTTTTTTTCTACGAGATCTGGGCGTTTTATATTTAGATTACACTCTTCTTCTTCGTCATTATAAGCTATCACAAGCACTATGTCGGCCATTGAATCAGAAATCACCCAACCCGCAATATTTTCAGCGGATTTATCAATAGCAAACTGAATATACGAGTAATAATGAGTTTTCTCTGCCAATTCTTTAATCAGAAAAGATATCCCAGTACGAATAGATAAAGAGTGTTTAAACAGATCAAATGATATGGCCTGATTCAAATCATGCTCTTTAAAATATGCCAATCCTTTCTCTCGAGTCGCTGAGCCTGCACCGGATCCTTTTCGACTTTTCTTATCGAAGTGTTCTTTATACGATTTAACAACAAAGTGAGCGACGTAAAGTTTTTTATTATTAATATTTACCGTAAATGGAGATGGTTGATCAATCACATTAGCAGATCGTTCTAACATTGCTGATGAAAAAACTGCACGTTCAATGTTCTCATTATAAAAAGAGCCCGATGTAATAGCACAATGATGTATCCGCATATCACCAATAAGGTCACATTTAACCAGTGTTTTTATATGAGAATTCCGTGGCTCATTAACCCTGGAGCAGCGACTGAACCTTTCAACAACAAGCCCTTGCCCAGGCAGTTTTCGACCAGATGATCCAAATATTCTCCAATTTAATACAAACCCAGCGAAATCATCATTATTTTCCGCTCGTTTTATCCAGTCTTTTAAACCCTTACCAGTTTCATTAACCAAAAACTCATCGGCATCCAGAAACAAAAAGTAATCATAGTCTTTTGAATACTCTTTTATAATTCTGTCATATGCTGGTTTTTGAACACCAATTTCTTGAGAAACACGCGGATGATGGATACGATGTATAATCCCTGCCTGATCCAATGCTTCCAGCAACTCGCTGCTACCATCATCACTGACATTATCAGCAATAAAAAAATCATCTACACCGAGCACATAGCGATGATACGCAATCCACTCCAGTATATATTCTGCTTCATTTTTAAGAATTGAAACTATTGCAACCTTCATCTATCACGCCCCTAGCAAAGATATATCGGTATAATCGAATCGGCAACCATAAAGGGACTTTTCACCAATCAATGAAAGATTATTATTATAAAATTCATCTGTTTTAAGACGGTCTCCCCATTTATTCTGCATAAACTCAACCTCACTGGCAAAACGCTGCTGTTTCTCCGGAGTATCTTCGTATCCCCGACTCAAAGACTCATGATGATACAAAAGTACATGGGGAGTCCAGATATTTCGGTAACCGGAAAAATGCACTTTGACGCAAAAGTCTACATCATTGAAGGCGACAGCAAGATGATCCTCATCAAACCCTTCCACCTCATCAAAAACGGTTTTTTTCACCGCAAGACATGCAGCCGTCACCGCGCTGGTCTGCCGAACGACTGCTAACTGTGCATCTTCACCCGGAGAATCCTGGGGTAGCAGCTTGAATTGATGCCCTGCAACACCTCCTGATCCCAAAAGAATGCCAGCATGCTGAATCAGCCCATTGCTGTACAGTAACTTTCCGCCCACGCAACCCACCCCGGGACGCATGGCATGGGCAACAAGCTCTTCAAGCCAGGCACCGTCAATCACCTCTACATCATTATTCAACAGAACAACAACGTCACCCTGAGCATATCGAACGGCATAATTATTAATCGCAGAATAGTTAAATGGGTGAGGATACTCCAGCAGTCTCACCATTCCTTTTGAATCAAGTTCTTTGAAATACGCAATATCCTTTGGATCATCAGAATTATTATCGACAAGGATTATTTCAAAATTATTATGCGTTGTTTTCTCATATATAGACTCAACTGCACAACGAACCAGATCGCCACCATTTTTTGTTGGCATTATAATAGATACCTTGATATCGGGGCGCCTTTTCCATATCACCCGATATGTATTTGGAACATCACCAGGTTCCACGCTATCAACCAAAGTATTACTGGAAAGTACATCCGATACCGCTTTCAAACCAGACACAGCAGTATAACTTTTCTGATCGGATGCCAAGGCTGTAGAGCCTTCAACCATACGCCAATGATATAAAATAAATGGAATATGAATAACACCTTTCCGATTCCAGTTAATGGCATCAAGACACCGCAAAACAAGATCGTGATCCTGACTCCCTTCAACTCCTTTTCTAAGCCCTCCAACACGACGCACCAAATCCGTTCGAATCACAGACATATGCGACATATAATTTTGAGCCAATATTCGCTCAGGATCAAAACCAGACTTGAAATGGGGATCTATTCGACGCCCCAAAGCGTCTATTTTATCTTCGTCCGAATAAAAAATATCCGCCTCAGGATTCCTGACAATTTCATCTGCGACAACCTCCAGAGCATACGGCGATAATTCATCATCATGATCCATAAATACAATATAATCACCTGTTGCCAATGCTAGTGCATCATTGGTTGCGACAGAGATATGACCATTTTGCTCCCGAAAAACGACTTTGACCCGATTATCTTGGCTTTGAAGGTCAACCATCATTTCCTTCAACTCATCCAAACCAGAGCAATCATCTGCCAAACACAGCTCCAATTTCTGATAGCTCTGCGATAGCACCGATTGCACACATCGACGAAATAATTCCAGGTCCGGTTTATACACCGGAATCACCACAGACAACATTGGCATATCAGTATCTGATGCCAGCGTATTACATTGCTCCAATCGTTTTTGAACGAGTCCACCCTCTACCAGGGCCATCCACTCTGAATACCCGGAAAATTTGAGTTTAAATATTTCATTATATTCTGACATGCCACCCGACAATTTTCTGGATGCCAATTTTTTGTCAATCAAGCGCTTGGCATTAGAAGAGCTTAGCTTCACCATAGAGAAGTGCTCAATATCGAAATTGCACTGACAGCTCATAGGATCAAATCTTACCCGTGAGCCTTTGGGAAAATAGGCAACGCGTTTGACAAGTTTTCCTGTCATGTAAATCAAGTTATAGCTGTTCTCTTCCGAACAACCATCTCCGACATCGTAATAGAATTTCGACTCTTGAGCAGGAATATCTGAGTTAATGCATAATTCTATCATGTACCAACCACTTAAAAGTTTCGGCAAATAGAATTGAGGATCCGATCCAGTAGCTGTGTAATGGCCAACATCTCGCTCTGCCAGATCTCCACCCATCTCCATGGAAAATCTGAAATCTATTTCAAAAAACTTCTTTCTAATTCCTTTCAACATAAAACCAATCCCTTTACAAGGCAAGTGCGACAGCCGCAGACACTGCAATTTGATATATAACCTGACTTATATCCTTGGTCAGCTGCAGAGCCTTAAGCTTGGGCTTGGCAAGAACAAATATTTCATCACCGGGCCGGACTAGTTTTCTATCACCCAAATCAGATGACGCTTGAACAAAGGTACCATTACTTTTCATAATTAAAACATTTAGTCCTGATAATTTACTCATTGCGCCACCAGCCTGATCTACATAATTTTTAACATTCATTTTCGGCTGGTAAGAAACAGCAGTAGGAAACAGAACCTCCCCATGAATCATGACGAGGTTTCTTTTAATTGGCACAACAACTTTATCACCCTGGTCAAGCACAATTTGAGCTGGATCATACCCGTCAAGCAATACAACCTGCCCTTTCGGCTGTATTTTTTTTGCCCGCTCAACCCATTGCAAAACTGTCTCTGCTTCCGCTTTTCTAAGTTCTGCGGTTTCTTTTGTTGCCGATCTGGCGGTCAACACACTTTGCTCAAGAGCAGATAGCGATGCCATCAGCATTTCTTTCTGACGATTGGCCACAGATTTCCGATAAAGCTGAAGGGAATTACGATCAGACAGAGTCGAAAATTCAATTCTATTAATAAGGTCATCCAAGGTACTGCCCCATGGGAGCACCATTTCTGTAGAAGAGTTGTGCTCACCGAGCACCTCAACACTGATACTCTTAGGCCGCAATTGAGATGATATTTTCACGGTTGAACCAGCTTTGACAACCACATCATTTATATCATCAAGAGAATACTGATAGGCATTGATATCCGTCCCACTTGGCTCAAGCAGAGTAACGTGTGTCGCTGACTCGTTTAACGCTACATAATCTATAATTGTTGTTAACAGCTCCCTGTCATCCCTCAATTCAAACTTGCCATTAAACCCGGCTCCACCTTCAACTTCTATATAACCAGAACGAGAGCCAACTAAAATCAAATCTCCGTTCTGAAGTTGAACATCGGGCATTTCCCCTCTTTTCAAAAACCGATACAGGTCTATTCTGGAAACTTCATCCCCCTGACGAATAACCCGTACGTTTCTATAACCACCAAGATCTCTTTTAATCCCGCCTGCGGCGTCAATATATCGTAGAATGCTATCGGCACTTTGCCCTTCATATACACCTGGTTTCTCTACCATTCCGGACACAAATACTTTCACCGTTTGGCTACCCATCAAGGTAACATAGGCATCGACATTAGACTTGAAAACGCGCTTTATCGACTTGAGAACGACCTCGTTAAGTGATTTATTCTCTACTCCCTGAACATTAATAGGACCAACTCTGGGAATAAATATATTTCCTCTCGGGTCAACGATAACTTCCCCTTGAAAGTCAACTCCTCCCCAAATTTGGACTAACAAAGTATCACCCTGGCTCACCTTGTAAACCGGGTTAAGCCCATTAAAAGAAGTCTCACCAAACCCTCCCTCAAATAGCCAATCAGCGTAAAGCGGTGCAGAGGGAGTGGCATCCAATTGCATACTGGATTCAGAATCATCTACCCCTTGGGATACTTCAAGAGCATTAACGACCACCCCGAAAAACAACAGCATTGAAGCCAACAGAAAATTCATCATTTATTCCTTATGCTCCCTGATAATAGCCACCAAAAGAGAAATCAGACCAAATATTAATATTAGAATAAGTAACCATGTCACCAACTTATGAAGCTTATTAGGATATTTCGGCTCATCCGTCACACTAGGATTTTCTACAATAAGCAGATGCTTTAATTTTTGAACAGCCTGACTCCTGACAGAATCCAGACTGACTAGCGCCGAGCGATATAAATCAGATGTCATTTCTACCGACATCGAAAGCTCCTGATACTCAACAGTAAGGCGATTTAAACCATTATTATCTGAATCAGTCACCTTCTTTTTCTCCTCTTCTAACTGACGATTCAAAGCTGAAAGAAGATTTTTCTGTGCCAATACCTCGGTTGTATTATCATGCATAACAGCCTGAAGCTCTTTAAGCTTGGCCTTCTGTTTGATAATCGAGATTTGAAGCTCGTTTATACCAGTTACGATACCCCCACCTTCTTCTTGAGGACTCAACAGTTTATTAGTTTCCTGAAAAACAATCAGCTTTGTCTGCCATTCAGATAGCAGACCATGAGCGCGAACAACCTCTTCTCTGGCATACTCAACTTGTTCTTTGAACATTTTATCGCCAATATTATTGATAAACACTTCACTGAGATCAATTATTTTATCGGCAACCAATTTCGCATATTCCGGATCAAAAGCCTGAACTTCAACCGTTAATATACCCGACACTTCGTCATGGGAGATGAGAATATGTTTCTTATAATACTCATAATATTTCTCCATCGTAGAATCGATTGGCAGTTTACTAAAAAAATCTATATTTTCATTCTGGTAGTGAGCTCTCAAGCCCACTTCTGAATCCAGTTTCAGAGCCAAATTTCTTGAGCTAATATAGGCTTTGACAAGCAGTGCGTCATTGGTACCGGAACCAAATCCAGCAAAAATTGACAGACCACTCACACTGGATTGAGAACCCGATTCTTTAACCACGAATTGAGATTCTGAAATAAACCTTGGAGAAGAAAAGGCCAAGTAATATATCGCAATCAAGGAATACAAAACAAAGAATGCAATAAAAAACATATTCTTTTTAAAGAATACCCCCATCCAATTGCTTTCATTTTCCTTGCTTGCATCTTCTTTGATCACATCTGCCTTAACATTATCCTCACGCACTTTTTCATCATCGGCAGGATCTTTAGAAACATTAAATTCTGGGTGTACAAAACGTTCCCGGATCAGCTTGGCACGCTCATACTGATTTTGTTTATGTGTTCTATTCTGCTTCATAATAGCAATCCACCCACCTCATTATGAAGCATTTCCATAATAACTAATTGCATCATCAATATTTTCAAAATATTTAAGCCCACCATTATGTATAACCAACCCGGCACTACAAAAGTTCTTAAGCTGGCTAATAGAATGATTAACCATAACAATACGAGTTGAAGCAAATCGTTTTTTAAGCAAAGTCGCTGCTTTATTTTTAAATTTCGCATCCCCAACTGCGGTTATTTCATCAATCAGGAGTACATCAAAATCAAAATCTAAAGCTATAGTTATTCCCAACAAGACCCGAGATCGCATACCAGACGAATAACTTTTCATTGGCTCATCAAAGTATGATCCAATTTCAGCAAACTCTTCTACCTTGGCTTCCATTTGACAGGTATTTTTAATACCATGAATACGGGCAACAAAACGAGCGTTTTCTCTACCAGTCATGCTACCTTGAATCCCCCCCTGAAGACCAAGAGGCCATGAAATCCTTAAATCAGAGATAATATTTCCAGAACTTGGATACTCAGACCCACCCAGCATTCTAATAAATGTGGATTTACCTGCGCCATTCCTGCCAAGAACACCAATATTCTTATCCATTGGTATTTGGAAATCAATATTTTTGAAAATATAATGACGTCCAGATTTTGTTGGATACCATTTTGATATATTTTCAAGCCTTATCATGATGAAACCAACTTCGTTCTATAAGAAACAAAAAGAAGCATCCCAATAAAATCAGCAATAATTACAACTTTCACAACAAATTCCAATGAGGAGAATCCAGGATCATATCCATAAAAATAAGATTCTCGAATCAATTCAAGACAATGAAATGCTGGATTCCAGTCAAGTAACCCCCAGTATTGAGTCGGGACCATGGAGGCACTAAAAAACACACCAGAAACAATCATCATTGGTGTCATTATAACGCCTACAACTTTAGACATATCTGGAAAATATTCAAATAAAACACATAAAATAAGAGCAATTCCGACCGCCAGAGCCACCAATAAAAATATTGCCAGCAAAACCCCAGGGAGAGATACGGGTGTAACCTTGTACCCCAAAAACCAGTACATTGAAAACATAAGTGTTACAAAAACAATTGCCATCGTCGCCAACTCGATAAGTAAGCGTGTAATAATTGGATCAATAGGCTCGACTTGCCGGTATGCCATAAGGCCTTTATTGGACAGAACGGCATTACTTAATTGAGAAATAAGTTTGGTGAACAATTTAAAAGGAACCAGGCCTACAAGCATTAAAACCGGAATCTCTACGCCTGACAGACTGGTACGCCCCATTAGAGAAAAGATAGTCGTCAACACAGCCGCCTGCCCTGCCGGCTCAGCAATGGCCCAGAAATAACCCAAACGACTTCCACCGAAACGAGTACGTAATTCCCGGATAAAAAGCGCGTACACCGTATCTCTCATAATCTGCAACGATGATCGTGTTGGTCGGCGTTCAATCACAGATTTTTTCAACCTTTATTGGATCTCTTGGCATCAAGCAGGCTTCAAAGCACAAATTCTTTCAATTTACAAACCATAATCAGTATCCGCTTTGAAAATAATTGTCGCTGAGTATACACAAAAATTTCCTGCCAAAAAGTGTCAAGTAATATCAATTACTACAATTAGGTAGCCTGATTCACAGTATGGAATACAAGAGAAGCTGAGTTTATACAGAACCTCAGTCCGGTGGGGGCTGGGCCATCATCAAACACATGCCCGAGATGTGCATCACAGGTTGCACAAAGCACTTCCGTTCGCACCATACCATGAGATCGGTCGGTACGCTTGTCCACAGCACCGTCCAGCTCCTGATAAAAGCTGGGCCAGCCGCACCCGGCATCGAACTTGGTATCGGACACAAATAACGGCTCACCACAACAAGTGCAGCAGTACACCCCCAGGTCTTCTGTTTTATAGTACTGGCCAGTAAAAGGCCGCTCGGTTCCAGCTTCCCGAGTGACAAAGTAGGTATGAGGATCAAGTAAAGCTCGCCATTCCTCTGCGCTGCGCTCTACTCTGCGGCCGCTTCGCTCTTTTTGGGTGTTATCGGTCTTGCTGGTCATCGCTCATTTCCTCTTACTTGTTACGCCACAGGTGACATCAAACCTTACCTTTCCGGCAGACAATATCATCCTTCCAGATTTCTGGTCGATCCATTGCCATTACCGCAACCATCCCCTCTCAGGGACTTTAAGCTTTACGATCTCGGGAGTATCATTTCTGCCCTGCCGATCAGGCGTTACACGACGACATCGGCTGATTCCCTACTTTTTATTCGGTTGCACTGTAGCTTCTATACACCTACAGAACCCGATTCATACACAGGCCCCCTTTAATGCAGGAAGTTCGCAAGTCCAACAAGCTAGCCAATGTTTTTTACGACCTCAGAGGCCCGGTTCTTCAGGCCGCCAAACGGATGGAAGAAGAAGGTCACCGCATCCTCAAGTTAAATATAGGCAACCCTAAACCGTTTGGTCTCGATGCCCCCGAAGAAATCATCCAGGATGTTATTCATAACCTGCCTGATTCCGAGGGTTACGCCGACTCCAAGGGACTTTTTTCTGCTCGTAAAGCCATCATGCAATACGCCCAGCAGAAAAACATTGCTAACGTTGGTTTGGAAGACATTATCGTTGGTAATGGCGTCAGTGAGCTGATTGTCGCCTCAATGCAAGGCTTGTTGAACAACGGTGATGAAGTGCTGGTTCCCGCTCCGGATTATCCGTTATGGACGGGTGCAGTTGCCCTCGCTGGAGGACGGGCCGTCCATTACATCTGTGACGAGCAATCGGAGTGGTATCCCGATCTCGACGACATACGTGCCAAAATCACAGACCGTACCCGCGCCATGGTGCTGATCAACCCCAACAATCCAACGGGGGCGGTGTACCCGACCGAGTTGCTGCTGGGTATGCTGGAGATCGCCAGAGAGCATGGGCTGATCGTATTTTCAGATGAAATCTACGACAAAATCCTTTTCGATGGCGTCACTCACACGTCAACAGCCTCCCTGGCGGATGACTTGTTGATTATCACGTTTAACGGTTTATCCAAAAACTACCGCCTGGCGGGTTTTCGTTCCGGCTGGATGATTATCAGTGGTGCCAGACACAAAGCCAGAGATTATATCGAAGGCTTGGAAATGCTGGCTTCAATGAGGCTATGCGCCAATGTACCTGCCATGTACGCAATCCAGACTGCGCTGGGAGGTTATCAAAGTATCGACGACCTCGTAGCAAAGGGCGGCCGGATTTGCCAACAACGGGACATTGCCTGGGAAACGCTCAATAATATCCCCGGGGTCAGCTGCGTCAAACCCAAAGGAGCCTTGTATTGCTTTCCCAAAGTAGATAAGGATAGATTCAACATTCTGGATGATGAGCGCATGGTGCTGGACTTGCTGGAACAGCAAAAAATCCTGGTCGTGCATGGCACTGCCTTTAACTGGAAGTCGCCCGATCATTTTCGTGTGGTATTTTTACCAAGACCAGAGGATCTGTCACTGGCAATGAGCCGGATTGATCAATTTTTCCGGGGTTATACCCCTGTCTGAAATCATTATTTGACCCATTGGAATCGGCCATGCTTGACGTTCATATCGACGATTTTTTCAAGGACTGCGCAACCATCCTGCTGATAGGCTTCAAGCATTTCCCCCGGCCCCATACCCTCTTTGTTGAGGATATTTCCGGGCCGGACCAGATGGACGATTTTGGCCTGCACAGCAATCGCCATCTGTCGGCCATGGGCACTTTGAGCTGGTTAAAAGAGGAAGGCTACATACGTTTCAGCGGCCAGGATCGGCAAGAATCCATCGATGACTTTGTCTTGACCAGCAAGGCGCTGATGCGACTGCTGTCCCCATCCCAAAGCACCTCTCCAAGCGCTGACAATACAACAGCAGAAACACCAACACCGGTGATACAGGTATTGGAATTTGCTCGCTTGCAGAATGACACGACCTGGATCAGCCAGATCATTCAGACCAACCTGATCACTCCCTGATCCAGCAATAGCCACCCTGTGGTGTTATTTGGTCCGGACGGCAAACCCGGCTGATGCCAGCAGTTGCTGCAAATCAACACACTTGGCTGGCACGCCAACCTTCATGGTAGGTATATCACGACGTAACGGATAATCCCGGCGCAAGCGATCAAACGTCTGCTTTACATTCTCTGCCCGCGACATGGCCGAGCGCATTTTGCCGTCATCAACCCGTATTTCATAGGATGCACGAATGGCAGTCCGTAACGCCTGGTTTAACGGCACCTGATCAGAAAAATTGACGCGCCGAATACCCGGTTCTGGTAAAAACTGTGCCAGCTTGCGCCGTATTGGCAACCCGAGAAAATCACATACAGCCTGATAGATCATTTCCGTACCACGCATTTTTCCATCCAGAGAATAACCAGCAATATGCGGTGTCGCCAACATGCACCGATGCATCAAGGCAATATCCAGATCGGGCTCTTTTTCCCACACATCCAGAATCGCTTCAAAATCACCATGCCCCCGGAGGTGTGCCAATAGTTCCGTATTGTTAACTACTGCCCCCCGACTACTGTTGATCAGACAGGCATCCGGCTTCATCTGATCCAGCTGTTCAGCCCCAATCAGGTGATAAGTAGGAAATTCGCCATCGCGGACCAACGGCGTATGCAAGCTGACAATGTCCGCCTGCAATACTTCCTCCAGTGACGACAGTGGCCCGACGTCGGCTGCCTCTTTGAATGGATCGGTTGCAACCACGGTGACACCCATTTCCTCAAGTCGTCGGCGCAGGCACAAACCAACATTACCAACACCAATAATGCCCACTGAAAGATCAGCAAAGACGATGCCACGCACATCCACCAGCACACTGATAGCACTCAAGACATAATCCACTACCGCTTGTGCATTACAGCCAGGCGCACTGGCAAAACCGATGTTTTCCTGCTGTAAATAATCAAGATCAACATGATCTGTACCAATGGTGGCGGTACCAACAAATTTGACCGAAGTCCCTGCCAACAAGGCTTCGTTGACCCGTGTCACCGACCGTACCAGCAAAATATCGATATCCAGTAATTGGTCTGATGTCAGGTTGCGGCCATCAAGGCGCCGAATCTCACCAAATTCAGAAAAAAAAGAATCGACAAGAGGGATGTTTTCGTCAGCGGCTATTCGCACAAGGGTATTATCCAATTGAGGTACAGACAAACATTCTGTCAAGCCACACCCGTCATTACAATGGTCACCGGGTCCGACCAAAGAACAAGCTGGCAGTCTCACCGGAGTGTATTGCGAATAACAATCATCCCGGCGCAGCCCATTTCCCCGGTGAATAATCGTTATCGGTAAGAACCCTGACATCAAAAGCAATTACGACTATTGGATTCCTTAACCGAAAGGCTGTAATCGAGTATACTGCCGCCCCTGAATTCCCAATGGAACAACACAATCTGAAGGTTGCCGGCACCCTCACAAGGGGAACCCGGGTGAATCTGAAGATTCATAGAGATGAGGAAAACACCGTGTTAGAAGCTTATCGTGCTCACGTTGCTGAGAGAGCAGAGCAAGGCATCCCACCCAAAGCGCTGGATGCTGAACAGACCGCCGCTCTGGTCGACCTGCTGAAATCGCCACCTGCTGGCGAAGAAGAAACTCTGGTTGATCTGCTGGAAAACCGCATTCCACCCGGTGTTGATGAAGCCGCTTATGTTAAAGCCGGTTTCCTGAGCGCCATTGCCAAAGGTGATGCGACCTCTCCTCTGGTTTCCAAAGAGAAGGCCGTCCAATTACTTGGCATGATGCAAGGCGGTTACAACATCGCCACTCTGGTGGAACTGCTGGACGACGCTGACCTGGCTGAACTGGCCGGAAAAGAGCTGAAATCCACTCTGCTGATGTTTGATGCCTTTAACGACGTCAAAGACAAAATGGACGCTGGCAACGCCGTTGCCAAATCCATTATGGAATCCTGGGCCAACGCCGAATGGTTCACCCAAAAAGATAAAGTCGCCGAAAGCATCAAGATGACCGTATTCAAGGTCACTGGCGAAACCAACACCGATGACCTGTCTCCAGCTCCAGATGCATGGTCCCGCCCTGATATTCCTCTGCATGCGCGCGCAGCCTATAAAATGACTCGCGACGGTTTGACACCTGAAGAACACGGCGTCACCGGCCCAATGAGCCAAATCGAGGAAATCAAGGCCAAAGGCCTGCCAGTTGCTTTTGTTGGTGACGTTGTGGGTACTGGTTCTTCCCGTAAATCCGCCACCAACTCCGTACTGTGGTTCTTTGGTGACGACCTGCCTGGCGTTCCCAACAAACGCGGTGGTGGTGTGTGTATCGGTTCCAAAGTAGCACCTATCTTCTTCAACACCATGGAAGATGCCGGCGCGCTGGTCTTCGAAGCACCTGTTGACAATATGAACATGGGCGACGTGATTGATATCCGTCCATACGAAGGCAAAATCCTGAACGAAGCCGGAGAAGTCATCTCTGAATTCAAATTCAAGTCAGATGTTATTCTGGATGAAGTTCAGGCCGGTGGCCGTATTCCACTGATCATTGGTCGTGGTCTGACTACCAAAGCACGCGAAGCACTGGGTATGGGCGCGACTGACCTGTTCCGTCTGCCAGTTGATCCTGTCGATTCCGGCAAAGGCTTCTCTCTGGCCCAGAAAATGGTTGGTAAAGCCTGTGGTCTGGAAGAAGGCCAGGGTGTACGCCCAGGCACTTACTGCGAACCCAAAATGACTACTGTCGGTTCTCAGGACACTACCGGTCCAATGACCCGTGATGAACTGAAAGATCTGGCTTGTCTTGGTTTCTCTGCCGACCTGGTAATGCAATCCTTCTGTCACACAGCGGCCTATCCAAAACCGATTGACGTTGCCATGCAGCACAGCCTGCCTGACTTCATCATGACCCGTGGTGGCGTTTCACTGCGTCCTGGCGACGGTATCATCCACTCCTGGCTGAACCGTATGTTGCTGCCAGATACCGTTGGTACCGGTGGTGACTCACACACCCGTTTCCCAATGGGTATCTCTTTCCCTGCCGGTTCCGGTCTGGTGGCTTTCGCCGCAGCAACCGGTGTGATGCCTCTGGATATGCCTGAGTCCATCCTGGTTCGTTTCAGCGGCACCATGCAACCAGGCATTACCCTGCGTGATCTGGTACACGCCATTCCGCTGTACGGTATCAAGCAAGGCATCCTGACGGTTGAGAAGAAAGGCAAGATCAACGAATTCTCTGGTCGCGTACTGGAAATCGAAGGTCTGGATCAGCTGACCGTTGAACAGGCATTTGAGCTGTCCGACGCCTCTGCTGAACGCTCCGCTGCAGGTTGTACTGTAACCCTGTCTGAAGAGTCCGTTGCTGAATACCTGAAATCCAACATCGTTATGTTGCGCTGGATGATTTCTGAAGGTTATGGCGATCCACGCACTCTGGAACGTCGTGCCCAAGCCATGGAAGCATGGCTGGCAGATCCAAAACTGATGCGCGCAGACGCAGATGCCGAATACGCTCACATCGTTGAAATCAACCTTGACGAAATCAAAGAGCCTATCGTTTGCTGCCCGAACGATCCGGATGATGCCAAAACATTGTCTGACGTTGCTGGCGTCAAAGTCGACGAAGTATTCGTTGGTTCTTGTATGACCAACATCGGTCACTTCCGTGCCGCTGGTAAACTGCTGTCCCAGCACAAAGGTGGTTTGGCCACTCGCTTCTGGATGTCTCCACCGACCAAGATGGATGAAGCCCAGTTGATGGAAGAAGGCTACTTCAACATCTACGGTACTTCCGGTGTTCGTACTGAAATGCCAGGGTGTTCTCTGTGTATGGGTAACCAGGCACGGGTTCAAGCTGGCACCACCGTACTGTCTACCTCTACCCGTAACTTCCCGAACCGTCTGGGTGATGGCGCCAACGTCTACCTGACCTCAGCGGAACTGGCTTCCGTTGGTGCGATTCTGGGCAAACTGCCAACCACCGAAGAGTACATGGAATACGCCAACAAGCTGAACAGCATGTCGGCTGATATCTACAAGTACCTGAACTTCGACAAGATGGACGAGTACACCAAAAAAGCAGCCACCGCTGTTATCGCTTCTGACAAGTAATCCCGCCAACAGCACCGGCCTTTGCCGGTGCTGTTGACTCGATAAAAATCACAGGCAAATAAAAAACCCCGATACTGACTTCAGCATCGGGGTTTTTTATTGCTTGCCCACTGGCCCCTCAAGGGTAACGGAGCAATCCTGACCGCGCAGGGTTAATCAATATCCCGCACCGCACGAGCGACCGCGGTGTAGTCATACTCCCCTTTCGATACCGCTTCTTCACCGCCACTCTGGAAGTCAACCACCCGGGCCGTATCCGGCGATGAGACATAGGTGGTCGATGACCAGTACTTCACCACATAATTGTCCGTATCGATCCAGATAACCGCATCATTGATTGCAAAGCTCGAACAGTTACGCTCCACCAGCGTTCTGAGTTCATTGATGTTAGGCAAACGCCAGTCGCTATAGTCCCCCAGAACCAGCTCGGAGGCGTAATTCAACGCCAATGACCAGCTGAGGTAACCCTGTTCGTCTTCATCCTCACCAACACAATCGCCGTCCGTCCAGGTCATGTTCAAAGGACACATGGACCACATCAACCCGGCGTCGGCGTCGGTCACTGTGCCATCATCGTTATCCGTCAAATCTCCCAAAGACAGACACTCATTATCAGAATCAGCCACTGCCACTGAAGACAACAGCGCAGCCATAGCAAGACACCCTATATTTAATCGCACAAGCTATTCCTCTCCAACGACCAGACGAATCGATCGATAAATTCCGACCGAGGAACTTTCCATCGACGTCAATGTGACATCACCATCCGAGAAATCAACCACCCAGGCCTTGACGCCGTCATAGTTGATATCCGACGTCCAGTAGCCTTGTTTTGATACATAACGGGTATTAGGGAACAGGTCAGTATCAATCGTTGGCGAGGTTTCACCATGATGAACAATAGTCACCAGCTCATCCACCGTTGGCAAACGCCAATTGGAATAGCCACACAATTCCAGATCGTTTATATAGGCAATATAGTTCTGGGTATTACAATTCATGTCGATATAACACGCACTGGTATCTCCTTCCTCGCCCAAAGTGCCACTCACCAGGCTGTTATCCGTACTGTACCAGGTGAAGCGCTCATCAACACTTTGCGCAACATATTCGTCTTCCAGCTTGGATTCCCACAACAATCCGGTATTGACATCAAAAACACAGCGCCAGTCCTCGACACTTTCTCCAACAGCGTTGCCTTCACTGTCGATTTTCAGAAAATCAAAGCCCGCATCGCCATATCCGGTTTTGACCAGGTCATTATCCGCATCCCGGCCTTCGTCGCCATCCTGCTGAGGGAAATCATCAATCGGGCAAGAAGTACCGGCTTCAGATTCTTCATAGCAGGTCGTCAGACCGGTATCATTACGGTTTCCGGTTGCCCCCACCGTCACCGCGATCGTGGTGGATGCAATGACCTCGTCACTGGCACTGCTTTCATAATCATCCCGGGCGGCGGTGACCCGAAAATAATAGGTCAATAAATCATTGTCCGACTCCAGCAAAAAGCTGGTGGTCGTAATATCCATCTCCAGCGTACCACCCAGATAACTGCTGTAATTGGCGATATCATCCGACGGAATAGTCTCCCGGGCATAATAAACATTATAGGACTCCGCCGAATCCACCTCATCCCAGGTCAGGGTAATGCCGTCTTCATCCGACTCAGCCGCCAGATTATCCGGCGCAGCCAGATCCGGAAATATGGTAATCAGTACCTCGTCGGAAGACACCGCCCCCTGCTCATCGGTGACTTTCAATACCAGAGTCACAATACTGTCTTCGGTGACATCAGGGGCCACAAAAGTGGCCTCCGGATCTGTTTCATCGGATAGCGTAATATCGGTTCCGGTCGACTGAATCCACTCATAAGAGACAATATTACCGTCCTGGTCAGACGCCTCCCCTTCCAGATAAACGGTTTCTCCAACATTGACCTCCTGGTCCTTGCCAGCGTCTACCGTTGGTTCCAGGTTGCCCGTTTCATCATATTCAACCGCGACACTCAGGGTCATGGTATCGGTATCACTGGCACCGTCATCATCCGTCACCGTCAGACTGAAAATCATGTCTTCGGCCACCGTCAAATCCGGCAGCACCACTGACGTATTCGCTGAATTCGGGTTCACTATCTCGGCATCAGTACCACTGAGTTGAGCCCATTCATACAAGACCACAGTGCCGTCTTCATCGATACCCGAGCCAGGCAAGGAAACCGTAGCCCCCTCATAACTGGACTGGTCGCTGCCAGCATTGGCAACAGGCGCAATATTATCGCTGTCACTGTCCTCATCATCAGTGTCATCGTCGTCATCAGTGTCAGTATCGGTTTCCGAACTGTCATCACTATCACTGGTCGATTCCGGGCCGCTCTGTGAACCACAGCCGGCCATAACCCCCACCAGCATCAAGATCAGGATATATTTCACCATGCCGACTCCGGTACTAGCATTCATCATTTCAGCCGCCTGTCTGTCAGAAGGGTCTTCTTGGGTATCACATATAGATTAGAGGCCATCACATATCCCTCACCAGAATCAGGTAGCCATTAAGATACAAGGTATCCCGTACACGACCATTATAAAAATCCACCATCAAGGTTGTTGGCTGGTCACTGCTGTTGTTTCTGGCCGAAGCACTCCAGAAATAGCCACTGGTGATTTCCGGGAAATAATCGGTATCGATCGCCGGACTGACACACTGCCACTCCACCAGACTTTGCAACTCATTGATATTGGGGAGCCGCCAACTGTCATAACCCGCCAGAACCGCCTCATCGGCATAAAGGTAAGCTTCCGTCAGTGTCAAACCGGTGGCTGTACCGGAGCACTCGCCGTCATCCCAGGTCTGGCCATAAAGACAGCTAAACCACAACAAACCGTAAGTAGCGTCGTAAACCGAGCCATCCTGCTGTATTTCAAAACGATCGTCACTGATGCTAGCCGCTACGGTATCAAGACATTGTTGTTCAGCAGTCACCAGAGCGCTGAACAGGGTTCCCGAGCCAAGGCACAACGACAGCGACAACCGCTTCAGCCAATATTTATTCATCTGAAGTACCATCACTCACCATAATCACACGGGCACTGGCCTGCTTGTCGTAAGAGGTGTCAGCCTTACCGTACAAATTGACCATCCAGGCCTGATCCGGGGAATCAGCGCGTGTGGTGGCAGTCCAATAGTAATAATCCAGAGCCAGCTTGCAGCCGCCACCATCATCCAGGCAAGCACCGGCAATATCGGCAACCGAGCGTAATTCTGCGACCACTGGCAAACGCCAGTCACTTGCACCACAGAGAGTCTGAAGATTCAGAGCAGCCGCATAGGCACTGGTATTGCACACACCGGAAACACATTCAGGGCCGTCTTCCAGCCCGGCATAACCGCCATTCAATGTGTCATCGTCCTGATACCAGCTGAACTGATGGACCGGATCACGCAAATTCGTGGTCGAACTTTTCAGCTCTATGGTCATGCCAGTGACATTGTCACGAATACATTCCGCCAGCTCACTGCCCGGAGACAGCTCACTGCCATCCTCATCCAGCAAAGTCCAGTCAAACCCTCCCAGACCAGTACCGGTTTTGGTCAGGCTACCGGCTTCTTCCTCTGCAGTGCGGCCATATTCGGCATCCTGCCCTGGCCGGTCATCAACCGGACAGCTGGCCCACTCCCCTTCGGTGTCCACACATTCAGTGACACTGGTATCATTCAATTCATCCGTGGCCGAAAAATCCTTGCCAATAACTCGCGCCACCTCCGCCGTGGGCTGGCTTTCTACTGCCAGCGTGTCACTGACATAGGAAGCCGTCAGCAAAAAATAGTATTGCTCACCGTTCGAGAGGTCCATCTGATAGCTGGTATCCGTGATATCCGTCTCGACCCCGGCACCGTCCAGCTCATCATAGTCATCCAGATCACTGAGATTCTGAAAAGTCTCCTGAGCGTAATACAGGGAGTAGCTTATCTCGCCATCGGCATCATCCGACAAACTGATGGCATCCCAGCCAAACACAATGCCAGCAGAGTCCACGGGAGAACGCACCAGAAAATTATCGGGGGACTCAATCCCCTCAGCCACGGTCACGGTTACGGTTACACTGGAGCTGCCTCCTTCGTTGTCCGTTACCGTGATGCGGAACTCCAGCTCATAACCGCTCAGCCCTGCAGGGGCATCAAATTCAAGCGTATCGGTGGTTTCTCCTTCCAGCTCGACATCGTCACCCGAGACTTGCTCCCAGAGATAGGACTCAATAGTGCCATCGGAGTCACTGGCCACCACAGTCAGGGTTACACTTTCGCCACCCGCTACCGAGAGCTCAGACGTTACCGTAACAGAAGGGGCAATATTTGTGTCGTCACTGGAAGAAGCGCAACCGGAAAGAATATATAAGCAGCCAGACAGGCAAAGGGCACGCAATAACAAAGTTCACACCTGAAGTGTCGATGAATAATCAAATTATAGCGACAATAAAGCAGAATTCGACCAGACAAGCGATAGCCGACATAAATATACTGCCAGCCATCACCAGCCGATACGTCGTCGTGTCAGCATGACATACAAAAACGGGAGCCTGCATTCACAAGCAGGCTCCCGTTCTTCATCACAAAGCAGCAATCACAAACACAGCAACCAGGCTGGCTTATTCCGCCGCAGGCTCTGCCTTGGGCTTGTCACGCAGGCGGATGTGCAAATCGCGCAGCTGAGTATTACTCACTTCACCCGGTGCCTTGGTCATCACACAGGCCGCTGACTGGGTTTTCGGAAAGGCAATGACTTCACGAATCGAGCTGGCACCGGTCATCAGCATGATCAAACGATCCAGACCAAAGGCCAAACCACCGTGCGGCGGGCAACCAAATTTCAGTGCATCCAGCAGGAAGCCAAATTTTTCCTGCTGCTCTTCTTCGCTGATTCCCAGGGCACGGAACACCGCTTCCTGCATGGCTTGATCATGGATACGAATCGACCCACCACCCAGCTCACAGCCGTTCAGCACCATATCGTAGGCACGGGACAGAGCTTCCAGAGGCTTGGCTTCCAGTTCTTCAGCGGAACAGCTTGGGGCGGTAAACGGGTGGTGCAGAGCTGAAATCGAACCGTCGTCATTAGCTTCAAACATCGGGAAATCGACCACCCACAATGCCGCCCACTCGCTGGTGTACATGTTCAGGTCTTCACCCAATTTGCAGCGCAGCGCACCCAGTGCTTCGTTAACCACCTTGGTTTTATCGGCACCGAAGAAAACGATATCGCCATTTTGCGCTTCGATTTTCTCCATGATTTTCATCGTATTATCATTACCGATAAACTTGATGATCGGAGACTGCAGGCCTTCAACGCCTTTCTCGATATCGTTGACCTTGATCCACGCCAGACCCTTGGCACCGTAGATGCTGACAAACTTGGTGTATTCGTCAATCTGCTTACGGCTCAGCTCGGCACCACCAGTAACTTTTAACGCGGCAACACGGCCATGTGGATCTTTCGCCGGAGCGGCAAAGACCTTGAATTCGATGTCTTGCAGGAATTCTGCAACATCGACAATCTCCATCGGAATACGCATATCCGGCTTGTCGGAACCGTACTTGTTCATTGCTTCAGCGTACGGCATGCGAGGGAAATCACCCAGGTCAACGCCCAGCTCCTGCTGGAAGATGCCTTTGATCATATCCTGGGTCAGATCCATGATGGTGTCTTCGTTGATAAACGAGGCTTCGATATCAATCTGGGTAAATTCAGGCTGACGGTCAGCGCGCAAGTCTTCATCACGGAAACACTTGGCGATCTGATAATAACGGTCGAAGCCAGATACCATCAGCAGCTGCTTGAACAGCTGTGGCGACTGCGGCAAGGCAAAGAAAGAGCCTTCATGAGTCCGGCTCGGCACCAGGTAATCACGAGCGCCTTCAGGAGTGGCGCGAGTCAGAATCGGGGTTTCGATATCCAGGAAGCCGGTATCATCGAGGTAACGGCGCACTGCCGATGTCACCTTGGAACGGAAACGCAGCTTGTCTTGCATTTCCGGGCGGCGCATATCCATATAACGGTATTTCAGGCGGATATCTTCGCCCACATCGGTGTAACCATCCAGAGGAAATGGCGGCGTCAGGGCCTTATTCAGTACCACAACCTCTTTACCCAGTACCTCAATCATGCCCGTTTTCATATTGGCATTGGTGGTACCTTCCGGACGACCACGAACGCGACCGGTGATTTGCAAAACATATTCAGAACGCACGCTATCAGCGGTATTAAAAGCGTCAACGGTATCCGGGTCAAAAACCACCTGAACCAGACCTTCACGGTCGCGAACATCCAGGAAGATAACGCCACCATGGTCACGGCGACGGTGAACCCAGCCACAGAAAGTAACGGTTTGATCGATCAAGGTTTCGTTGATATCACCACAATAGTGAGTGCGCATCGTATGGTCCTGCTAACGTGTGAGTGTCACGGCGCTGACATATCGAATCAACGACGTACAAATTTTAAAAGGCAGGCATTATAACGGAATTCAGCCCTATCGACACTCCTACCCGAGTAACCGGTGCAAAATACTCCGGCTCCGGGGCAGACAACTTCAAGCAGGAATCTTGCGGAGAAATTGATATGACAACCCACAGCAACACGCAGACACCGACATCGCCAGCGCGACAGAATCCACAGGAACGTATGAGTACCGACCAGACATTAACCCCGGAACCATCAGCCCCACTGTCAGTACAGAGCCTGCCGGACTTGCTGCAGCAAGTCCGGCAATGCCAGCTCTGTGCCGCACATCTGCCCTGCCCACCACGACCGATAATTCAAATCAGCGCCAGCGCCCGCCTGCTGATCATCGGCCAGGCACCGGGCAGCAAGGTGCAAGTCAGCGGTATTCCCTGGGATGATGCCAGCGGCAAACGCTTACGTGAATGGTTACAGCTGACGCCGGAGCAATTTTATAACGAGGAGGAGATTGCCATCGTGCCGATGGGCTTGTGCTACCCCGGCAAAGGCAAAAGTGGTGACTTACCGCCCAGAGCGGAGTGCGCACCCCGCTGGCATGCAGATCTGCTGGCACGCATGCCCGAACTGCAACTGATATTATTGATTGGCCAATACGCCCAGAACTACTACTTGCCGAAAGCTTTTCTGCGCCAATACAAAACCCTGACAGAGCGAGTCAAGCATTGTCAGGATGTGCCCGAGCCATTTTTTGTGCTGCCCCACCCATCACCCAGAAACCGACACTGGCTCAGCAAGAACCCCTGGTTCGAAGCCCAGACGATCCCGACATTAAGGCGGCAGCTGGACACCTTACTTTTCTGACAGAATCCACCTCGGCTGTGCCCAATCACTCTGCTGTCTGCACACTCATTCCACACTGGAAATACTTGACACCACAACACGGCAGCACTACATTACACTTTGGTTATATATAGATATACTCATACCCATATCAAAACCAGTAACCCATTGTAGCCATAGCCATCAGCCATCAGCCATCCAGCAAAATCTGGACAACACACAACCAGAACAGGCTTCCAAAAGTGTTACACAATGTCTCTCAGCGCTCAGCAAAAAACATTCATACACATTGGAAAACCCTGATCTTTTCAACCAGAGATACGGTGGCAATCAATGTTGGGTTACCCGTTACACTAAATCAGTGTAACGCCTACCATCATAGGGCTAGCGAACCTGCTGATAATACTGACAGCCGCTCACCAGCCATCCCGGCGGAGAGAATGCCAAGTGTAAAAGACCTCACGCGCTGCTACTCATCACTGATAAGTAAAGGGCGAAGCATATAAACATGGAACTCCCCATAGCCGACTGATCGGTAAACACCTGTCAATCTCAATTTGTCAGCTCTTTATTCCCTTTATTTTTCAATACCGTCAAAATCCCGGATTAATCACCTATAGAGAAATCTTCACGCCCTATGGTCAAGTGAGGATTGTAGTATCTATCAAAGTACCCGTCTGTTTCCCAGGTTGTTCTCATATAATCAATTTCTTTTCTAAAACGTTCAAGTTTTTCTGGATTATCTTCTTCACCACGGCTAATAGACTCGTAGTGATACAACTCAGCATACGGTGTCCAAAGGTTTCGGTAACCAGCTTTGTTCACTTTCAAACAAAAGTCCACATCATTAAAAGCAACGGTCAGATCTTTTTCATTGAGACCATTCACTTCATCAAACACACTCTTGCGAATAAGCAAACAGGCAGCAGTAACCGCAGTCAAATTTTGCACTGATTGCAAACGGCGGAAATAACCTGCGTGATTTCTAGGGAAGTGTTTATGGGAGTGCCCTGCTACCCCTCCCAAGCCTATAATGACACCGGCATGCTGAATCGTGTCATTATGATAATACAACATGGCACCCACACAACCGATGTCTTCCCGCTGAGCATGAGAAACCATTTCCGTTAACCAATCTGGCGTAATAACCTCTACGTCATTGTTAATAAGCCCTATGATACTGCCTTTTGCTTTTTTGGCTGCAAAGTTATTGATCGCCGAGTAGTTAAAAGGATAAGGGTATTTCAGCAGAGTCACTTTTGGATGCTGACCAACTTCATCAAAATAAGCCAGAGCCTCTGGATCGTTTGAGTTATTGTCTACCAATAAAATTTCGAAGTTTTTATAAGTACTTTTTTCCAGAATTGAATCAATGGCTTGCTGAGTAATATCTCGACCATTGTGGGTCGGTATAATCAATGAGACCAAAGGTTCCTTGCCATTTTCATCTACTGACGGCCAGCTTATCTTATAAAGGTTGGCATACTTACCTTTTTCAACCTTCACATTTTTACCTAATGCGGCAAAGTGATCCTCCAGTGCTTTTATTCCTGCATCGGTAGTGTAGGGCTTTTCATCAGAGCCCATAGCCGTAGAGCCTTCCAGTATACGCCAGTGATAAAGGACTCGTGGAATATGTACAATATTCTTTTGGTCAATCTCTCGAGAATACCGCAATAACAAATCGTAATCCTGGCTACCTTCATAGCCAACTCGAAAACCACCGATCCGCTTAATTATATCCGTTTGATATACACCCAGGTGAGACACGTAGTTTTGACCATAGAGTAAATCCGGATTCCAATCGGATTTAAAATGAGGGTCAATACGATTACCAGCTTCATCAACCTTGTCTTCATCACTGTAGACAAAAGATACATTCTCATTATCATTCAAAGCTTTTACGACATAAAATAACGCATGCTGTTGTAGTAAATCATCGTGATCCAAAAGAGCTGTCCATTCGCCAGTTGCTACTTCAAGAGCACTATTACTGGCTGCAGATATATGACCATTTTTTTCGCGAAATACTACCTTGATACGAGAATCTATTGTTTGATAGCTTTCCAGTACTTCTCGTACATGTGGCTTGGTAGATTGATCATCTGCCAAACACAGCTCCCAGTTCTCATAAGACTGAGCCATAACAGACTCAATACAGGCCGCCAAAAACTCTCTATCCGGATTATATACAGGCACTACAATTGAAATGAGCGGCTGGATAGCAAAAGATCGCTGTTCTTTAACAATATATTGAAAAGGCTCTGACTCATGTTTGTTTATCCATTCATCATATGGACTTGCGGCCTTTTTAGAAACACTGACAGAGTCTGAGTAGAATCGTCCTTCCTTACGCCCGTAAAGATGATAATGGCGCAGCAGTGTTTGACCAAAACTTTCCAAATCCGGATTCAATCTAAGGTAAGCACTAGGGGAAAAAAAGGCATTGGGCGCCCTTCCTTCTTTTTCTCCATAACATATATAGTGATACAAAGGGTTAACACCACTATTTTTAACATCAGCATTACTAGCCAAATAATATGTTGTTGAAAAGTATTGGGATGGATTATAGTATTTACTTGCCCCTTCCATCAGGTAATGAAGAACAGCATCTTCATAAGGGGCGCAATCACCATAAGCTGAAATATAATAATCTTCCTCAAGCAAACCTGATTCTTTTATAACATTATAATAAGCAGTTATTTCATTAGGCAACGTGGATATCCTTATAACATCACTTGATTCGACAACTTTTTCCTGGTCTGGCACTTCTGCAGCACCACCAGATTCGACAACTTTTTCCTGATCTGGCACTTCTGCAGCACTACTGGATTCGACAACTTTTGCCTGATCTGGCACTTCTTCAGCACTACTGTATTCGACAACTTTTTCCTGATCTGGCACTTCTTCAGCACCACCAGATTCGACAACTTTTGCCTGATCTGGCACTTCTACATCGCCACCAGATTCAACTACTTTTTCCTGACCAGGCACTTCTGCAGCATCACTGCATTCGACTACTTTTTTTTGGCTAATATTAGATTCCATTCCTAATATTCTTTTAAGCGTGACTCTTATACCCAATCCCATTGAAATTTCTCTTTTTGAGGGTCCAAAATTTTGCAATCAATTGTAATGTTTTGTTTATACTTCAGTCAACTATCCGATCTGTAGCAGTCAAATAATGGTTCAAATAATGACACTTACAATGAAAGGACACTTACAATGAAAGTTGAGTAATAGACTGTCAGCGCTCAGATACTTACCTAGATCGTAAAAACCGTCCCGACACTAGTTTGGCATACCTAACACATATCTTCCCTGTTAAACACCCAGAAAAAATAAATAACTGACTAGTCACCACGCATCCCTGAGAGCACGCAAAGCGCGGAAAACATCCCGGTCCGCCGCGGCGACCTCCATCTCAGGAAACTGCACCTGTAATTGCGCCCGGATTTGCGGCTGATGCAAACGCAAAAACGGGTTATAAGTACGCTCCTGCCCCAGTGTCATCACCGGCATCTCTTCGGCGGAAAATGCAGCCACCTGATCCAGCCAGTACTGGGCCATGTCATTATCCGGCTCACGACTCAACGCAAAACCGAGGTTGTTTTTCATGTAGTCGTGACCCGGATACATCAGGGTGTCATCCGGCAACGGCTGGAATTGCGACACAAAAGTATCGTACATGGTGTCCACATCCCCACCCCGGCTGCAGTTGCCAGCACAGGCATTAAACAGGGTGTCACCAGAAAACAGTAGCGGCTGGCCATCCGGCCCACCATCGTCACTCAGCAAACACAAATGCGCCATGGTGTGACCCGGAGTAAACAACACCCGCAAACGAATTGTGCCCAACTCAACCACATCACCGGCCACCAGCCAACGAGCTACATTCGGGATACGATCCGCCGCGTTCTTATGCGCCCAGATAGCCGCCCCTGTGACTTGCTGAACCCGCGGGTTGCCGTCAATATGATCGTGATGCTCATGGGTATTAAGAATCAGCTTGATCTCATACCCTTGCGCCTCTGCCAGTGCCAGCATCTCATCGGCACCCAGCGGATCCACGGCAATCGCCTGACGCGTCTCTTCGCACCCGATCAGGTAGTTGTAATTACGCAGATTGTTATTCATATAACGTCGTAACACGATCATAACAGCCTCTCCCTTATCCGTTACCAGTAGATGTTATTTTCAATATCATCTTCGCCCGTCATATCTTCAATAAAATGACTGGATAACAAGTCTTTCAATTCATGCACCCGTTGCTCCAGCGCATCCACACCATAAGGGACAGCGGGGCTGTGACCCCATACCGGGCCGGGCCAGGCAGGATCGTTTTCATTACGCACCACATGGTGTACGTGTAACTGTGGCACCACATTACCCAGCTCCGCAACGTTCATGGATTTGGCCCCATAATGATCGGCCATTTTTTCGGCCACCCAGGCAGACTCCAGCATCATCTGGGTCTGATCGGCAACCGACAAATGGAAATACTCTCTGGCATCTTTGCGCAAAGGCACCAGAATCACCCAGGGGTAACGACTGTCGTTCATCAGCAACACCTGACACAATGGCAGGCGTCCAACAAATACGGTATCAGCCTGAAGGCGGCTATCGAGGGAAAACATAGTACTTTCTCCTTGTTCTTGACGTTCGGTCAGCAGCGTTTCCAAACCATCAGCAAACCGATCAGTCTGAAGCGCCCACCGCCCGGGCAAGCATTTATCTTCTTACATTTTATCTTCATAGTAGGCAATCTCCACACTCAGGTCACTGATTCATGGCGACATTTCAAGTTATATCGCAGATAGCCGACATCCCGGCAAACGACTGGCAAGCCTTACTACCAGGGCGCTACCCTTTTTTGCACTACGCTTTTTTGCAAGCACTGGAAGACAGCCGCTGCATGGGTGACGATTCCGGTTGGCAGCCGGAATATTTGCTGCACCAAGACCACAACGGCCAGACAGACTGGATCTTGCCGCTTTTCCGCAAGCAACACAGCTATGGCGAATACGTCTTTGACTGGAGCTGGGCCGATGCCTATCAACGCCACGGTTTTCGTTATTACCCCAAGCTGTTATGCGCCGCCCCCTTTACCCCGGCAACCGGCCCACGTCTACTTTATCGTCACCGCGACTCAGCCCCTCCCTGGCAATCCGCGATACAGGCACTGCAGCACCATACCCGCGATCAGGAAATGTCCGGTTGGCATCTGAATTTCCCCAATGCCAGCGACCTGGCCGAACTGGCCACTCTCAGTGAACCACAGGGGTTGTTAATCCGGCGGGCTTGCCAATTTCATTGGTTTAATCGCCAATACAGCAGCTTCGACCATTTCCTCAGCTTTTTTACCAGTCGCAAACGGAAAAGTGTGCGCAAGGAACGGCAGCGCCTGAGCGATATGAATATCCAGCTCTGTCGCCTGACAGGGGAACAGCTGACACCCGCCGCCATAAAGCGGTTTTATCGGTGTTATCAGCTGACGTACCGGAAACGCGGCCAGCAGGGTTATCTGAACAATGCCTTTTTCTTACAGCTGGCAGCCACCATGAACCAGCAAATGATGCTGGTCGAAGCCAGCCATAATGGACAACACCTGGCCAGCGCCCTGTATTTTTTTGATGACCACACCCTGTACGGTCGTTACTGGGGATGCGTAAAGGAAATAGACGGACTTCACTTCGAAGCCTGCTATTACCAAGGCATCGAGTTTTGCCTCGAACAGGGGTTAGATCATTTTGATCCCGGTACCCAGGGCGAACACAAAATCAGTCGTGGCTTTGAGCCGGTGATTACCTCCAGCCTGCACCAGTTACAGCACCCCGACTTCCAGGCCGCTGTAGCTAATTTTATTGACCAGGAAACGCCCCAGATACTGGCCTATCAGCAGCAAGCCACCACTTTACTGCCATTCCGTGAAAATGCCTTTGACGAGCTGCCAACGACATCGCACACTTCGCCACCCAGCCCCCTGTCTGATAACGAGCAAACGCCACCATGAGCCTGCAAGCCTACAAAGTTGAGCATATTCTGGTTTTTACCAACAAAGGAACCGAAGCCAAATTGCTGGCAGCGCCGCGTTTAAGACCAATGGAAGAATGGCGTGAAGACGTTGCCGGATGGGTCGCCTTGCGGGCAGAGCGCACCCCGGAATTCGACCATCTGGCCGACCCGACAGCCACCGAGCCCTACATTCATCAAGCATAAGGGCCACAGCCAATCAGGATGAAAAGCGCTCAAGACCAAAATAAATCTGGATACCGGCCAACACGGAATTAACCGCAACAGCCGCCAGAATCAACCCCATCACCCGGCTGATCACACTGGCCCCGCCTTCGCCTATGATTTTCAGAATCCGGCTGGCAAGCAGCATAAACACCAGGGTAATCATCAGCACCGAAAGAATCACCATACTGGTGCCTATCTGGTGAACGAAGGAAAAGCGATGATTATCCGTTAGCAACACCGCGGCCATCATCGCTCCAGGAGACGCAACCGAAGGAATCGCCAGCGGGAAAACCGCCGTTTGCATTCCCTTGGCGACCATACTGATTTCTTCCTCCGGCTTGCTTTCACCAAAAATCATCGACAAAGCAAACAGAAACAAAACCAGGCCACCGGCCACCTGAAACGCCTCCAGAGGAATGCCCATCGCATCCAGCAGCATTTCGCCCATCATCACAAAAAACAGCATTACCAAGGCCGCAATCGTAATGGCCTTGTACGCGATATGCCGGATCATTACCGGGTTCTTTATTGAGGCTGTTACCGCAATAAATACCGGTATGGTGCCAATCGGATCGATCACCGACCACAACAGCACAAACTGCTTGATCCACTCGTTCATAGATATCCAGAAAACAGAGGAATAAAAATACCGGTGGGCAGTTCCCGACACCACTCAGGATGGCGTCAGGAAACAACACAGGTGTGAGACAAGCGTGGACAGAAAGCCTTAGTGAGCCTTGCGAGTAATCTTGTCGAGCATCCCCATCGCCACCGCCGACGATACAAACGTGAGATGGATCACCACATACCAGAGCAATTTGTCATTATTGATATTCTCGGCATTCATAAACACTTTAAGCAGATGAATCGAGGAAATTGCAACAATGGAAGCAGCCACCTTGTTTTTTAAGGAACCGGTATCCAGCTTGCCCAGCCAATCCAGTTTTTCCGCGCCTTCATCCAGATCCATACGCGAGACAAAATTTTCATAACCGGAAAACATCACCATCACGATCAACCCACCCACCAGGGCCATATCCACCAATGACAGCAACACCAGCACCATATCGGTTTCACTGACTTCAAGAATATGCGGCAGCAAATGCACCAGCTCAGCAAAAAACTTGATGGCCAGAGCCACCAGCGCCAGACTCAACCCCAAATAAATCGGTGCCTGAATCCAGCGTGATGCATAGATAAGACGTTCAAACATCTGCTCAATCACGGTATTAACTCCTTTGTGTTATGCCAGGCGTCCACAACAGACAGTGCGCTCCAATAGCGATTAGCGATACCTGGCTCGGCTCCCTGCACAGAAACACGGTTGGCAGTGCCTAGAGGAAGGACATTACCACAATCAACATCTCTGCCAAAACTTCTCGGCAATTTCCAGGCCAATTATTAACAACCCCAAAGCAGTGGTTTACTGGCCAACAACACCTGTCTCACCAGATAGCAGGCCGGGATTCCCCAAGCTGCCATCGCTTTGTCAACCGATTAGTAACATCTCCGTTGTAGTTAGCGTATCCATAATTCAACACGCCTCATAAGGAGACGACCACATGACCGGTAGCAAACCTTCCCTCATCACCACAAGCCTAACCACACTGGCGCTGTCCATATCATTAATCGGTTGTGGTAGTGACGACGACTCAGACTCAAACCCCAACACCGAATACCAAGTCTCCCCCCTATTAAGCGATACCAGTGTCACACTGACCGAGGGCAGCGACAGCCTGAGCATTAACCAATACGTCGAAGGCAACCTCAGCAGCACCGATGAAACCGACCTCTATACCTACACCGCAGCAGCCGATGGCTGGGTGATGATACTGCTGGATGGCTCGACCGACTCCAATTTGGATCTGCTGGTATACGCCGATGACGAGCTGATTGATAATTCCAGCTACATTACATCCACCGAAGCCATCCTGATTGACGTCAGTGCTAACAGCGACTATGTCATTGAAATTGAGGCTATCATCACTGGCAGCTACACCCTGACCGTCGCCGAACCAAGCCGGGCTCTGATGTCCCTTGATGACAATGACTATCTGGCCCTGAGTTCCAGTAACTACACCCTGACCTGCGACTCCGGCACTAGCGATGGCAGCTACAGTGATCTGTTTATCATCAACTTTGATGAAGCCACCATGCGCTGGCCCGGGTCCGACAGCCATAGCATGAGTCTGGATGGCGACAGCGTCACCATCGCAATTGACGAAGAGTACCAGCAGACCATCAACGGCATCGTTTATCTATACGATAGTGACGGCAATCTGGATGCCGAGCTGGAGCGCAATGACGACAACGCCATCGTCTCCGCCACTTACAGCATGGAAGACGATACCGTCATCACCATTGGCGGAAACAATGACAGCTGCCATCGAACCGAATCCGGTACGTTCAGCTTTATGCTGTAAAGACCCTTCTGCTACCAGCCATCTTCAGCCTTCTTGCCCTGTCTGGTAGCAGCATAAAAAAAGCCCGGCAGAGCCGGGCAAAAGTCGCTGTTGCAAATCGTAGAGTATCAACAAAAAAGGCGTTGCCCGGGAGGGTTCACCACCCGGCAACACACCCACTCTCTGGCGTTAGAGACCATCCAGATAGTTAGGTAACCACAAGCTGATTTCCGGTATAAAGGTAATCGCAATCAGGCACACCAGCATCAGCAGCAACCATGGCGCACAGGCCTTGATCGCCCAGCCAATGCTCTTGCCGGTAATACCCGCTGTTACAAACAGGTTCAGCCCCACCGGCGGTGTCAGCATCCCCAGCTCCATATTCACCACCATGATGATACCGAGGTGAATCGGGTCAATACCCAGCTGCAAGGCAATTGGCAGCAGAATCGGCGCCATGATCAGCAGAATCGCAGACGGCTCCATAAAGTTACCCGCCATCAGCAACAAGATGTTCATCACAATCAGGAAGCCCCAGGCTGGCAGCCCCCAATCGGTAATTGTTGCCGCCAACTGATGAGGAATCTGCTCAGAAGTCAGAACGTGAGCAAACAACATGGCATTGGCAATAATAAACAGCAGCGTAATGGACACCCGAGCAGCATCACGAACAATCCCACCCACTTCCGGGTGATAAACCGAACGGAAGATACCTACCGGTAACAACACCATATTACGCGCCAGCATCGCCACGGTATTTTCACCGTCCTTATGCCAGGGCTGACCTTTCAGAGGGCCAATATCCCGGTATCCCCAAATAGCCACCAGGAAACCATACACTGCCGCTACAGCCGCCGCTTCGGTTGGTGAAGCCACACCCGCGTAAATGGACCCGAGCACCAGGATAATCAGCATCAGACCGCCGGATGCGCTCCACGCTGCTGTCAGAATGGCGGTAAAACCAACAAAGGGTTCAGCAGGCAAGTTTTTACGCCGGGCAACAATATAAATAGTCACCATCAGAATCAGACCAATCAGAATGCCCGGTACAAAACCCGCCATAAACATACGAGAGGCCGACACTTCTGTCGCCGCAGAGTACACCAGCATCACAATCGATGGCGGAATCAGAATACCCAATGTACCAGCAGTAGAAATCGCACCTGCTGCAAACGACAACGGATAACCTGCGCGCACCATACCGACCAAAACAATCGAACCTACCGCGGCTACTGTCGCCGGGGAAGAACCGGATACCGCGGCAAACAGCATACAGGCCAGTACTGACGCCATCGCCAGACCACCACGAACGTGACCAATCGCCGCCGTAGCGAAATCAATCAAACGACGGGCAACCCCACCAGATGACAAAAAAGAAGACGACAGGATAAAGAACGGAATCGCCAGCAAGGTGTAGTGCTCAGAAACTGCTTCAAACAGCTTGAGCGCAATCGACGCCATGGAATCATTGGTAAACAGCAAAATGGCGGTCATGGAAGAGAAGCCCAGCGCCACAGCAATCGGCAAGCCCAGCGCCATACCGACAAACAACAACAAGAACAGGGTTAACGCGACCATTATGCTTTCTCCTCTGCTTCATCACAGCCATCTTCATGCAGCAGTGATTCCCGGTGTTCATGGAAACCATTGGCCTCGCCTTTCCAGACGGCCACGCCCAGCTCAACCAAACGCAGAGCCAGCAGGCTGAACCCGACCAGCAGACCAGACACCACGGTCCACTTGGGAATAGGAATATCTTCCAGCTCGATACCGATCAGATGTAACTTGGAGACATACACCCAGGAACTTTGTAAAAACAAAGCGCAATAAACCAGCGCGACAGCAATGGAGAACAACATTACCCACTTACGGGTATTGGCAGAAAATCGTTCCAGCAGAGCATCAACACAAATATGGGAACGTTCTCGTACTGCCCAGGCAGCCCCCAGCAATACCATCCAGGCCGACATAAACAGCGTCGTTTCCTGAGCCCAATGAATACCGGTACTGAAACCAAAGCGCATAACTACTTCAGCAAACACCAGCAAGGTAATACAGACCAGCAATGAGCCAATCAATATATCTTCCAGACGATTGATAAACTTCACCATCTGTTCTCCTTTTATTGTTTTCGGCCGAGGTGGCCTGCGGGAAAATCGTACGTATTGTTATCTCCACGGCATCAGCAATAGCTATGCCAATAAATAAATCAATAGCGCGATATTGCGAGGGTTTTTGCAACAAACGAGAACCAGACCGAACCCAGGACCACAACAACGTGGCTGCATCAAGGATAAACCCTGACTTTTAACGCGGCATTGGCCGCAGGACCGGTTAAATGGCAAAAAAATAGCGAAGAGGAGATTTCTGCCCCGGACACGGGAGTGCCCGGATAAATTCAGCCGAAAAGCCGTCCAGTGTTTTCAACCGAGAGCCATTTACCTCCAAAAATGGGTGGAAAATCACCCATCCGAAGCGTCATTTGGGTATTAGTCATCCCCTGCCTGCTTGAACATTTCCTTGTCCAAACCAAATTTTTTCATTTTTTCATACAGGGTCTTGCGCCCCAGCCCCATCTCTTCCTGGGCGTCTTTCAGTCGTCCCTGATGGCGTGAGAGGATTTCCCGCAACAGCATTTCTTCGTAACGACTGACTTGCTCCGACAGCGAAATTCTTCCTGCCGTCCCGCCAGACTTCAACAAGCTATCGAACGCCCGTTCGCCACCCAGCAGCACAAAACACTCCGCCAGATTACGTAGCTCACGCACGTTACCGGGCCAGTCATGGGCCAGCAGGTTCTGCCGTTGACCCGCCGTCAGGGCATTCACTTCCGAGCCGTAGCGGTTAGCGGCCGCCCAGACAAAATGCTCAAACAACACAGGAACATCTTCACGCCGGTCGCGCAGCGGCGGAATATGCACCTGAACCATATTCAGGCGGTAATACAGATCGAGCCGAAACTCTCCCCGATCACTCATTTCCTTCAGATCAACCTTGGTCGCCGCCACCACACGAACGTCCAGATCAATCTGCTGATTCCCCCCCAGAGGCTCGACCTTGCGTTCTTCCAGCACCCGCAACATCTTGATCTGCAGCACCATCGGCATACTTTCAATTTCGTCCAGAAACAGCGTCCCGCCATTTGCGTACTGGAATTTACCTACGCGCTTTTTCCCGGCTCCGGTAAAGGCTCCGGCCTCATGACCAAACAGCTCGCTTTCAATCAGGCTTTCCGGAATCGCACCGCAGTTAATCGCCACAAAGGCCTTGTCGCTGCGCTTGCTATGGGTATGCAGATAACGCGCAACCAACTCCTTGCCGCAGCCGGTATCACCATTAATCAGCACGTCCGCCGGTGTATCTTTAATATGATTCAGGGTGTCGCGCAGCTTTTTCATATCGATATGATTACCGATAATGCGAGGCCCCGGCCGCGACTGCACTTCGACTTCTTCACGCAGTTTGCGGTTTTCCAGGGTCAGCAGGCGTTTTTCGTGGGCGCGCTGCACCGTCTCCAGCAGATGGTCGGTTGAAAACGGCTTCTCCAGAAAGTCATACGCCCCCTGACGCATGGCTTCTACCGCAATCGACACATCACCATGGCCGGTTAGCAGGATGACCGGCATATCGGCATCCACCAGACGGATTTCATGCATCAATTCCATGCCATCCATCACTGGCATATTAATGTCTGTGATCACCACGCCCGACCAGTCTCCTGTGACGTGCGCCAACGCTTCTTTGCCGTTGGCGGCGGTGATCACCTCAAACCCTTCGATTTCCAATGTTTGAGCCAGCGCCTTGCGCACGCCTTCTTCATCATCAACGACCAAGACTTCGATCATTCATCCACTCCCTTATGTTTGCGCAGCGTCATCACAAAAACCGTTCCGCCATGGGTATCAGACTCGGCGACCAGACTGCCCGACAGGGTTTCCAGAATCCGCCGTGACAATGCCAAACCGATTCCCAACCCTTTGCTCTTGGTGGTAAAAAAAGGCTGAAATATCTTGCTTTGCAGCTCTTTAGCAATCCCCGGGCCATTGTCGATCACCAGAATACGGATCTGGCCATCACAATCTTCCACCCGTACCAGAACCCTGGCGTCGTCGATGCCTTCCATGGCCTCCGACGCATTGGTTAACAAATTGATCAATACCTGCTGGATCTGCACCGGCTCACACAGGATCATTTGCCCATTTGGGGGTAATTCCACCCCAATACCCACACCAGCCTTCCTTAACAGAGGTTTCATGATCATCAGCGCCGCCGAGATGATTTCATTAACATCCACCAGCCGGGGGTCCGGCGGCGAGCGCCGCGCAAACACCTTGAAGCGCGACACAATGGCGTGCATGGAATCGGTAATCTGCAGGATTTCATGTAAGTTATCGGCCACCAGCCCAAAACGCTCCCGGGCCAGCAATTTCTGACTGTTTTCGGCATACGTCTGCAAGGCCAGAAGCGGCTGATTCAGCTCATGATTGATACCGGCCGACAACTCTCCCAATACCGCCAGCTTGGCTGTCTGGATTAGCTGATCCTGGGTCGCTTCCAGTTCACTCTGGGTACGCTGGTAATGCGCCACCAGTTGCTGCAGCTCGGTATTGGACTCGGTCAATTCTGACGTCAGCGACGACACCCGCCGCTCCAGCTCCATATTCATACTGTTAACATGTCGCTGCACCTCGGTGCGCTTGCGCCAATACAACCAGAACAGAACCAGCAAGCCGTACACCAGCGTGTAATAAACACAGAACTGCAAGATACGCTGCAGCAACGCCACCCGCGGCATCAGGGCAAATACATGCCAACCGGCTTGCCGCACCAGCGCCCGCCCTACCAGGTAACGCTGCACCACACCCCCGGAAGCCAGCTGAACATAGGTATCGTTAAAGACATCGGGCGTACGGTCAGAATGATTGGCGATGGGAGACAGCGAATAATCACCATACCGGCGCGACTGCCGGATCGCCTCGCGCTGTGCTTCTGGCAAGCGCTGCAGACTGCGCATTTGCCAACCCGGATTCGAAGAAGCAAAAATAATCGAGTCGTAGCCCACCAGCAAAAAGTCATTCTGCCCGGCAGCCAGACGCTCAAACACCGACTCCAGCAGAACATGCACCACCACCACTCCCAGGACCTTACCCTCTCTGCGAATCGGCGCGGCAAAATAATAGCCGCGGCCTTTGGTAATCATACCCACGGCGTAATAACTGACGCTTTCCCCCAGTGCCGCCTGTTGAAAATAAGGCCGAAAGGCAAAGTTATGCCCAACAGAGCTGTTCTCGGTGCCGTAATTGCTCGCGCCAATAACCTCGCCATCCAGACCCAGAACAAACAGGGTATCGCTGCCCAGGCTGCGATTGGTTTGCTGCAGAAACCGGTTCAATTTATCCAGCCCAGCAGGAACCGGCGCACCCAGCACGGTTTTCAGCGTGCGCAAATTCGACACGGCATCAGCGATGCCACTGTATTGCTGCAAGCGCTGACTGATACTGCCTGCCATTACCGTCGCGTCTGCCGCCAGCTCCTCCAGCGCTTCTTCCTCCTGCACCTGCCAGACCGCGGCAATCACCAGCACCACACTGATCACCCAGCCCAATAGCAACGCCGTCAACAAAAAAGTCATGGAACGCCGCTCACCTTCATGTACCAGATGTAGCGACTCATCTTTCGAGTCATGATCAAATGCCGATATCATGGGTGGCATTCCACCCATTTGATATATTCAACGTGCATAAAAACACCCTTAAAAACAAAAAACAGACCGGACATTTACTCTGGCGCACTGCCCGTCATGGCCACAGCAGGTGACGGACCAGCTCCTGGAGCCTTAGCCCAGCCCCGCAAAATACCGGGTTGAGCCAGTACAAGCCCCGCAGCAACGGCATTTTAAGCATTCGCTCAACGATAGCTACCGCAAGGCAGAGGCATTAGCCAAACGGCTAACATCCCCATTCAGACCAATTGATTGGCATACTGGTTGCTTACCCTCCCACCCTAATGAAATCGTTCTGGTCACACACTTATTCCAGGACATTTCCAGAATATTCAACATCCAATACACCAATAAAAATTAAGAGTGAGGATCGTCCATGAAAACCTTAGTCGCCACTATTCTGGCTTGCGCCAGCCTGGTAACGTTTAATCAGGCCGCAGCCGCGCCGATTGAAATCAAGTTTTCCCACGTCGTGGCAGAAAATACGCCCAAAGGCCAAATGGCCCTGAAATTCAAGGAGCTGGCAGAATCGGCTTTACCAGGTCAGGTTGAAGTCAAGGTATACCCTAACTCACAGCTGTTCACTGACTCCAGCGTCCTGCAAGCCATGCAGCTGGGTGATGTTGAAATCGCTGCGCCAGCCTTGTCCAAGTTCCAGAAGTACACCGACCAACTGCAAATTTTCGACCTGCCTTTCCTGTTCAAAGACATCAACGCTGTTGATCGCTTTCAAAAAGGCCCTGAAGGTCAGAAACTGCTGAAATCCATGGAAAACAAACTGCTGGTTGGTCTGGGCTACCTGCACAACGGCATGAAACAGCTGACCGATAGCAACCCGATCCGTGTGCCTGCGGACATTGCCGGTCAGAAATACCGCATCATGACGTCCGATGTATTGCAGGCTCAGTTTGAAGCCGTACAAGCAATTCCGCTGAAAAAGCCGTTCTCTGAAGTATTTACCCTGCTGCAAACCAAAGCCATTGATGGTCAGGAAAACACCTGGTCCAACACCTATTCAAAGAAATTCTTTGAAGTTCAAAAATACGCTACCGAAACCAACCATGGTCTGCTCGACTACATGGTCGTGACTTCTGCCGAATTCTGGTACGGCCTGTCTGACGACGTTCGCGCCAAGCTGAAAGCCGCCATGGATGAATCCATCGCATACGGCAACACCATTGCCCTGCAAAAAGATGCTGAAGATCGTCAAAAAATCATCGATTCCGGCAAAACAACCGTACTGACCCTGACAGATGCCGAGCGTCAACAGTGGGTTGATGCCATGAAACCTGTCTGGAACATGTTTGCCGACGAAATTGGTCCAGACCTGATTGGCGCCGCTCTGGAAGCCAACAACCAGTAAGACCTTCTACTTGTACGACCTTGTATGACCCTGCCCATTACCGGCCCTGAAACATTCAGGCCGGTAATGACGCACATGTGTTGATAACGAAGATCGGCCATAGGCCAATAACAATAATGAGAGTGAAACAATGAAACTGACCAGGATCGCAACAGCCATTTCCCTGAGCCTGATGACCACCGCTGCCTTCGCCGCAGAAGCCAACGTGGATTTTTACGGTTCTCTCCGGATTGCCCTGAATAAAGACGACAAAGCCATCGGCAGTGATGACGAACTGTCTCGTATTGGTATCAAAAGCAGCAAAAAGCTGGACCACGGCCTGACCGCTGTTGCCCAGCTGGAATACGAAGTTGACCACTACCACCAAAAAGAAGGCCTGAGCCTGCGTCTGGGTTACGTCGGTATCAAAGGCAAGTTTGGTGAGTTGTACCACGGTTCACAAACCACGGTATGGCACAAATTTGTTCGTGGCGCTTATTTCAGCAATGGTTCAGACAGCCTGCGTATGTACAGCATTCGTGATGACGGCCTGACCCATTACTACTACAAAAACGGTGGCCTGACGGTCGGTGCTGGTATCCAGACCGAAAATACCGGTTCCGGCAACAGCTCTGACGGCAACAACATCGACTCATTACAAGCCGGTGCCGAATACAAGACTGGCAATTTCAAAGGCCAGGTTGCGCTTTTGAAAGACAAGACCGGTGACAACGAAGGCATGCTGCTGGGTGCTCGCGTCTGGTACACCGCAGACCAGCTGACACTGTCTGCCTTTACCCAACGCGCCCAAAGTGACTATGACTTCACCACCAGCAACATTTGTTCAGGTGAAGCAACTGCCACTAACGCGGTATACGGTGCTTACAAAATGGGTGTCCATAAAGTACACGCCCGTTACGCTCTGAACAGCTGTGATGACAGCGGCGATCTGGCCTCCAAAAAAGTGGAATACGTCAACGCCCTCGACAAGCAAATGCAAGTCTGGCTGTCGGTTGAGCGTCTGGATACTGTCCGCGACCATGGCGATGCCAAAACCCTGGCTGAGCTGGGTGTGCGCTACGACTTCTAAGTCGCTAACAGAAATCATCGGCCCATACTCCCTCCGTCGTAGTACAGGTAGTAACACGGATACGGAGAGCACTTAAGACCTGTGTGGTATGGGCTGACGCAATCTGATGAGCTATCGTAGCCCCCATAAGCCCACTCTGCTGAGTGGGCTTTTTGGTCTTTGATACTGACACGATACCAGCGCCATCCAGTACCTCACCGGTATACGGTCAGAAGACTCCACCCAAAGGCATTACCAGACACTACCCAATACCTGCTACTGAAGATTGTGTACTAATGAAAATTCTGCAAGCCATATTCGTTGCCATGACCTCCCTGCTCTGGGCCTGCTCGGTCTCCTCCGTGCAGCCGTCGAACGACCTCCCTACCCTGGGCCAGGGCGATGTCGAGGTCATTGTGCCGTCAACCCTGCGAGTACTGGCAATCAATGGTCAGAATGTCGACTCACCCAACCTCTACACCGGCCAATACCGACTGTTGCTCACCGAAGGCAGCCAGCGCATCGTGGTGCAGTACGAAGAAAACTGGAATACGCCTGACGAATCCGGCTATCTGATTCGCTGGCAACCGGTTGCCATCGACAGTGATTTTCGTGCCAGCCAACGCTATGTTTTGACCCATGCCCCAGTCAGGGACCGAGACCAGGCCGAAGAATTACAAAGCAGCTCTCCGATCTGGCTGATTGGTGATAATCACAAAATCACCGGCCAGCCGGTTATCAAGCAGAAAGATAATGTCACCTACGTCGCAGCCGACAGCATTCAGGGCGGTGTCACCCGATTGGAACAGCTACAGGATATCTGGGCCGCCAGTAGCGACAATGACAAGGCCGCCTTCCAGCAGTGGTTACAGCAGCAGCAATAACATCCCGCAAGGCAACTCCCCACCGATTAGGAGAGTTGCTGCGTTTATGCGCTTACTGCCCATCAATACTCTGGTTAAGCAACCACTGCTGCCAGCCTTCACTGGCCAATACTGTCGCGACCGTATCCGGCTGACAGACCCGATACTCTGGATCATTGGCCAACCATGGCCGCAACAGCAACTCAGGCCTGGGTTGACCCAACAGCCCGACCAGACAACGTCCGGCAGCCACCATATCGCCAGGTGGATACCGACACATTGCCGGATACTGCTCGCGATAACACAACGCATCCGGCACCAAGGGGATAGCTCCCATCGCAGCAGCCTCCAGTACCGACACGCCCTGAAACTCATGTATAGCAGTACTGACCACCACATCCGCCTGGATTAACCAGCCAATATACGCTTCCCGACTGACCCGACCATCCACCACAATGGCCTCGGCAAACTGTTGCCGAATAGCCGTCAGCGCCGCCGGCACCCGTGACGGCCGAGGCCCCAGCAAGGCCAAACGAAAAGCGATACCCTGCCCCTTCAAAACAGTCAGCAACTGCAGAAAATCTTCCGGCTGCTTATCGTATTCCCAGCGATGATTCCAAAGCAGCAATGGTGTACTCCGCGGGACTGCAGTGACATCGGCATTGGCACCCGCCTCCGCTGTAGAAGATAACGGTATAATATTGTTTTGAGCATTCTCAGTTGGCTCCGGAACCACCACAGGCACTGGCAACCAACGGCATTTTTTCTCCAGCCGGATAGCAATATTTTCGGGCAAATGATCCGGCAGACGCTGCAACAGTGCATCCACACCATCAAGAAAACTCTGCTGATTAAAACGGGAGTTAAACAGCAGTTCATCCGCCGCCAACGCGCCATACAGCTGTACCATCAAGGGATCAATGGAGCTGTGCTGCCCACTCGCCACCGGGTACGCAAACTGGTTCTCATGGAAATAATAGCTGCAGGGCACACCGGCCAACGCTGGAAACAACCCCTTGAGCGTCGCCAGGTCCACCATGCTGGTGGCTAAAATCCGATCGGGTTGCCACGCTGTCAGTAACTGAGCCAGTTCATCCAGCCACGACAAGGGATTGCCGCGGATACGCCAGCGAAAATAGCGTCCGGGCAGTTCCAGTACCCGCCAGTCGGCATCCAGCTCCTCCTGTAACCAGTCGGCCCAGTAACCATGACTGTCCGAACGATACGCCGACAACAACAGTATTTTCGGGGCTGCAGACATACTCACTCACCTAGCCACTGTGTCTGGTGCAACATTCGCTCAACGCTCGCTCGACAATTGATTCAACTCTGATTGATACGCCTCAATACGCTGGGTTAACGCCTGTCGTTGCGACTCATATTGCTCTGTTTGTGCGTTAATCTGATCATCCAGTTGCTGGCGACGATTAGCAGCATTGGTACCAGCAATGCCATCGCGGGTTTGCTGCAATGCCGCCAACGCCTGCGTTTGTTGCTGTGACAGCTGCGACAACCTTTTTTGAGCCTGGGCCAGCTGACGCTGCAATACCAGACGCCGATTATTGGCAGTCAGGTTTTTAAGCCCTGGATTATCATCACTGATCTGACGATCCCCGGCACTGGCAGCATCCGGTGACAACAACGCCCCGGTATTCGCCGGTACTTCATACGATTGTGCTTGTTCCGATGGGTAATGATCCAGGCAAGGCATTTGCGAAAACAGCTTTTTACCCGCCGCGTCCGTGCAGATATAATACTCGCCAGCCCATAACGGCTGCACCAGCGATACCCACAGCAACAGTCCGCCCACCACACCTCGCCCGGCCCCGCGTCCTGCATCCACCTCTACACTCATTTCCTGTTCCCTCTTTGCGTAACACATCGCCTGCACACCCTTGACCATATTTCTGACAACCGCCGCCGCGGACAATAGCAGAGCCTCAGCGCGGTTGCAGACTGCCATGACGAGAGCGCTGCAGTCAGGTAAACTGACGCACTTTTTTGAATCAGAGCCCGTCGTGATACTTGTTCTACCCGAACGGTGTCGCAGGCTTACTTTTTCCTTCGGCTTACAGAGACGACGCATGACAGACCACTCCGACACAACTCCTTCCGTCACCCCGTCTACCGGCTCAGGGACGGCTGGCCGCAGCGGCAAAGTAGGCTTTGTAAGCCTTGGCTGCCCGAAGGCGCTGGTCGACTCCGAACGCATTCTGACGCAACTGCGCATAGATAACTACGATGTGGTCAACAGCTACGACGATGCCGACGTGGTGGTAGTCAATACCTGCGGTTTTATCGACGACGCCAAACAGGAATCACTGGAAGCCATCCGCGAAGCCATGGCCGAAAACGGCAAGGTGATCGTGACTGGCTGTATGGGCAAGGGCAAAGACGCCGAGACCATCCGCGAACAAAACCCGAATATTCTCGCCATCACCGGCCCCCAGGCCTACGAAGAAGTCATGACCGCCGTCCACGAGTGGGTGCCACCGGTCAGCAAGGAACACGACCCCTTTACCGACCTGCTGCCACCGCAAGGCGTCAAGCTGACCCCGCGTCACTACTCGTACCTGAAAATATCTGAAGGCTGCAACCACAGCTGTACTTTCTGCATTATTCCCGACATGCGCGGCAAACACGTCTCCCGCCCGATTGGAGACGTACTGGACGAAGCCAAACGCCTGGTCGAAGCCGGTACCCGTGAAATCCTGGTGATTTCACAAGACACCTCCGCTTATGGCGTTGACCGTAAATACCGCACCGATTTCTGGAACGGCAAACCGGTTAAAACCCGACTGTTCGACCTGTGTAACGAACTCGGCAATCTAGGTGCCTGGGTACGCCTGCACTATGTTTACCCCTACCCCAGCGTTGATGACGTACTGCCGCTGATGGCCGAAGGCAAAATCCTGCCGTACCTGGATATTCCGTTCCAGCACGCCAGCCCACGTATTCTGAAACTGATGAAACGGCCGGCTCACGCTGAGAACACCCTGGAACGGATCAAAAAATGGCGTTCGATTGTCCCTGAACTGGTGATCCGCTCCACCTTTGTGGTGGGTTTTCCCGGTGAAACTGAAGAAGACTTCCAGCTGCTGCTCGACTGGCTCGAAGAAGCCGAACTCGACCGCGTCGGTTGTTTCAAATACAGCCCGGTCGACGGTGCCAAAGCCAACGACCTGCCCGACCACGTTGACCCCGAAATCCAGCAACAACGCTTCGACCGTTTTATGCAAACCCAGCAAGTTATCAGCACCCGCAAGCTGGCCCGCAAGATTGGTCAGCGAATGCCGGTTATTATTGATGAGATCGACGACGAAGGGGCCGTTGGCCGCACCATGGGCGACGCCCCCAATATCGACGGCATGGTGTACCTGAACGAATTCCATGAGTGCGAACCCGGCGATATCATCGACGTGGAAATCGAACACGCCGATGAATACGACTTGTGGGGCTCACCCGTTATGGAAGCACCACAAAGCCGGATCGATGACTGAGCCTGGCTCCCAGCGTCATAACAACGAGCCGCTGCGTCCTCACGGCGGCTCGTTAGTTCAATCGGGCAGCCCATCGAACTTCGCCACCTCCTCCAAGCCCTCTTCCCAGGTCGCTTTGCTGGATAAAAAGAGATGCGCGGTTGGTAACATGGTGATGTCCGTGTCCAGACACCCTGCTGGAACAACAAGCAAACCTGCGCTCTGAGTGCAGGGTAATGCGGAACCACAACGCTGACAAAAACTCTTGTTATGGCGAGTGCCAGGAAGCGTAAAAGAGGTCACAGCCTCGGCTCCCGACTGCCAGACCAATTCAGCGGTATAAGAAAACAGATTGGCCGCATAAGCCGACCCTGTGTCTTTTTGGCAGTGCTGGCAATGACACAAGTAAAAACGATCAAACTCACCGGTTATGGTAAAACTCACAGCGCCACACAGGCACGAACCCGAATAATTCGTCATCAGCACTCCTTCCATGGTTATGGTTATGGTTATGGTTAGCAGGGAAAACAGTTAACGCCTGCCGCTGGGCAGGCTTCGGTAATGGTATCCCCTTTGATCCCTCAGCAAGGATACACTTTGTGTTTGAACTCTGGAGTAACAACCAGACGTTTTCTGTTTATAAACCTTCCTTTGTTGAAATAACGCAACCTGCCCCTGCCATCCGCACACCTGCCATCCGTGCCCATGGATACATGCCCGGGTTACTGAACTGCGACATTGTTATATTCAATACATATTCGAGTCGGCTAGCGTACATGACTGGCCTGCTCCGAGTTCACCAGCATGCCGGTCGCGACAGCGCCAGGCCACAGCCTGCCAGCCCTGCAGGCACAATCGGTGGTTATCCTTGTTCTGGTTTTTATCTTGCAGGTGCCATGTCATCCACGCATCCAGCAGAGGCATTCAGCTATGAATCAAGTAGGCATCTTTTTTGGTACGGACACCGGTACAACCCGCCTGATCGGGAAAAAAATGGCCAAATTACTGGGCGATGAACTCGCGGCCAAGCCGTTGAACATCAACCGGGCCAGCCTCGACGACCTGCTGCAATATCCAGCCCTGATTATCGGCACAGCGACTTATGCTGAAGGGCAATTGCCTGGCACCGCCACCAATATCCGCAGTGGCAGCTGGCTGGATTTTTTGCCACAACTGGAAGGGGCCGATTTCAGCGGTAAAACGGTCGCGATTTATGGGTTGGGTAACCAGGTCAAATACGGCGATCGTTATTGCGATGCCATGTTTGAGTTATACAGCCTGTTCAAGGGCCTGGGTGCCAACATCATTGGTAGCTGGAGTACCGATGGCTACCTTTATTCGCATTCCAGAGCCGTCATCGATAACCGCTTTGTCGGCCTCGCCCTCGACAATAAAAATCAGGGGCTGGAAACCGAACAACGCATGCGAGGCTGGATCAGCCAGATCAAACCGGAACTCCAGGCCGCTCTGGAGCACAACACCGCTCTTGCCTGAGTCGTTTTCGTGAGCTGCCTGGCGGACAGGCTTTTGTCGCAAAGCCGACAAAAACCTGTCCGCTGCCATACATCACCGCCTCAATGCTCGTTCTTTAAATAATAACCTTTTGATTTTATTAGAATAAATATTCCTCTGTCGCTCCGCCTTATGGCCTGCTGCTTGCAGCTTCTGTCAGCAGAGCCCCAGTATGATTGAGCCTTCAGCAGCGGAGAGAGTATGAACGAATTGACAAGTGTCGCCTGTGTCGCCGACGTACCAGCGGACCCCCAATCCATACTGGTTGCCTTCGCCTCGATGGATGGCGATATGGTTGATCAACACTTTGGCTCGGCCCAGGCGTTTTATCTGTTTGCGGTAAACGCGGACTCGGCCGAACTGCTGGCCAGCCAATCCTTTGGCTACGAAAAGAAAGATGGTAACGAAGACAAATTGAAGCCCAAGCTGTCCTGGTTGGTCGGAGCCGACGTTGTTTACTGTGGTTCGATTGGCGGGTCAGCCTCCCGACAACTGATCGCGCTGGGAATCAACCCGATCAAGGTCAGTGGTGGGCCGGATGTGGAAGATCTGATTGCCGATATCCAGCAGCAGTTAAACGGCACGCCAGAGTTCTGGCTGGCCAAGATCATCAAAGACAAATCCCAGAACAAAACCGATAGCCGCTTTGATGATATGGATGACGAAGGCTGGGACGGCTAAACCACCCCCCGCCTTATTGCAGCATTAGCCAGCGGCGTACTGCTGCAACTGCTGCTCAAATGCCTGCTTGTCGGTTTCACTCAGAAAACTGGCCCGGAAGCTGTTCGCCGCCAGTTGCACGGCTTGCGCCTTGGTCATACCCAGGTCGTCGGCCAGTGCGGTGAAATTTTCATTGATAAAGCCACCAAAATACGTGGGATCATCCGAATTTACCGTCACACACAGGCCCTGCTCCAGCATGGCCAGAATATTGTGGTCAGCCATGGTGTCGAACACCCTCAAACGCACGTTAGATAATGGGCATACTGTCAGCGGCACCTGCTCGTCAACCAAGCGTTGTACCAGGGCAGCGTCTTCCACACTGCGCACACCATGATCCACACGATCCACTTTCAGTATATCCAGCGCTCCCCAGATATATTCCGGCGGCCCTTCTTCTCCGGCATGGGCAATCAGCTGATAGCCTTGATCTTTGGCGGCCTGATACAGGCGGGCAAATTTTTCCGGTGGATTGCCTTGCTCGGCACTGGCCAGGCCGATGGCGACAAAATCATCGCGATACGGCTTTACGCTTTCCAGCATGGCCAGGCCTTCCTCTTCACTCAGATGGCGCAGCAGGCTCAGAATCATCAGCGCCGACTGGCCCCACTCTGCCTTGGCATCCTGAATCGCTGCCCGAAAGCCGTTTAATACGGTTTCAACCGCCACGCCATAAGGCAGGTAGGTCTGAGGCTCTACCATGATCTCGGTATGAACAATATGCTGCTCACGGCACTTATCCAGGTAGTCCTTCATCAGGTGGTAAAAGTCTTCCTCATCACGCAGAACCGAAGCGCCGAGGTAATACAAATCCAGAAAGCTTTGCAGATCCTGAAAGTTATAAGCAGCCTCGACCGACGCCACGCTGTCGTAAGGAATCGCCACTCCGTTTTTGGCGGCTAACTGCAGCAGGCGGCTGGCCTGCAGGCTACCGTCGATGTGCAAATGGAGTTCTGCTTTTGGCATGGCGCACAGCCATTGATTGAAATCAGTCATGTTGCTCTGTCGGTTGCCTCAATTACAAAAAAACAATCGCCTAAAAAGACGCGACCATCAAGCCGGTTATTGTCTCGTGCCCGGCGTAACAGAACCAGTCGGTCAGTCGAGGAATCTGCCAGAAAGACAGGATCGTCCAGTTTGTTGACCAGTCGGTCAGTACTTTGGCCAGCATCACTATCGTTATACAGGCAGAATACTCAGGCACCGCCCTGATGGGCAAAGCGTTGGGGCGGCTGCCCAAAATAACGCCGGAAAGCGGCCACAAATGCGCTGCTGCTGGCATAACCCAACGACAGTGCAATGGCTGCACTGCTCTCACCTTTACCCAGTCGTTGCACCGCTTCCATCAGTCGCAAGCGTGCCCGCCACTGGCGAAAACTCAGCCCCGCTTCACTGCGAAACAGGCGTTCCAGGGTACGGGGACTGGCCCCGGCAACGGCGGCCAATTGCGGTAATGAACGACTGTCAGCCGGGTTGTTGATCAGGATGTTCATCACTGCCAGCAGACGTCTGTCCTGGCCAACAGGCAGGTGTAACGGTGACGTTTCCAGACCAGCCAGTTCGTCCAGCAACACCTGAATCAGGCGGGCCGGTTTGCCTTGTGCCGGTACCGACAAGTCAAACGTCAGAAGCCTCAGAATCAGTTCACGTAACAGCGGCGTCACCGACATCACCTGACAGACATCCGGCAAACGCTCACACACCGAAGGGTCGACAAACAAATACCGGATGGAAGCCGGGCTGACCACCAGAATTTCATGGCGCAAGCCACCCGTAATCCAGACCGCATGACTCGGTGGTACCAGCCAGCTACCGGCGTCGGTATTAACCCGCAAGACGCCGGTGGCGGCCCAGGCCAGTTGCCCCCGCACATGTTCATGCGGCAATCGTAACGAGCCGGATGGCAGGTCTTCATCCAGATACAGCACCGGCCGCTGTGGGTCGAGGCAGCTGCTCATTTGTCGGCCAAACCCTTCCACCAGACACCGCGTATCAGGGGGCGATGACTCAGCCAGCTGATGATGGGCCAATCCTGGCGTAATTTCGATATTCATTGGCGTTCTGTCGTCTTTTTACACAAACAAAGCGTGACACAATAGTCGCCGTATTCGCAACACCTACTCTCGGTACCGGTATCAGTACCGACAGATGTAATAGACGCAATAAATGGAGCAACATCCGGTGTTACTCAAACATCCCAAATATTTGTTTTTACTGGTTATGGCAGGGCTGGCAACCTTTGTACTGCTCTCCCCGCTGGACTCGCTTGACAGCACCCAGAATCAGACTCTGGCGCTGGTGCTGCTGATTATTCCGCTCTGGTCGACCAGTGTGATTCCAGAATTTCTGACAGCGCTGATTTTTTTTCTGGTGGTGATTCTGTGTGATCTGGCCACTCCGATTGATGTGTTCTCGGGCTTTGCCTCCACCGCGCTGTGGCTGATTTTTGCTGGTACCGTTATCGGAATGGGCATCAAGAATACCGGCCTGGGGGATCGTCTCGCCCGTGTTCTGCAAACCTTGCTGGCTGGCAGTTATCAACGACTGATTATTGGCCTGGTTATAATGAGCCTGCTGCTTGGTTTTTTAATGCCGTCCTCGATGGGGCGACTGGTCATGATGCTGCCGATTGTCATGGCACTGGCCAGTCGGCTTGGCTTTCAGCCCGGCAGCCCTGGGCGCTCCGGCATTCTGATCGCGGTGGCTATTGGCTCTCATATCCCGACCGTTTCCATTCTTCCGGCCAATATCCCCAATATGGTACTGAGTGGCGCGGCCGATTCGCTGTACGGTATCCAGTTTGGTTTTACCGATTTTCTGCTGTTGCACTTTCCGGTGCTGGGAGTGGCCAAATCCGCCCTGTTGATCGCGATTATTCTCTGGGCGTATCCAGCACGGGAATCGAATCTGATTTTGGCGCAAGGCCATTCTGCCCGCACATCCCCGTCAGACCAAGCGCCGTTGACCGGAGCACAGCGGCATATGCTGGCGATTATCACCATTGCGCTGGGCTTTTGGCTGACCGATAGCTGGCACGGTGTGAATCCTGCCTGGGTTGGGTTGGCCGCGGCCATTATTCTGCTGCTGCCTCGCATCGGCCTGGTGGATGCCGAGAAATTCAATATGAACGTTACCATGCTGGTATTTATTGCCGGGATACTTGGCATCGGGGCGCTGATCAACAGCAGCGGACTGGGACAGTGGCTTGGGCAACAACTGGAATACGCCATGCCCATGGTCCCCGGCGAGCATTTCCGTAACTATTTATCCCTGGCTGCCACGGCGTTTCTGTCTACCCTGCCAACCACACAGGCCGGTACTCCGGCCATGCTGGCACCGATGGCTCAGCATCTGGCGGATTCGTCCGGCTTTGCGCTGGAGACGGTATTGATGACTCAGGTATTGGGCTATTCCAGCATTATGTTCCCCTATCAGTCGGGGCCATTATTGCTGACCGTTGGCATGACCGGGGAGTCGGTCGGTCGCATTCTCAAGGTACAGCTGCCGCTGTCACTGGCGAGTCTGCTGATATTGATACCGCTGGATTATTTCTGGTGGGATTTTCTGGGCATGTTTGAGCCGTTATAGGCTCTGCTGCCAGCAACACACTCCCCCCCTGAACGCAAAAAACCGGAGGCCTCGCGGCATCCGGTTTTTTATGATCAGCCAATAGCAGTCAATATGGCGCTATCAACCCAGGGCTGATTAACCCTGACTGCTGTTGCTCTTGCGTGGTGGACGGCTGTTACGGGCAGCACCTTCCGGACGACGGCTGTCACGACGCGGTGCATCACCACGACGATTGTCGTTACGACCACGACGCGGCGCTGCACCGGACGGTGCCAGAGCCAGCTCAGAGCGGTAAGGACGAATCCCCAGTGCCTGACCACAAACCCGTGCCTTGCGCAAAACGGCCATGGCCGGTTCTGGCATGCCATCGGGCAGATCAACAACAGAATACTGTTCGAAGATCTCGATATGACCAATAAAGGCACTTTCCAGATCCGCTTCGTTGGCGATGGCACCGACCAGGTTACCAGGCTTGAGGCCATGGTCGTAACCAACACCCACCCAAAAGCGCTGCATATCCACGTCCGGCTTGCCTTTTAATGGCTTGGCACGAACATCAGGTGCGGCTTTACGGGGTTCGCGCTGTTGACGCGGAGAGCGTTCATTGCGGTCGTTACGATCACGCGGCTCGCGGGTATCACGACGGGCACGCAGGTCTTCGTTTTCGTCCAGGAATAACGGCTTGTCGCCCTGCGTCAGTTTTGCCAGTGCGGCAGCCAGATCCAGTGGGTCGACTTCGTGTTCCTGTTGCAGGGATTCAACCATTTCACGATAGAAGGTATTTTTCTCTGGGTTAATGGCCGCCATAATACGTTCCTGGAAACGTGACTTACGTTTGGCATTAACATCTTTTGCGGTTGGCAGCTGCATTTCTTCAATTTGCTGACGGGTCGCACGTTCGATATCACGCAACATGCGTTTTTCACGACCACGAACAAAAGCAATGGCGGCACCTTCACGTCCGGCACGGCCAGTACGGCCAATACGGTGAACGTAAGATTCCGTGTCTTGCGGAATATCGTAGTTGATTACGTGAGAAATACGCTCAACGTCGAGACCACGTGCGGCAACATCCGTCGCGACAATCATATCCAGACGGCCAGCTTTCAGTTTCTCAACCGCTTTTTCACGCAATTGCTGTGGAATATCGCCGTTCAGCGGTGCACAACGGAAACCGTGTTGCTGCATGAATTCGGCCACTTCTTCAGTCGCCTGTTTGGTGCGTACAAACACCATCATGGCATCAAAGTCTTCCACTTCGGCGATGCGCAACAAGGCATCGTTCTTGTGGGCGCCATTCACAAACCAGTAACGCTGGGAAATATTCGAGTTGGTGGTGGTTTTGTTCTGGATCTTGACCTGTACCGGATCTTTCAGGTGCGTTTCGGCAACCCGCTGAATCTCTTTCGGCATGGTCGCAGAGAACAAGGCAACCTGACGGGTGCGTGGTGTGTGTTCCAGAATCCAGTTAACGTCGTCGATAAAGCCCATACGCAGCATTTCATCGGCTTCGTCCAGTACCACAGCCTTGATATCGGCCAGGTTCAGACTGCCACGACGCAGGTGGTCCATTACACGACCCGGCGTACCAACAACCCACTGAGGGCCACGTTTCAGGTCACGCAACTGCATACCGTAATCGGTACCGCCATAAATAGCGGTGACGTTCACGCCATCAACATGGCGGCTGTAAGTCTTGATGGCTTCAGAGACTTGCTGAGCCAGCTCACGGGTAGGTGCCAGCACCAGTACCTGTGGTGTTTTATGGTCGGCTTGGGTACGTGCCAGCAATGGCAATGCAAAAGCGGCGGTTTTACCGGTACCGGTCTGAGCCATACCCAGTACGTCTTGACCAGCCAGTAAAGGCGGAATACCAGCGGCTTGAATCGGTGATGGTGCTTCGTAGCCCAGTTCTTCCAGGGTACGCAGGATAGTAAAAGGCAGGCCCAGGCTGGCGAAACCAGCGGGTGTCGTATCGGTCATATATTACCTATAGCAGTACAGAGGCAGGGCGTTGGCCGTGTCTTTCAGAACAATGTCTGAACTGTGAGCTGATTCCTGCACCAATCGGTAGTGATGGTGGTCTCTGGTATCAACTATCTGCATTCGGCCTGGCCCGACATGTTTGTTTGTCGAAAGGGTGGCGGACTATACAGGATAGAAAAAATAATTTCCTGCTCTTTCTTGCCTGTGTAACAAGATTTACACGCTATTCTGCTTTCGGCGGCAACTCGCTATACTCCCGGCTCATTTATTTGCGGAGTAAACCTGATGCTGAAAGTGAACCAGTATTTTGATGGCAAGGTCGCCTCAATTGGCTTGCAAACAAGCACCCTGCCAGCCACCGTTGGCGTCATGCTGCCGGGCGAATACGAATTTGGCACCAGCCAGAACGAAGTCATGACTGTCGTTTCCGGCGCCATCGAAACCCTGTTGCCGGGTGAATCAGAATGGCAGACTTTTGCCCAGGGTGAATCCTTTGCGATTGCGGCCAACCAGAAATTCCAGGTTCGTATCGCGGTCGACACCGCTTACTTCTGCACCTACGAGTAACCCTGTCGGCCTGCCGGGTCACCCGTTCGATTTATTCAGATGGCGGCCCGGTTGGTAACGCAACCAACATCCTTTCGATACTTTCAGGATCCAGCGCCTGGTCATACCAGAACCCCTGATGCACCACACAGCCGGAGCGACTCAGGAAATCCGCCTGATAGACATTTTCAACCCCTTCCGCCACCAGCCCAAAACTCAGTTCTTGTGCCATTCTAACAATCGTTCGGGCAATCACCCGATTATCCCCAGCGTTGTCTACCCCGGCCACCAGACTGCGATCGATTTTCAGTTTCTGCAAGGGAAACCGGTGCAAGTAACCCAGCGATGAATAGCCGGTACCAAAATCATCAATCACCAGGCCAATACCCAACCTGTTGATGGCTGCAATCAACGCCAACACCTGTGGCGTTGGCTCCAACAAGGCTTCTTCCGTCAATTCTATTTCGACGTCACCGGCTTGTAAGTCAAATCGCTCAACCAGGGATTGCAAGTGCTCCAGCAAATTACCCGCCACAAAACTTTGCTGCGACACATTAACCGCCACCGGTACCACCGCCAGTCCCTGATCCCGCCATTGCCAGATCTGCAGCGCGGCCTGTTGCAGGCTAAAGCGGTCAACCTCCAGCATCAGCCCGGCATCATGGGCATGACTCAAAAACCGGTCGGGTAACAACAGGCCTTCTTGCGGGTGTTGCCAGCGAATCAGCGCCTCCAGCCCCACCAGAGCCCCTGTTGTGGCGTTCACCTGGGGTTGATAAAACAGTCGCAACGCCTGGCCATCCTGCAACGCCACCCGCAACTGGTTGATCCGCTCCAGCCGGGCAGCAGCCCTCAGCGTCATATCATTATGGTAATAACACACCGAATCACGCCCACTGCGCTTGGCAGCATGCAAGGCGGTATCGGCATTGTTCAATAGCTGCAAGGCGGTGTCGCCGTGTTGTGGGTACAAGGCTACCCCCAGGCAAACACTGACATAAACTTCAAAGCCGGCATCCAGGTCGTAGCATTGCTGCTTCAACTGACGGATACGCTGAATCACGTCCGTGGCATCATCGGCACAAGACAGGTTCGGGATCAGTACACAAAACTCATCACTGCCCAGCCGGGCCAGATTGCCGTGTTCCAGGCCACAACGTACCAAACGCTGGCCAAACGCTTTCAGTAATTTATCACCGTACACATGGCCAAGGCTGTCGTTCACCGGCTTGAAGTCGTCGATATTGATGACCACAACACCAACCTGAAGACTCTGCGGGTGCTGCCCGATCAGTACTGCGATCGCCGCATCGATCCGTTGCAACGCCAGATTACGATCAGGCAGACCGGTGAGTGCATCACAATTTCCCTGCCGGATCGCTGGCATCGCCGGTGCCGGGTCGGTCACAACCCCTTGCAGCAACACCGCCAGATAACGCACCGATGCTCCCTCCTGACGTATGGCTGTCACCCGCACCTGATAAGTCACCGGATCACCCGACACATGCTGGCTACGAACCTCACCAACCCAGCTACCAGAGCGACAGCTACGGATCAGGACATGACGATAAAAAGCTGGAGGATGGCGGGATACATGATGGTTTTTCACGTGCTGCCCGGCCAGTGTTTCGGCGCTGTAGCCGGTCATGCGACAAAATGCCGGATTCACAAATTCGACCAGCCCGACACTGGACAGCACCATCACCCCTTCGGTCATTTGTTCGATCACATGGTGATACAGCGGCAACTGATTCTCCAGCTGGCGGGTCAAGCCAACCTCCTGAATCAATCCATGACGCCATAATTCACCGTTGACCTGACGCTCTACATTGGATCGCACCAGCACACGACGCTGACGACCATCCGGCAGCAGCAGCCGGCATTCCAATTGGTAACCCTCCCCCAAAGCCAGGCTGGAGGTAATCTGATCCAGAACCCGTTGCCGGTCGTCCGGGTGCAGACAACGCGCCAGATACGGTAAATGAATGGCATCGTTTTCCTGTAATCCAAAAATCTGTTTGAGCTGCGGCGAGACCCGCAACAGCTTGGTCGCCGGGTAAAAATCCCAACTCCCGGTGCCGGACAACTGTTCTTTTTCTGCCACTCGCTGCAACTGGCATTGCAGCGCCGCATCCAGCACCCCGACATCCGTAAAAACCACCGCCATATGTGCCAGCGTCAACAAGGCCGACCGGCCTTCCCTCGACAGCACCAGATCATCCAGCTCGAACGCAAATGCCATCACGGCTTTAAGCTTGCCCTGATTAATCAGTGGCAACACCAGACCCGGCTTGCCGCCCAACAGGTATTGCCAGTCTGACATCGACTGACCTGCCAGCACCTCCTGACAGTGATAGATATCCGGCAGCTCTGTGGCAGACGACATCAGGGCATCCAGCGAAAACCCGGCCAGCCGCTCACGTACCGGTTCTGGACCTTGCTGGCTTGCCACCGCCTCGATACGGCCATCCTGGCCACCGCCCGGCATTAACACCAGCAACAGGGCATCCGCAGCCTCAATGGCATCGGCCACCAGAAACAACATGCTTTCCAGATCACCCTGAACCGTGTCTCCTTTACTGGCAACAAACGCACGGGCGCAACGCTCGGCAGTCTGGCACAAACGACGATTACGATGACGCTGGCGGGTGTATTCCTCCCCCGCCTTGTTCAAATCGGCTGGAGCGGATTCGGATAAATATCTGACCACTGTTATTCTCCTGCTGGCAATTCAGTGAGCGAGCTGCCATCCATAAAAATACTATCTGGTGATTTGATTGCCAGTACACTGACCATCAGGAACTCACCTGTTCGCCTGACAGAACAGTCTTTCAGCCACTGAAAATATATACTGTACGACTGATCAGCATTCAGTTATATAACAAAATTAACCACATGCGCCTACTTAAACAGCATAAAGAGTTCTATCAAAAAACAGCCTCGACCAGCCAATTACGGTTACCAGACCCCTGCTATCTTTGCTAATTTATGTAACAGCGACATAACAGCCACACCACCAGGCACTGTTTATATGGCCTGACACAGCGCCCACATAACAAGATCGTCCGCCACCTAGCGAGAAGATGCACCATGTTCGACAAAACCGATCTGATTCGGCTGATTTCCAATACCATGCCATTTGGCAAATATCAGGGCCGGGTCCTGATGGACTTACCGGAAGAATATTTACTCTGGTTCGTTAACAAAGGCTTACCCGACGGTGAACTGGGCAGATTGATGGCTTTGGCACTGGAAATCCGGATCAACGGCCTGGAAGACTTACTGACCCCTTTGCGGCAGTCGGTCCAGCCCACACCCAACACGCAACAGGAAATACGACATTGATACGGCTTGGCCTGCTCGAAACGGATGAGCTGTACCCCGACCTGGTAGCCGACTACCATTCCTACGGGCGTATGTTCGAACGGTTTTTTCGCGCTATCGACAGCGCACAAGACTGGGAATTCCGTTATTACCGCGTTACCCGGGGAGAATTGCCCGCAACGCTGGATGAGTGTGACGCCTTTCTGATTACCGGTTCCAAAACCGGCGTCTACGATGAGGTTGACTGGCTGGCTCCCCTGACACTCTGGGTGCAGCAGGCGTATGCCGCACACAAGCCCCTGATCGGCATCTGTTTTGGCCACCAGCTGTTGGCTCATACTCTTGGAGGCATTGCGGCCCGCAGCGACCGTGGCTGGGGGATTGGTGTTCGTAGCAGCCAAGTCATGACGCAACCGGAATGGAGTTGCCACTCGGCAGAACAGTTCCGGCTGATCTACAGCCACCGTGATCAGGTTGAACAACTGCCAGCTCGCGCCACCCGACTGGCCTGCTGTCACTTCTGCCCGAACGCAGCCTTCTATATCGACAACCGGGTACTGGCTTTTCAAGGGCACCCGGAATTTACCGCAGAGTACACGCGCCGCCTGTTACCCCGCCGCCAGCGGTGCATCGGCGAATCCCGCTTTCAATCAGGCATGGCCACGCTGACACAGCCCACCGACACTCGCCTGGTTGGTCAATGGATGCTGGATTTTCTAACCAACCAAACAACCCGTCCCTGATCCGGGCTATCCGGCTTATCAACACCAGCCAACCCGTCAGGTTCGGTAAGCCGTCATCTCGATCGATTGCAACGTCAGGCCTCGCATATGCACCTTACCGGTGTAGCGGTGCTCCCCGGTTGAACTGAATTCAAAACCATAACAGCGCTGCCAAACCAGCAAGCGATTGCGATCGACAACAGGCTTCATACTCTCCAGCACCAGGGTATCATCCAGCCACTGCACGCCGTCGGCCTTGCAACGCTGGCGGACATGTTTATGCGCCAGCAAGCGCACTTTTTGCTGCACCGCCCAGCCCCACCAGATCATTGCCAGCAAAAGCAGAACCACCAGCCCATCCAGAGTTATTCCCACCGTCAGACACCTCGTTTGTTTCAGGTCGTACCTACCACCGGCCGCCAGTGTGCCCGGCAAGTGCCAGCGATTCAATCGTATTCAAATCCCAGCCATCCCCACCGTCCGAGCTGATTTCTGCTATTCTATGCGGCTGCCAACACCACCCTGTCATCGTCCTGTTATTTTTGGAGTTACCCATGCCTCGCGCCTGCGCCCGCCATATTCTGGTAAAAACCCGCGAAGAAGCCGACAAACTCAAGGCCCAACTGGATAAAGGCGCTGACTTCTCACGCCTGGCGCAAAAGTTTTCCCAGTGTCCATCCAAAAAAAATGGCGGCAGCCTCGGCGAATTCAACAAGGGTGATATGGTCAAAGCCTTTGACGATGTGGTTTTCAAAGGGCCATTACTCAAGGTTCAAGGCCCGGTAAAAACCAAATTCGGCTTTCATTTGATTGAAACCATTTATCGCAACTGACCCGCAAGCCACCAACCAGCAGCGCTGTCAAACAGCCCCCTGTTATTTTATTTATTCTTCGTATTCGCACTGTTGAGACACCACCATGTTACAAGCCGGACTGTTCCATACCCTGACCGTGATCGACCAACAACCCCAGGGGATGTACCTGGATGACGGCTTTGGTGGCAAGGTGTTATTACCCAACCGCCAGGTCCCCGAAGGTACCGCGATTGGCGATTCACTCACGGTGTTTGTGTATCTCGATTCTGAAGATCGCATTATCGCGACCATGCAACGACCGCGCATCCAGCTCGGGCAAGCTGCCTGCCTGGAAGCCATTGATATCAACAACACCGGCGCCTTCCTCGACTGGGGGCTGCCCAAAGACCTGTTTGTGCCCTTTGCTGAGCAGCAACAGCGTATGGAGCAAGGCAAGTCGTACGTGGTGTACCTTACCGAAGACAACACCGGACGCCTGATTGGTAGCGCCAAACTGAATCGTTTTATCAAGGATCAGGCCGTCGCCAACACCATTTACAACAAAGATGCCGAGCCACCGCTTAAAACCGGAGACGCCATCAAGCTATTGCTGGCCCAGCGTACCGATCTCGGTTACAAAGCCATTATCAATCACCAATGGTGGGGACTGCTGCACAACGACGACATTCGTACAGCCGTCCGTATTGGCATGAAACTCGACGGATACGTCAGAAAAGTCCGCGAAGACGGCAAAGTTGATATCAGCCTGGAACGAATTGGCCACCATCGTGCCGACGGCCTGGCAGAACGCATCATGAAAAAGCTGAAAGACAAAGGCGGCGTCTTGCATATCAGCGACCGCAGCCCGGCAGAACTGATTGAGATGCACTTTGGCACCAGCAAACGGGCCTTCAAAATGGCGATTGGCAAACTGTATAAAGAACGCCGCATCCTGATCGAACCAGATAAAATCTGCATAAATGGCGACGGCACCGCCATCGCCGTACCGGCTACCAAACGCCATCATTACAAGCCCACTGCCAAACCGCAGCCAGCACAACAAACAGCGCCAGACCAAAATACCGGTAACGCCAACAGCCACAAAGCACAAGCCAGTGCTGACCAACAACGCCCACACACGTCAGCCGCTGGCAGTAACGACTCCAGGTCCAGTGGCAATGCCAATAGCCGCGATGAAGAAACACAAAAGCCCAAAGCGCCACCTGCGAAAAAAGTCTTTCACAGCAACCGCAAGCCACGGGCTTCGACCATGAAATTAAAAAGAGACTGATTGACAGCGCAGGAAGGGAAGACTCAGGTTGTTCCGGCTGGCGGAACCCTGCCGTCTGCCCTGTACCGACCACGACCAGCGTGGTGCCATTAAAAGCCAGCACCTGCGCTGACAACCTGATTGCCTGATGCAGGTTTCATTTTTGATGATGGGCTGAGCCTCTCCTTATGGGGACATCTATTTAATCCTGCACGGCTCTGCGCGAGTGTTGCCGTTGTTCAGGGCAAGGCGACGAATGCAGCGA